>JANYKV010000090.1 GCA_025358055.1 Gemmatimonadota bacterium
CCGGTTCCAACACGGAGTGAAGCCCCGCTTGGCCGAACCCGCCACCCACGAACGCAAACGCGGCGCCACCGTACAGAGTCGCCAAATCTCCCAGCCGGTCCACGACGAGGAGACGATCTTCGGGGCCCGCGCCAGTACTCAGCCGAGTCGGGGCTCCGAGCCCAAGCGATTTCGACTCAGCCTCCAGTCGTTCCAGGTGGGCTGGCGTTGGTTCATGGGGCACTAGGATCAGTCGGACCGCCGGCGCTATTCGGCCGATTTGTCGGAACGCGCGCAGAAGTACTCCTTCGTCCGAGGGCCAGGTTGACCCCGCGACGAGCGTGGGCCTCACTTTTCCGAACGCGAGCAACGGGTCGAGTGGGTCAACCCGTTGGACGACGCGCAGGGCGCTATCGTACCGCGGGTCGCCGGTGACGGACAAAGCTTCTTTCCGGACTCCGAGCCGAACCAGTTGGTCGGCATCGTCTCGAGCAATCGCGCCGACCTGATCCAGCACCGCATAGCCAGGGCGAAGGAGCGATCGGATCGGCCAACGGGTTCGGCCGCTGGTGGCGCTCACCGTGGCAGCGATCATCGCAACCCGCACTCGGTGATTGGCCGCGCGTACCGCAAGCTCGGGCCAAAGGTCGAGCTTCGAAAATACGAGCGCGGTGGGCTTGAGGGCATCGAGCGCCCCATCGACCGCCCGCGCGGTGTCGAAGGGGAGGTAGTCGGCGATCGCGACCGGGAGGCGGGCCGCCAGGCGCATCGCGGACGGACTGAAATAGGTGTAGGCGAATTGCCACTCGGTGTGTTGGGTGCCGAGACGGGTGATGACGGCTTCGGCCTGGAGGCCCTCTCCGACCGATGGAGCATGAAACCAGACCAACGGCCGACTCGGGTCCCGGTGTGACGCGGCCCAACTCGAAAGCCGCTGCTGCACGCCCTCGCGCCCCCGCAGTCCCTCGCGGAGCTTCGGATTGAACCGGGCGATTGCCGGCGCCAGAATCGTTGCGGAATTGATGGCGGCGCGGTACCAGAACGAGGTGTGGCGCATCGGGGCCAATGTGGGCACCAAGAGGACCTGAGTCAACCACGCTCCGAGGACCGGGCATGATCTTGCGTTTCGGCTTAGGTCGTCCCCATCTTTGGAATGCCCACGCGGGTAACCTCAACCTGAACCGAGGAGGTGATCCATTGTCTGGTGATGAACGTCGTTCGAGCTTGGGCTGGGCAAACGATCGCCTGGAGAAGTAGGAGCACGGGAGATCGTCTCGAGCTCGATGGCTTCTGGTCGCGCCGATTGTCTTGATGGAGCGTGGTATGCTGCTCCCCCAGGGTGGTTGGCGCGATCCACGTGGGGACCTCGCTCCCGCCGCCTGCTCCTCCCGCTTACCTTTTCACGATGCCAAAGTCGCCCGCTGCTTCTTACTGGTCAGCCAGCCGTTCGCCCCGGTATAGCGTCCTCTTTGCATTCCCGCTCCTGGCGCTTTACGAAGCTCTCGCGATCCTACTGAACCAGGATGCGGTGGGCGGAGTGCGAAACGGGGCTGACGTACTTCTCAAGAGTTTGTTCTCGGTGCTTGGTGGCCGCGACGGCCTAGCGGTTTTCGCACTGGTCTTGGTGGGCACCGGCATCTTCATCGTTTGGCGCGACGTCCGAGCGCATCGGGGCGACCTGCGTCTGGCGGTCTTCGCCGGGATGGGTCTCGAGTCCATCGCTTACGCCCTCGTGCTCGGCCTCGTGGCTGGTGCGCTGACCTCGATGCTACTCCACGGTACTCTGGTGATACCGGGGAGCGCCCGGGGGCCTCGGCTCGACCTTGCTACTCAGCTCGTGGTCTCGCTCGGCGCGGGGATCTACGAGGAGCTGCTGTTCCGGGTCTTGGTAGTGGGGACATTGGCGTGGGGCGCGCAGCGTGTTCTGGGATGGAAGCCCGCCGCCGCCGGAGCCTTCGCCGCGGCACTCGGGGCGCTCATTTTTTCAGCGTTTCACTATGTCGGACCCTACGGTGACCGTCTCACCCTCGCATCCTTCACCTTTCGCGCCGTGGCGGGTCTCCTGTTCAGCGGACTCTACCTCTTGCGAGGATTCGGAATCACCGCGTGGTCTCACGCGCTGTATGATGTGATCCTATCGCTCAGCCGGTAGCCGTCCACTACGACCCTTTCTTCCCCCTCGCACTTTTCGCCACGACCAGGGAATCGAGCAGCTGGCGGAACAGCTCGATCGGTTGGGCTCCGACAACCAGCAGTCCTTCCACGTAAAAGGTCGGCGTGCTCTGGGCGCCTGCCTTGACGGCGCCTTCTGCATCGCCTCGGATTTCGGCGAGTGTCTCGGATTTTTGCAGGCACGCGGTCATCGGGGCGCGGAGAAGCCTGAGCGGATCGAAGAGCGACACCAAGTAGGGGCCGGGATCCTTGAGGGGTGCCCACTTTTCTTGTTCTTGATAGAGGATATCGTGTGCTTGCCAGAATTTGCCTTGCCGGGCGGAGCACATCGCGAATTGCGCGGCGGCTACGGCGTTCGGGTGAATCGAGGCCAGAGGGAAATTGATGAAGACCCAGCGGACTTTGCCGGTCGCGACGTATTCGCGCTCGAGGGTCGGGAAGGTCTCGAGGGTGTGCCGGCGACAATACGGGCACTGAAAGTCCGACATTTCGTAGACGGTCACTGCGGCGCTCGGCGAGCCCTTGGAGCGGGGTGCAAGGGTTGGATCTTGGGCCGCCGCGGGTAGGGCCGCCAGCAGCACGAACAGCGCACCGCAGCCGAGTTGCCGCATCCTAGTACCTTGGCCGTGAACGGCCCGTCGCGGGGGAAAGGCGGATCGTGTCGTCTTTCGCCCGGATGTTCCAATACCACTCGGCGTTTGGATCACGCGCATCGAGCGAGCGCGCATACACCCACCACTCGCCGCGCCGCAGCTTGACCCGACCATAGCCTTGGACGTCCGTCGAGTCTCCGACCGGCTCGTACATTCGACTGTTTGCGAGGCCGCGCACCGTACGCTCGTAGTCGCGATATGTGCTATCTTCCCAGCGCCGCACATCGGCTCGCAAGGTGTCGATCCGAGGCGAGAGCGTCTTCCGAGCGCGTTCGAGGTCGACGGCCGCCGCGTCGCGCACTTTCCCGACCGCTGTGAGCGAGTCGGCCTCTCGTTCGAACCGCGTGAAAAGCGGGGCGTACTCCGGTGCGGCTCTTGACAAGCCTTCGAGCTGAGCTTTGAGACGCTTCATCGAACTTTGCAACCGTTCCGCCGTGCGGAGCGCTCCGGCATACGCCGCATAGGGCTCGCGGAACGTGCGAAACAGACTGTCGAGGATTTGCGTATGGGGCCGGGGCGCGGAGGCACGTTGCTCCAAAGATTGGAGAACGCTGTCCCGGTCGTAAGGCAGAAATGCGACAGTGACGCCCGCGACCGGCCGTTCAACACCCTCCTCATCCGGGACGGTGACCCGGAAGACGACGGTGCCGCGGTCACAGGCCGCGAAGACGAGTGCGAGGAGAACAATCCAGCGTGACACGCGCGAAAGGTATCAGGGTTCTAGTACTGCTACAACTCGTTGCGCTGCCTCTAGTGGCGCAGCAGGATGCCTTGCGCAAGCTCTTTCCGCCCACCCCGGCGGGATATGTCACCGATGTGGCACGCTTGCTCGATCCGGCCACCGTTTCGCGACTGGACTCCCTGGCGATCAGGCTCCGAGCCGTGACGGGCGCGGAGATGGCCATCGTGACCCTTCCCACGATCGGCGACCGGAGCGCTGCCGAGGTGGCGCTCGAGATCGGACGGGTGTGGAAGGTTGGCGCGAAAGCGGAGGTGGGCGATGCCCGGCACAACGCCGGGTTGGTGCTGTTGCTGGTGCCGCGTGCGCGGGACGGGACGCAGGCGGGACACGTGCGCATCGAGGTGGGCCAAGGCCTTGAAGGCATCGTAACCGACCTCCAGTCCAGCCGGGTTCGTGACCTCATGGTGCCGGCGCTTCGCTCGGGCGACTACGGGCAGGGTCTCGAGACGGGTGCGAAAGCACTGGCGAGTATCATCGTTCAGGGCATGGGGATTCGTGATTCCTCATTGGCTCAGCCCGATCAGGTGAGTCAACCCGAAACAGGACGGAAGATTCCGACTCGGATAATCCTCATTGCCGTGATCGTGATCTGGATTCTCCTGTTCAACGCCAAACGACGGGGCGGGGGGTGGCTCCGCGGGGTCGGCCCCTGGATCGGTGGAGGCAGTTGGGGTGGGGGTGGCGGTGGATTCGGTGGGGGCGGTGGCGGAGGATTTGGTGGATTTGGTGGTGGGGGAGGGTTCAGTGGTGGCGGTTCCGGAGGAGACTTTTGATGAAGCCCGATATCGAAAAAGTCGTTCGCCCAATTTTGGAGCGCATCGATGGTGTGCTGGGCGGTTCCTACAGTGCGATGCTGTATGGATCCGCGGTGAGGGACGATTTCCGGCTGGGTCGCTCGGACATCAACCTTCTGGTGATCACGGATAGTTTGGCGCCCGAAGCGCTTCGGAAGCTGGCCCCAGTCCTTAGCCAGTTCGAGAAGGACGGCCATGCTCCACCGTTGTTGATGACCCGGGATGAATGGCGGCGAGCCTCGGACGTGTTTCCAATTGAAATCGCCGACATGCGGCTCGCGTGTGAGGTCGTCCGAGGAATTGATCCGTTGCAGGATGTCCGCATCAACCTCCTCGATCTACGCCGGTCGTTGGAGCATGAATTTCGGGGGAGGGTGCTCCGACTACGCCAGGCCTACATGGCGTTAGGGGAGAAACCGAAGGAACTCACCCATGCGGTGCGGCGAAGCTTTTCCTCGGTGATGACGCTGCTGCGCTGCTCCTGCGTGCTCCTCAAGCAGGAGGTTCCGAAGGAAGGGGAACAGCTCTGCCAATCCGCCGGAAAGGCCATGGGGTTCGACCCCGGTGCCCTCCTCGCCATTCTTCGGGGACGGGACGACAAGAACTGGGTGTGCACCGCTTCGGAGTGTGAGGCCTATCTCACAGCCGTGAGTCGGGCCGTGCAATTCATCGATCAACTTCAACCAGGAGATTCCTGATGCGTCGCCGCGTTTTCATGACGGCCCTGCTGGGTCTCGTCGCGTTCTCCAGCACGGGGTGTGGGTACAATGCCATTCAAGCCAAAGACGAGGCGGTCAACAAGGCCGCGAGCCTGATCAAAGTGCAGTTGCAACGACGCTTCGATCTGATTCCGAATCTCGTTGAGACGGTGAAAGGTTTCGCGAAACAGGAGCAAGCGGTCTTCGGCCAGATTGCGGAAGCGCGGGCCAAGCTGGGTGGTGCGATTCAGACCGGCAAGATGGGCGACATGGCGGATGCGAACCAAGGGCTGACCAGCGCATTGGGCCGGCTCCTCGTGATCACGGAGAATTATCCGGACCTCAAGTCCAACCAGAACTTTCGAGATCTGCAAAGCCAGTTGGAAGGCACCGAAAACCGGATTAGCGTCGCCCGGCAGGACTACAACGGGGCCGTGAACGACTATAATCAATACATTCGGACCTTCCCGGTGAATTTGACCGCGAAAATGTTCGGGCAAGGGAAGCCAAGGGAGTACTTCGACCTGAGCACCAAGAAGGCGGAAGATGCTCCCCAGGTGAAATTCAACTAATTGGCGGCGTATCAACCCAACGAGAAGGGGAATAGGGGGCCGGTTGGCTCGCCTATTCCCCTTGGTCTTCCTACCCCAGCCGCGCCCCGTCGATGTCAGTCCGTGATGACACCGGGCAGAATATAGTGCAGCGGATCGACTGGCCTACCGTTGACATGCACCTCGTAGTGCAGATGGGGACCGGTCGAAAGTCCGGTGTTTCCAACCAACGCAATCCGAGCGCCTCTCGCGACCCGCTGCCCCACGTGCACCAGAGTCCGTGAGATGTGGGCGAACTTGGTGTGCACGCCGAATCCGTGATCAATCACCACTGTGTTGCCGTAGCCCGCCTCCCAACCGGTTTCGATGATTTTGCCCGCGGCGGGCGCCTCGATCGACGCCCCCATGGGGGCCGTAACGTCTATGCCTTCGTGGGGGCGCGCGATATGGAGGATCGGGTGCTCTCGCATCCGGCTGAACTCGCTCGAGAGCCAGCCCTGCGTGGGCATGATCGACGGCGTAGCTGTCGTTCGATCGGCGTGGGCGCTCAGACTTTCCGCGGCCTGGGAGAATGAGTTTGCGAGCAGGTCGGCCCGGCGGATCAACGCGCTGAGGTCGACAGTCACTTCATCCGTGCGGGAGACGAGTACGCTTTCCGATTTGCCGCCCGAGGAATCACCCGGGGCCCTGGGGCCACCGATGCCGACGCCCCGCACCTCAGGGTCGATCGGTTCGAGATTGGCTAGCAACCGAATCCGGGCATCGCGCTTTTCGATTAGAGCGATCGTGTCGGTCAGCACGCTCAACCGCCCGTGCAGTTGTCCGAGCGCTTCCGCCAATCGTGCGTTCTCACTTCGCAATGCATCACTCTTGGCCAGATGGAGTGAGCGCGACACCGTCGCGTAGCCTATGAGCAGGGTCAAGATCGCGAAGGCCACGCCAAGGGTTGCAAGCAGCTTTAGCGCTGTATGCGAGATCTCGACGACCTTTGATTTGCTCGATCCTTGGGGGACGACAACAATCGTCCAACGACCCTTTGCCATGAGGCTCCCAACTGACGAACGGGCGAGCTTGAGGTACCAGAACGAGGCCTGATTCGCGGAACCTGAGCGCGACGTGCGTGACCATGCGGGAACTGTACCGGAGGTGATAAGATGGCCCGTGAACCGACTCATGTCAAGACGGGAAGCGCAAGTGTTAACCTGTTGTCTGGTAATAGTTTCGGAGGGTACACAGCCGGGGTGAGGTCAGACTTCGAGCAGCGGCCCTTGGGGGCACAATCGGTTGCAGTGGGAGGATCGTGGTACTGAAGAAGGCGAGAGCGCTCGCAATGCGCATGCCTCGGCATGCGCCAACCATTGCAGTGCGGGCGTCGTGTTAGGAAGGTGTTTGGGGCTTCGGGAACAGGTTCTCGGGTTTCTTGGCGGCGCATCGCGCAACCGGTGGGTCGGACAAGGTTTCCCAGTTGGCGCCGGCGGCATGGCCGCTCTGGCCCAAAGCGGCCCACAACGCTTCGGATTTCGCCGGCAGGAACGGACTGCTCATGACACTGAGGCGATACAGGCATCGAACGAGAGCGCTGAGGGTCCCGTCCAGATCCGCGTCCCGTTGCTCTTTCGCGAGGCTCCAGGGCGCCTTCTGGACGATGTATTGATTCGCGGTCGCGACGAGCGACCACGCCGCCTCGGCCCCTCCGCGGAGATCGAGCTGATCCATGGCCCGGGCGTAAGCAGCCACACAGGCACGTCCCGCCTCGTCCAGAGGGGTCAGGCCGCTGGTCTCTGGGACGACACCGGACCGATACTTTTCGAGCATCGCGAGCGACCGGGACGCGAGGTTGCCCAAGCCATCCGCGAGGTCGGCGGTGTAGCGCTCGTCGAACCGTTCCCAGGTAAAATTCCCGTCGTTCTCGAACCCTACTTCTCGCAGGAGGAAATAGCGAAGCCCATCGGCTCCGTGACGTGAGATGGCGTCGTCCAAACTCACAACGGTGCCCGCCGACTTGGACATCTTTGCCCCGTCCCACTGCACGTACCCGTGCGCCCACACCTTGCCCGGCAGGGGGAGCCCCGCGGCGAGGAGCATGGCGGGCCAAATTACGCAGTGAAAGCGCGTGATGCCTTTGCCGATCACGTTCAGATCGGTTGGCCACAGGCGCTCATACCCTGGGTCGGGGAAACCGGTCGCCGAGAGGTAGTTGATCAAGGCATCGAACCACACATAGACGGTGTGGGACGGGTCGCCGGGGAAGGGGATCCCCCACGGAATGCGGACCCTGGAAATGGAGATGTCCACCAGCCCTTCCTCGAGCAAGCGTACGATCTCGTTCCGCCGAATGGCGGGTTCCACGGGAAACTCGCCGCTCGTGATCAGACGGAGTAACTCGTCACGATATCGGCTCAATCGGAAGAAATGGTTTCGCTCCTTGGTCCGGACGAGCGGCCGCGTCGGGTGCTCGATACAATGACCGTCGACGATTTGATTGTCTTGCTTGAATTCTTCACATCCAACGCAATACCAACCTTCGTATTCTCCGAGAAAAAGATCCTCGGGGCTTCGCTGCTGAATGCGCTCCAAGAGTGCGGTGACCGTCTTGGCGTGGCGGGGCTCGGTGGTGCGAATCCAGTCATCGTGCGAGCAGAGGAGCTGCTTCCAGGCGGTATCGAACCGGTTCGCGATGTGATCGACCCACTCCTGGGGCGGGGCCCCGTTCGTTTCCGCCGCCTGGGCGACGTTCTGCCCGTGTTCATCCATCCCCATCACGAAGTGGACCTGATCGCCCCGCAATCGGCGGTAGCGAGCGATACAATCAGCGCCGACCTTCTCCAGGGCGTGGCCGAGATGGGGATCGCCGTTGGCGTAATCAATGGCGGTGTTGATGTAGAACTTGGCCACTCAAGACTCAGGTGAGGGAGGCGGCCCGCCCGGCGGTCGAGGGCCACGCCGTCGGCGACGACGCCGACTCTTCTTGTGCTCGAGCGGCCCACTCTCGGTCGTAGGAGTCGAAGGCTGGCTCGGAACGACCTCGGCTGCCGGCGGCGGAGGCGGTGCCGCACGCGGCGCCACGGGGGGGGGCCGAGGATCCCGTGAAGGTCGAGGCGCTGGCGGCCGGGCACGCGATGGTGGCCGGCTCGGTGCCGCTTGGGGGGTTGCCGGCCGTGGTGGTGGTAGGGGGAGCGCCTCGGACATTTCGGGGCGATCCTGCTCCTCCTGGAATTCTACCAGTGTGACGATCCGCGG
This sequence comes from Gemmatimonadota bacterium, assembly GCA_025358055.1. Taxonomy (GTDB): domain Bacteria; phylum Gemmatimonadota; class Gemmatimonadetes; order Gemmatimonadales; family GWC2-71-9; genus JANYKV01. Next base: position 8,830 of record JANYKV010000090.1, read on the forward strand.
ACCGTGCTCTTCGCTTCGAAGGAAGACCCGTTCGCGGAAGATGTCTACCGCGACGACTCGTTCGGTCCCGCGGGTGGTGCGCACCGCCTTGCCCTCTTTGGGGAAGCGTTTCCGCGAGGTGACGTAGAACTCATGCTCGTATTTCAGGCAGCAGAGAAGTCGGCCGCAGCCGCCCGAGATTTGGGCTGGGTTGAGTGAGAGGTGCTGGTCTTTCGCGAGAGCGAGGTTCACCGGAGAGAGTTCGCGGAGCCAGGTGGAGCAACAATATTCCTTGCCGCATCGTCCCACCCCACCGAGTCGCGCCGCCTCATCGCGGACGCCGATCTGTCGGAGTTCGATCCGGGTCTTGAATTGGGTCGCCAGGTCGCGGACCAGCGCCCGGAAGTCCACTCGCTTTTCGGCGGTGAAATAGATCGTGAGCTTATTGCGATCCCATTGCCACTCCGTGTCCGACGTCTTCATCTCGAGGCCGTGCGCGGACACCTTGGCCGCGACCTCGCGCCGGCTCTCTTCCTCCAACCTCCGGAGATCGTTCGCGATCCGGATTTCGGCTTGGGTGGCAATACGGACGACGGCGCGAGTTGCGCTGGGCGTTTCGCCGACGGCGCAGCCGGCGCAGCCAGAGGCGCATTTCTTGGTGGCTTGATCGCCCACCACGGAGACCCGGCCGAAATCGATTCCCCGCTCTGCCTCGACAATGACCGGGTCTCGGGTGTGCAGCGGAGGGGACTCGTCCGGCCAGAGGAAATAGTCTTTACGATTGCCCTTGAAGCGCACTTCTACGGTTTGGGGCATCAGGCCTCGGCGAACGCGCCCATGGCCCCGTACTTCTCGGCGCGCCGCTTGATCAGCTTCTCGGGCCGGATCTTGCGGAGTTCGCCAAGGTGCCGAACGAGTACGCTGCGGAGCGCTTCGCCGGCACCTTCGGGATCATAGTGCGCACCACCGAGAGGTTCAGGAATGACCTCGTCGATGATATTGAGTTTGAGGAGATCCGAGGCGGTGAGTTTCAGCGCCTCAGCCGCGCGCTCTCGTTGGGTCGCGTCTTTCCAGAGAATGGCGGCGCACCCCTCGGGAGTGATTACGGAATACACAGAATTCTCGAACATCAGCACGCGATCCGCGACCCCGAGCGCGAGGGCTCCACCGGACCCACCTTCACCGATCACGACGGCAATCGATTGGGTCGGCAACGCGGCCATTTCAATGATGTTCGTCGCCAGCGCCTCGGCCTGACCCCGCTCCTCGGCCGCGATGCCCGGGTAGGCGCCCGGCGTGTCGATGAGGGTGATGAGTGGGGCGTGGAATTTGGCGGCCATGCGCATCAACCGAAGCGCTTTGCGATATCCTTCAGGATGGGGCATTCCAAAATTGCGTTTTAGGTTGTCTCGGGTATCGCGACCCTTTTGATGGCCGATGACCATCACTGAGGTTCCGGCCAGCCGGGCCCACCCCCCGACAATCGCCGGGTCATCACGGAAAAGCCGGTCGCCATGGAGCTCCACGAAATCGGTGAAAATGCTGCTCAGGTAGTCCAGCGTGGCCGGCCGGCGCTGATGCCGGGCCACAGCGACCCGCTGCATCGGCGTCAGATTGTGGTAGATCTCCTGCCGCAAGGAGTCGAGTTTGGCCTGGAGCGTTTGCAGCTCCGAGTCGACGTCGATCTTGCCTTCTTCGCCGACGCGCTTGAGCTCGTCGATTTGGCGCTCCAGCTCCAGCAAGGGCTTCTCGAAGTCCAAGGTGTACTGGTTGGCCATGCCTTACCCCGCCTTGACGTAGCGAATTGCATCGGCGCCCAAGAGGGTCTTGAGGGCCAGAACAACGTCTTCCTCGGGCTGAATGCGGATCCGGCGCGCCTTGAGCCGCATTGACTCGCCGTTGCCATCGGACCACTCAATATAGACCGGAGCCGGGCCGGGGTGAGTGGCGCAGAGCCGGGCCATAGCTCGGATCGTTTCCGCCGGTGGAGCCGACGATGCGGCCCAGCTGAACGCAATCCCGATGGCTCCCGAGGCCTTGAGCTCGGCCAGGAGCCTAGCGTTCTCCACGACGAACGGTGCTCGGTCTTCCCCTCGGTCCCGGGTACTATAGCCCCCAGTAAGCAGGACCGCCGAGTCGACCAGAATCACCTGGTTGAGCTTGGCCCAGGCCTCCGGGAAGACGATGGCCTCTGCCGTGCCGTGGAAATCCTCGAGAACCAGCCGGGCGTACTCCTTCCCGGTCTTCTTCGAGATCTGCCGCTTCACGCCGGTCACAACGACGGCCACATTGACCTGGTGCTCGCCCCACTCGCTCAAGGTCGCTGTGGTTCGGGTCCCGAAGACCTCAACCTCGGCCCGATACCGCTCCAGGGGGTGGCCTGAGATGAAAAACCCCAGGACTTCTTTCTCCCGGATCAATCGCTCGGCCTCGGGCCAGGGAGGCACGTCCGGTAAGGGGTGCTCGGCCGGTTCGGCCGACGGGGCTGCTTCCCCGAACAAGGACCCCTGGCCGGCCTCCTTTTCCTCCTGCTGAAGCTGCGCTTCGCTGAGCGCGCTGTCCAGGGCGGCCAGAAGCTGGCTCCGGTGGCCTCCGAGGGAGTCGCAGGCCCCGGCTGCCACCAGCGACTCAATCACGCGCTTGTTGCAGAGCCGGAGATCCAGACGCTCCACGAAGTCGGTAAGGGTGGCAAAAGGTTCGGGCGTGCGGGCGGCGAGGATGGAGTCGATCGCGCCGCGACCCACATTGCGGACCGCGCCGAGGCCGAATCGAATCCGGGTTTCGCCCACGACCGTGAACTTGAATCCGGATTCGTTGACATCGGGCGGGAGGACTTCAAGTCCGAGTTCACGCGCCTCGTTAATGTACTGCACGACCTTGTCCGTGTTGCCGATTTCGGACGACAGCAGCGCCGCCATGAATTCGGCGGGGTGGTGCGTCTTGAGCCAGGCGGTGTGGTACGACAGGACCGAATACGCGACGGAGTGCGATTTGTTGAATCCGTATCGGCCGAACGTTTCGATTTGGCCGGCGAGCTCTTCGAGAAGCTTACGAGGATGTGCCAGCGCCAACCCGCGTTCGATGAACTTGCCGAGCTCTTTCTTGATGAGATCGGCATCCTTTTTTCCGACTGCCTTGCGAAGCACGTCGGCTTCCGCGAGGCTGAACCCCGCGATCACGTTTGCGATCCGCATCACCTGTTCTTGGTACGTGATGACCCCATAGGTTGGGGCCAGGATCTCCGCGAGGGACGGATGCGGATAAGTCACCCGTTCCTGTCCGAGTTTGCGCCGAATGAACACCGTGTGCATGCCCGCGTCCAGCGGACCGGGCCGGAGCAGGGCGTTCGAGGCTACCAGGTCGTCGAACCGGTCGCACTTCATAGCACGCAGCGTCTCGGTCGCCAGCGGCGATTCAAATTGGAAGACCCCGGCCGTGCGCCCCCGTCGGAGGAGCTCATAGACCGCGGGGTCGTCGAAGTGCAGCGTTTCCATCTCGATCGCGACACCCTTGCGAGCCGCGATCATCGCGACGGCGTCATGGATCACGGTCAGAGTCTTCAGCCCAAGCAGGTCCATCTTGAGCATGCCGACCTTTTCTAACGCCACCATGTCGTATTGCGTGATGATCGCGTTTTCGCCATCGGCCGTCTGGCCCGCGCCCTTGGTGGGAGCGGTACACACCGGCACATAGTCCGCGAGCGGCCCAGGCGCGATCACCACACCGGCTGCGTGCACGGAGGCGTGGCGGGAGATGCCTTCGATCCGCGCTCCGAGGTCGACGAGCCGCTGATAGACCGGCGCCGATTTCACCAGCTCCCTGAGTTCATCGATCTTGGATACCGCTTCGGGAATGGTGAGGCTATAGGCCGGCCCCGAGGGGACGAGCTTGGTGATGCGGTCGGCATCGCCCGGCCCAATCTTGAGTACTCGGGCTACGTCCTTGATGGCGGCGCGTGCTTTCAGGGTCCCGAACGTGATGATCTGCCCCACGCTCTCTCGCCCGTAACGCTCGCGCACGTACTCGATCACCTCGCCCCGGCGCTCGAAGCAGAAGTCCACGTCGATATCGGGCATCGATACGCGCTCGGGGTTCAAAAATCGCTCGAACAGCAGGTCGAAGGCGAGGGGATCCACATCCGTGATCCGAAGCGCGTATGCCACCAGCGACCCGGCGGCGGAACCACGTCCCGGCCCGACCGGGATGCCGCGATCCCGGGCGGCCTGGATAAAATCCTGGACAATCAGGAAATAGCCCGAATAGCCGGCCTTCGTGATCACGCCGAGTTCGAAGTCCAAACGCTCTTGAACCGGCTGGGGGAGCGGGGTGCCGTAGCGACGGGCGGCGCCCGTCGCCGCCAGGTCGGCTAGAAGCAGTTCATCGCTCTGGTGCGAAGCCGGGAGGGGAAACTCAGGGAGAAAGTAGCGCTTTTCGAAGTCAAATTCACACAAATTGGCGACGGTTTGAGTGTTCGCGAGTGTTTCCGGATGCTCCCGAAACAGCGTGCGCATTTCGGCTTCGCTCTTCACGTAGGATTCCTGCCCCGTGAACCGGAATCGCTTTGGATCGTCCAAATCCGCGCCGGTGCCAATGGCGAGGAGGACGTCGTGGGCTTCGGCATCTTCGCGGTGGAGGTAGTGGGCATCGTTCGTTGCCACCACTCCGAGCCCCAACTCCTTGCCGAGTTGGATCATGCCCTCGGTGACGAGGCGTTCGTCGGGAATTCCGTGTTCCTGGATCTCCAGCCAAAACCCGTCGGGTCCGAAGTTCCGGGCAAGCCACTCTGCGGCTTGCTTTGCCTCATCGTACTTGCCCTGTCGGAGGTACAATGCCACCTCGCCCGAGAGGCATGCCGCCAGGCACACGATGCCTTCGGAGTATTTCGCCAGAACTTCCTTGTCGATCCGAGGCCGTCGATAGAAACCCTCGACGAACCCGATCGACGTGAGGCGGGCAAGATTGTTGTACCCTTGCCGATTCTTGGCGAGCAACACGAGATGGCTATATGCCGCGGGAGCCCATTGAGGCTTTTGCTGTTCCGTGCGTGGGCCAAAAGCCACGTAGGCTTCGAAGCCGAGGATCGGCCGGATCCGTTTCGCCTTCGCGGTCTCATAAAAAGACCAGGCCGCGTGCATGTTGCCGTGGTCCGTGACGGCCAGGCTGTCCATGCCGAGTTTGACGACATGATCGACCAGATCAGGGATCCGGTTCGCTCCGTCGAGGAGGGAGTACTCGCTGTGTGTATGTAGGTGAATGAAGCCCATTGATGTTGCCCAGCGTGTGGCGGCGTCCAGCGGGACACCGGCACCCCGGAATCGAAGAAGGAACCAGGGCGGCGCTCCGGACGCGGAACGTGGTCCTCAGTCCTAAAATGTGCGGCGGGCCCTCACGCAGCGTGGCTCTCGTACTCCATGAGGTGTGCCGTGACCCAATCGCCTTGCGGGTTCATTCCATTCCGAGCCCATGAAGGGCCTGACAAATCGAGTCGACGGGAAGGTATTCCTGAAGGGTTCGATTGTCAAAAGTCATTGTCGGGTCTTATTTTGGAGCGTCGCAGCTGGTCTTTTTCGCATTCCGGGAGTCGCTCCCCTATGACGTATCGTCGCGTCCACTTTGGCTACCTCCTTGGCCTCGTTGTCGGTTGTGGTGGAGGGACCCAGACCCAGCCTCCCCCGACCAATCTTGCCTGCGATGCTCCAATCCAATTGGCGCTGACGGTCGGTGAGCATCAGGTTTTGGACCCTTCAAGCAGCAAAGGGTGTGTGCGTTTGACCGCTCCCGGAGCCGCTGCTGAGTACCTCGTGGTCGCAACATCGACTTCGGGCTTGGTCGTCACGGGTGGGGTGGGCGCCCTGTACACGCTCCGGACCGGCCCAGCCGGCTCGCTGCTCTCGTCTCCCTCCGCGGTGGCGGCCCAGGCGTCCCTGACCGGACCAGGTCGCTTGACGGTTCCAGAGCGATTCGATGCCATGCTACGCCAGCGGGAACGCGACCTCGCGCAGAATCCGTCGAGGTTCTTCATTTCGCCGCCGGTTGGTGCTCCCAAGGCGCCACCCGCCGTGGGCGACCGTCGTGATTTCCAGGTCTGCAAGGATCTTCAATGCAACACCTTCGCCACTGTTCCCGCGACGGCCCGGTCCGTAGGTCAACACGTCGCCGTGTATCTCGAGGACAGCAGTGCCGTGTTCCCGATCCCCGCCACGGACACACTGGAGCAGGCTGATCTCGATGATTTCCGCGACACCTTCGACACGTATCACTACCCGATCGACAACACGGCATTCGGCCAAGAATCCGATATCGACAACAACGGCGTCGTCGACATTCTCTTGACCACCGCCGTCAATAGGCTCACCCCCGATTGCACCAACGGCCGTGTCATCGGCTACTTTTTCGGCGGTGACCTCAGCACGACCCTACCCAACAGCAACAAGGCGGAAGTGTTCTACGGATTTGCCCCGTCCGCGGCGACAGCGAAATGCCCCTCTATCTCTCGGCAGCAGGCGGTGGATCGGCTCAAGCCGACGTTGATCCACGAATTCCAGCATATGATCAGCTACAACCAGCATGCGCTTCAACGCCAGGGCGCAGGCGAGGTCACCTGGCTCAACGAAGCCCTCTCGCACTACGCGGAAGAGCTAGGTGGCCACCTCATTCCAGCAAACGAATGCCCCCGGTTCTCGTCGTGCCGTAGTCAATACATTTCACCCGATCTGTTCAACGCCTACGACTATCTGTCCAATACCGAAGGGAACTTTCTGGTCTATCCTCAGGAGTCGTCGGGGACCTTGGCGGAGCGCGGTGCCAGTTGGATGTTCGTGCGGTGGCTCACCGATCAGTTCGGGAGTGACTCGCTCGGGACGAACGTCACGCGTGCGCTCGACGGCACCAGCGCAGTGGGTGCGGAGAACGTTTCCGCTGTGGTCGGTGCCGAATTCGCGACCTTGGTCACCCAGTGGCAGTTGGCGAATTATCTCACGGATTTGACGGGGTTTTCCGCGACGAGTGCTCGGCTGTCGTACAAGACCTGGGGGTTTCGGAAGGTCTACACCGATCCTCGTAACGTCCAGGCATTCCCGGCGGGATTTCCCCTCAAGCCCGACACCGCGACCGGAGCCTATTCGCACAGCGGAACCCTTCGCGGTGGATCGGGTCGGCATTTACTGATCGAGCAAGCAGTTGGCAGTGCCGTGGACCTACAGCTGAAGAGTTCCACCGGTGGAGCCCTCGGCGCGTCAGTCGGCGCGAGGCTTGGGATTGTTCGGATTCGGTGAGTGGCTCGCCGGAGGCGTGGGGCTCGCCATCACTCTCACGGTGACTCGTGCGAACGGGTTGGTGGCGCAAGAGCCACCTATTCCGGTCCTTCCTTCCCTCCCCGCCACGGTCCGAGTCGCAGGACTGGGTGGGGCCGGCGTGGCCATGAACGGATACGCCGGATCGATCTTCTCTAATCCGTCGGGACTGGCGCCGATTCGCGCTCTGAGCCTCGAGGTCGCGTTTGCCCGACTGCCGGACCGGTCGACCTACACGATGGGGGCGGGCGCATTTCGCCTCGGGCGGTTTAATCTGGGCGGAGGGTATCAGTACCTCCAGTTCCGGTCCGGCGGCCCGGTGATCGATAACGTCGCGCTGGCTGGTGCGGCGGTGTACCGATTCGGTGGCGTCGCGGCAGGTGCCACGACCAAATATGTCGCGGTCGAAGACTCGGCCGGCAAGGGTACCAGCGCGCTCACCAACGACCTCGGGGTCACCATCGCTTTTTTCGACATCATGGCCCTCGGACTCAGTGTCCAGAATGTTGGTCCGGCTTCGATCAAGGGCTCGCGTTTGCGGCTGCCGACGGCCGTACACTTTGGCTTCAGTTTCAATTTGCTCGATACCTACTCCAATGGAAGGCTGCTCGCGAGCGTGGAAACGGTCTGGACCCAGAGCCAGCACAGGCGGACCGTGGTTGGACTCGAAGCCGGCGCGGTGTTCTATGGCATCGGCCTCGTGGGGCGAATCGGAACCGGGGCGCAATCTCCCGATGGGCGCGTATCGGAGACGTCCTACGGAGGGGGGCTCGTGCTGGGGCGGGCGCACGTCGACTATGCCTACCAGCCCGAAAGTGCCCTCGGAAAGAGCGTTCACCTCGTTGGCGTCCGCTGGACGCCGTGATTCGTCGTCGGATTCGTATGGCAATTCTCTTCGTGGCGCTTGCCCTGTTCTTTGGGTACGGATCCGCCTATGTCCTGAGCGAGGACGTCCGGTATTTGAGTCGGGCGGGAATCGAGGAGACGCGGATTCTCCAACATCGAAAACCACTCGAAAAGCTTCTCGCCGACTCGAGCCTCGCTCCGGCGACGCGCGCGCAACTGGGCCTGGTAGTCGACGTGCGACGGTTCGCCACTACGCTCGGATTGAAGGCAGGAGAAACCTACACGGCATTCTCCGACGTCGGCCGCGACACACTACTCTTGGTACTCTCGGCGTCCCCCAAGGACTGCATCTGTCCGTATATGTGGAAGTACCCCATTGTCGGCCGCATTCCCTACAAGGGCTTCTTCGATCCCAAGATGGCCCAGAAGGAGGCGGATCGCCTCGCCGAGAAACGGTATGACATCTATCTGCGGCCGGCAGCCGCGTTCTCGACCCTGGGCTGGTTCAACGATCCTCTGCTCTCGACGGCGCTGACGCGCGATTCGGTCGAAATGGCCGCGTTGGTGTTCCACGAAATCGCGCACAACACCCTTTATGTGAACAGCGCAACGTCCTTCAATGAGAGCTTCGCTCAGCTCGTGGGCTATCGCGCGGCGGAGTCCTATTTCACGAGCCGGGGGGACTCGGTCGCGGCCCGGCGGGCCCGGGAGCGCTGGCTGGATGAAATCATCCTCGATCGATATTACGCGGACCTCTTGCAGCGCCTGGAAGGATTTTACGGCACGAAGCCCGCCCAGGACGCCCTCGATTCCGGACGGGTGGCGATCAGCGGGTGGGCGCGCGACCAACTCCAGGGTCCGGTCGGTGCGCAACTCCGCACCTACTCCGTCGGGGTCCTCGCCGAGCGGCCGATCAACAATGCGCGGCTGGTGGGGATTCGACTCTACCGCACCCATCTCGATTGGTTCGAACAGTGGTTCGAGGCCCACGGGGCCGATGTCTCCGTCGCCGTCAAGAAACTGCGCGACCTCATGGTGGGGGCCGTCGGAGATTCGGCCTTTGCTCGATTGGGGCGTGGGGTAGCGGGGTCGCCCCACTAAAGCCATACCGACTTGTCCGCGGGCCCGGTGTCATGGTTTTGTTCAGGGCGCCGCAAGGCCTTCGATGGGCAACACCATTGGGAACACTACTAGGGTGATGCGCCAGCGCCGCAGCCTGATGTAACGTTCCCCTGGACAAGCCGAGGCTTTCCACCAAATTCCACCGACGCTGGATTACTCCTTCTTCTCTTCCCCACTTCTAACCCCCAACGCCCATGGATTCCGCATTCGTCGCCCGGGAGCAAGACCGCATGCTCCGCGAGCTTTCCGAGTTCCTCGTCATTCCGAGCATCAGCGCTCTGCCCGATCATGCCGGCGATTGTCGTCGCGCCGCGCAATGGTTGATGCAGCACCTGCGCCACCTCGGCTGTCCGGTCGTGAATCTCATCGAGGGAGAGGGTCATCCGGTGGTGTGGGCCGAGAGCCCGCGCGTTCCCGGTCGGCCGACGCTCTTGATCTACGGTCACTACGACGTGCAACCCACCGATCCGATCGACGAATGGATCACGCCACCCTTCCAGCCCACGGTCCGAGACGGGCAACTCCACGCCCGCGGTGCGGCTGACGACAAAGGCCAGGTGTATTGTCTCCTCAAGGCCTATGAGTCCGTGCTTGACCGGGAGCGCCGGCCGCCGATCAACGTGAATTTTATTTTTGAAGGCGAGGAGGAGTCGGGCGGGAAAGTGATCTTCGATCTCCTCACCAAAGAGCCCGACCGCACGCGGGCCGACGCGGTGGTCGTGGCCGACATGGCCTACTATGCACCGGGGTGGCCCGCCGTGTACACCGCGTTGCGCGGAATCTGCTACGCCGAAATCACCGTTCGCACCCTCCGGCACGATTTGCATTCCGGCACCTATGGTGGCGTCGCGCCCAACGCCATCGAAACGATTGTGCGGATGCTCGCCGACTTGAAGGATCGTTCCGGGCACATCAATCTGCCCAAACTCTATAAGGCGGTCGAGCCACCCACGAAGAAGGAGCTCAAAGCGTGGAAAGCGTTGCCGTTCGATACCGACCGGTACCGCGAAGAGGAGGTGACGTCCAAAGCGCTGACCGGTCTCAAAGACCACTCCGTCCTCGAGCGGACGTGGGCGCTCCCGACCTTCGAGATCCACGGCATCCGGGGTGGATTCATCGGCGACGGCGCGAAGACGGTGATTCCCGCCCAGGCCACTGCCAAGGTCAGCTTGCGACTCGTGCCGGGGCTCTCGATGGACAAAGTCGCCCGTCAACTCGAGAAAGCAGCCCGTAAAGTCGCTCCGAAGTACGCCGATGTTGAGGTCACCATCCTCCATGGCGGCGACCCGGTGCAGGTCGATATCACCCACGAGGCCTTCCGGTTGCTCGACAATGCGTTTGAGTCCGTGGTGGGGCGGCGCGCGGTGCCGGTTCGCGCTGGCGGGTCGATTCCCATTGTGCCTCTGTTGGGGAAAACGGGGGCCCCGGTGCTCCTTACCGGGATCGGTCTGCCCGACGATCGATTGCATTCGCCCAATGAGAAGCTCGACCTACACCAGCTCTGGGATGGGATTCAAGTGTTCGGCAAGTTTTTCGAGCGACTCGCCCAAATGGAGCAAGGCGCGGGAGAAGAAACGACGGAGGACTAGCGGGGGGGCTACGGTGCGTCGGGAGCGGGTGGCTCCGCTGATGCCCGCTTCCCACCGGAGTACTGCGATTCGATCCGCACGTGGAGATCATCGGTGCCGATGATCGCTTTAATCGAGACAATGATTCCACCGACGACATCATCCGCCCAGTACGAGTCCGGGCGCTCCTTCGGTGGAAGCGCTCCGGCGCTTTTCTCCAAGAAACCGATCGCCGTGGTCACCCACTCGGCCTGTGCAGAGGCCACGAGGGACCAAGAGCCGGTTGCCCGGAGCTCCATATCCGCCAGAGCCTGAAGATGGCTTTCGATTTCCGCAATAACTCGTTTGGATCGCAGTCGCTCAGCCACCAACGAGAGGACCGTTTTGCGTTCGGTCTCTTGTGGCTCCGGTAACGGGGCAAGGTAGTGCCGTTGATCGGCGACCATTTCCGCTAGACGGACACAAACCGCAAGAATCGCCGGGGTGAGGGCCGGGGGAGCCTCTTTCGCCCAGCTCGACGCTGCGCGAAGGATGTCCTCCACCTTGGCTTCGGCGAGATGCTCGCATTTCTGGCGGTCAGGCGTTTCGGCCATAGGGAAGGAAAGATAGGCACGTCCATGGACCGCCACCACCACCCCGGGCTAACGCCGGGGACCTCGACGCATTCGGGTGTAGTCCGGCCGGCCGTAGCGTTGCTCGGACCACGGATCGCCGCGCATGTGGTAGCCATTCTGCTCCCAGAAGCCGGGATAGTCTTCGTCGATGAATTCGAGTCCGGTGATCCACTTCGCACTTTTCCAAAAATAGAGATGGGGGATCACCAGCCGGATTGGGCCGCCATGTTCTGGGGTAAGTGGCGCTCCGTTGTGATGGGTGGCGAGGAGGTTCCCGTCCCGGTCAACATCCTCGATCGGTACGTTGGTGGTGTAATCGGGTGCGGCGTGCACCATGACGAACTTGGCTTCGGGCCGAAGACCGACTTGGGCGAGAATCGCTCGGACTGAAATGCCGCGAAAGGTGTTGTCATACCGGCTCCACCGCGTAACACAGTGAATGTCGCACAGCGTTTCAATCGTGGGAAGCGCCTCCAAGTCCTTCCACGTGAAGCTTTGTGGCCGCTCCACCGCACCGGTCACCTCGAGGGTCCATCGCTCGAGGTTGAGTGACGGGATATGGCCGTAGTGCAAGACCGGCCATTTCTGAGTCAGAATCTGACCCGGAGGGAGTCGCTCTCGGTCTTGCGTCCGAAGATCCATCCGGTCAGTCATACTTCCTCGATCCGTCCTATGGTGGTCACCGCGAGTTACGGTTCGCAATGGTAATACGTTACAGAGGTTCCTTAAGTTCCCGCGACACGATTTTCCTTGACGGGGGGCCCCCCGCGATGGCTATTGTCGGAGCGGGGGATTCTGGGGAGGTGTTGTCCACAGCTCAGGATCACGAGTCGGTGCCAGGTCGAACTGGCGCCCCATGGCGCCGATGACCGCATCCTTGGTCTCGTTCCAGAGCTGCAGCTGATCGGTCGAGCGCCCCGCCTCTCGCGCCACCGACGTCATGATGACCCCGGAGATGCCGCAGGGCACGACCCAGTCGAACCCCTTGAGCTCGTTGATGACGTTGAGCGCGAACCCATGCAGCGTGACCCATTGTTTCACATGGATACCGATGCTCGCGATCTTGCGTCCCCCGGTCCAGACGCCGGTCAGGCCGGGGTTTCGCTCCGCGGGAATGTCGAACGCCGTCAATGCTTCGATCAGCACGGCTTCCAGCTGGCGGAGATACCAATGCAGATCTTGGCGATGGCGGTGCAAATCGAGGATTGGGTATCCGACCAACTGTCCGGGCTCGTGAACCGTCGCGTCCCCGCCCCGCTCGACTTCATACACCTCCATTCCGCGGGCTTCGAGCTGGGCCGCAGAAAGGGGCAGGGAGCTGGCCTTGGTTCCTCGACCAAGCGTTACGACCGTCGGGTGTTCGACGAGCAAGAGCACATCGTGGTCTAGGGCGCCGCTTACTCGTTGTTTGGCGAGGCTCCGCTGCAGGTCGAGCGTCTCCCCATAGCGCTGGCGACCTAAGTCCAGAATGCCGAGAGGGAACATTTCAGGCGGCGGGTATCGTGGGGCCCTCGCGCGTCTCAAGGCGTCGCCGGGCCAGTGGCCGGGTCAACCACGCTGCGGACAATGCACAGAGAACCGCGAGGCCGAGCAATCCGATCCGGCCGAGCCAAAGGTCGATCGGGACCGTGATCATCGAGACGACTAGAGTGGCGAAGGCGCTGACGATGGCGAGGCCGCCCTGCCGATATGCGGACCGGACCGGTGCGAGTAGTTGCCAGGTGAGCACCGCCGCCACGAGGACGCCGGTCAAGGTGCCGAACAGTAGGATCAAAGCCGGCGCCGACCCAAGGTCGATCGCCGGGGACGGCGACGATTGGGACTGGAGCGTGCGAACCAACAGGGCCACTGTCGATTCCACTCCCGTTCCGACCGTCACGGCGAACACCATCGCCACGAACGCGAGGCCCACATAGTCCGTCGTTGGAGCATTGGAGCCCAGCGGATTGGGGGAAAGCGGAGGTGATGTCATGGTGAAAGATAGTTCCTCATGGAGACATGGGTCTGGGCCCTCAAAGCGCCGTATCCCTCTTGGCGGTCCCAGTCCCGATTCCCCAGTTCGTTTCCCTTTTCCTCTTCCCCGTTACCAGGTCCCACTCAGGTATGCAACACCCGACCCATACTGTCCAAGCCCGCCTCGGCGATGGCTTCGGACAAGGTCGGGTGGGCATGAATCGCCAAATCCACCTCCTCGACCGTATACTCGTTCTCTCGCGCGACGGCCAGCTCGTGGATCATCTCTGAGGCATGGCTGGCAACGATGTGTGCCCCGAGAATCTCTCCGTATTTCTTGTCACGAATGATTTTAACGAAGCCCTCGGTCTCCATCGACGCCCGGGCGCGCCCGTTGGCTGTGAAGGGGAACCGGCCGACTTGATACTCCAGGCCTTTGGCTTTTACCTGATCCTCGGTCAACCCAATGCTGGCCACTTCAGGGTGGCAGTACGTGACGCTCGGCACGTTGTCGTATTTGATCGGTGGCGGTCTATGGCCGGCGATAACCTCGGCGACATAGGTGCCTTCGCGGGAACCTTTGTGTGCCAGCATTGGAGGGCCGGCAACGTCACCGATGCAGTACACACTTGGCGCAGTCGTTTCGAGAGTCAGGAGATTCACTTTGACGAAACCGCGTTCAGTGAGCTGCACGCCCGCCTGCGCGAACCCCATTCCTTCGGTGTTTACCGCCCGCCCCGCCGCCATCAAGACTTTATCCACTGTGATCTTCTGCGCGCTGCCGCCCGATTCGAACTCCAGTGTGACCGACAGGGGGCCTACCGTCGCTTTGGTTACCTTCGCACCGGCGAACACGTCAATCCTTCGCTTCTTGAAGCTCTTGGTGATCGCGTCGGAGGTCTCCGCGTCTTCCACTGGAAGGATACGCGGCAGGGCCTCGATGAGCGTGACCTTGGTGCCGAAGGCGTTGAAGATGTCGGCGAATTCCGCGCCGACCGCTCCGGCCCCAACAATGGCCAGCGAGGCCGGGGCGTTCTCGAGGAGAAGTGCCTCATCCGAGCTGATCACCGTGGTCTTGTTGATCTCGAGGCCGATGGCCGGGATGCCCTTCACTCGTGATCCGGTGGCGATCACCACCGCTTTGGTTGCCGTGTGAACCTCGCTACCGACTCTGACCTTTTTGCCGGGCTCGAGGACCCCGGTGCCGCGGAGGACGGTGATTTTGTTCTTTTTCATCAAGAACTCGGCGCCCTTCGAATTCTGGTCCGCGACCTGCCGCGAGCGCCGCATCGCCACCCCATAGTCGGTCTTGACGCTTCCCACCTCGATGCCCAGAGCTTTGGCATCGTGGGCGACGAGGTTCGCGACATACGCGCTATGGAGGAGGGCCTTGGTCGGGATGCAGCCGATATTGACACAGACCCCACCCAACTTGTCCTTCTCCACCACCGCGGCATTCAAACCGAGTTGGGCGCAGCGAATTGCGCACACATACCCAGCTGGGCCACCGCCGATGATGATGACGTCGAAATTCGCCACGAGTACTCCAGAGTTGTGGTCAGTCGGGATCGGTGAGCCGTCGTCGGCAGCCCGATTCTACCAAACTAATGCCAGCGGATTTTCGAGGAACAGCTTCAGGGTTTTCAAGAATGCCGCTCCGGTCGCCCCGTCGATCACGCGATGGTCGCAGGACATGGTGAGCCGCAGCCGGCGTCGGATGGCGATCGCTCCATCGACCACCGCAGGGCGCTCAGCAATCCGGCCAACCGCGAGAATGCCGGCTTCGGGCGGATTGATCACCGCGGTGAACTCGTCGATGTCGAACATGCCGAGGTTGGAGATCGAGAAGGTGCCGCCGGTGTATTCCTCCGGCATGAGCTTGCGATTGCGAGCCCGGCCGGCGAGCTCCTTCGCTTCCGCCCCGATCTGGCGAAGCGACTTACGATCCGCATGGCGAATCACGGGGGTGATGAGTCCGTCTGGAATCGCCACCGCCATGCTGATGTGAACGTCATTCCAATAGCGAATGTGGTCATCTTGCCACCAAGCGTTGCAGGCCGGGTGCTCGATGAGCGCTGTGGCCAACGCCTTCATGATGATGTCGTTGAAGGAAATCTTGGATTGGTCTTCCCCAGCCGCGTTGAGGGATGCCCGGGCCTCCCACATCCGCTCCATGTCCACCTCGGTCGTGAGATAGAATGTGGGGATCGGGCCGATCGATTGAGCTAGCCGCTTGGCGATCGTTTTCCGGATTTGCGTCAGGGGTACATCGGTGTAGCCGAGGCCCGGCCCGGCCGGACTGACGCTCCAAGATGGACCCGCACTCGGGCGGGACGGAGCGGAGGCGGGGCGGGCCGCGTTGACCGCATCCAGATCTCGCTTGATGATCCGGCCTTCCGGCCCCGACCCCGCCACGCTCGCGAGATTGAGACCCTGGTCGGCCGCGATCTTTCGGGCCAGCGGAGAGGCTTTCACGCGGGAGGATCCAGGGTCACTGGCCGGAGTGGCTGCCGCTTTGGGCGATGCTGCGGTGCCGGGCGGTGGAGCGGCGCTCACTACGGGTCCGGAGGCATCCGCGGCCGTTGGGGCGGGAGCTCCGTCCGCCAATGCCTCGCCCGGTTGGCCGATCCACCCCACCAACTGCGATACCGGCACGGTGGCCCCGGCGGCGGCGATTTGTTTGAGGAGCGTGCCCGCAGAGCGCGCGACGATTTCCATCACGGCTTTGTCCGTCTCCACCTCGGCCAGCACATCGCCCAAGGCAACGGCGTCCCCTTCCTTCTTCTTCCATTCGACTAGGCGGCCTTCTTCCATTGTGGGGGAAAGCGCCTCCATCAGGATCTTGGTTGCCATGACGCCCTATGCGAGGTAAAGGACCCGTTTCGCGGCCACGATGATCTTGGCGGCGTCGACTTTGGCTGCTTTCTCGAGCAGCTTGTTGTAGGGCATCGGTACGTCGGCGCCGGTCACCCGAAGCACGGGAGCGTCGAGCGCGTCAAAGATCTCGCGTTGAATGACATCTACGACCTGCGCGCCGATGCCCGCGAACTCCCAACCCTCCTCCGCCACGACACACCGATTCGTTTTCGCGACCGACTTGAGGATTGCGTCCGTGTCGAGCGGGCGAATGGTGCGCAGGTCGAGTACCTCGGCCGCGATATTCTCCGTGGCAAGCTGCTCCGCGGCTTTGAGCGCTTGGGTAACCGTTTTCGAGTGACAGACGATCGTGACGTCTTTGCCGTCCCGTTTGATGTCGGCCTTTCCAAGGGGAATGGTATACTCGTCTTCGGGGACTTCCCCTTTCGTGTTGTAGAGCATCTCGCCTTCGATGAAGACCACCGGATCGTCATCTCGAATGGCACTCTTGAGGAGGCCCTTCGCGTCCGCCGGCGTGGCGGGGGTGACGACCTTGAGGCCGGGGATGTGCGCGTACCAACTCTCGAACGCCTGGGAATGTTGGGCTCCCAGTTGAAGAGCCGACCCGCCGGGGCCGCGGAAGACGATCGGGCAGCCGAATTGTCCGCCGGACATATACCGCATCTTCGCGGCGGAGTTCACGATCTGGTCGATCGCGAGAAGGGCGAAATTGAACGTCATCATTTCGATGATGGGCCGCAGTCCGACCATCGCCGCACCGACGCCAATGCCCGTGAAGCCCAACTCGGCGATCGGCGTGTCGATCACGCGTTTCGCCCCGAATTCCTCCAAGAGTCCGCGGCTCACTTTGTACGCGCCGTGGTACTCTCCCACTTCCTCGCCCATCAGAAAGACCTTGTCGTCCCGCCGCATCTCTTCTCGGAGGGCCTGGTTCAGCGCGTCGCGATAGGTAATGGTGGCCATGCTTAGCTGACCTTCCCCGGTCCGCGAGCATACACGTCCGCAAACAACTGCGAGGGATCCGGATCAGCCGACCGATCGGCGAATTCGTACGCGTCCTCCACTTCGGCAAGGACTTCGTCGTTCAAAGCCTTGAATGCCACGTCGTCGAGGTATCGTCCCGCCCGCATCTGGTCCGCGAGCACGTTGATGGGGTCCCGGCGGCGATACTCCTCGACCTCCTCTTTGGTGCGGTAGGTGCCGTGCGCGGCGTCGGACATCGAGTGCCCAACATACCGGTAGGTCCGCAACTCGAGTAACGTCGGCTGCATCTCGGTGCGGGCGCGCACCACGGCCCGATCCATCGCCTGGCGAACCGCGAGCACGCTCTGTCCATCCACGGCTTCCGCCACCATCCCGTACGCGGTGCCCTTCCGGCTCAAGTCCACGACCGCGCTGGCCCTCGCTACGGCCGTTCCCATGCCGTATCCGTTGTTCTCGCAGAGGAACACAACCGGCAGCCCCCACAGCGATGCCATATTGAGGGCTTCGTGGAACGCGCCGATGTTGGCGGCCGCCTCCCCGAAAAAGCACGCGCAGACTTGGTCGCCGCCCTGATACTTGGTGGCGAAGGCGATACCGGCGCCCAGGGGGATCTGGCCGCCGACGATGCCATGCCCGCCCATAAACCGGTGCTCCCGGTCAAAGAGGTGCATTGAGCCACCTTTACCGCTGGAACAACCCGTGGCTTTTCCGAAGAGTTCCGCCATCACGGAACGCGGCGAGAGCCCGCGTGCGAGCGCGTGTCCGTGCTCGCGATATGCGGCGATCACGTAGTCGTCCCCGCGAAGTGCGGCCATCACACCCACCGCGACTGCTTCTTGTCCGATATAGAGATGACAAAACCCGCCTATTTTGCCCAGGCTGTATGCTTCGCCTGCCTTCTCTTCGAAACGGCGAATCAGGGTCATCTGACGCAAGTACCGCGTATGCACTTCGACGATACTGGCGTCGGGTGCCCGCGATTTGGATGTGGCGGGTGCCGCCATTTAGCGCGTCCTCGTGGCTTTGGCTTTGTCGACTTGTTCCCAGGCATGATACGACGATCGCGTGAGCGGGCTCGCCTCGACGTGATCGAACCCCATTGACACCCCGGCCGCACGGAGCTCGGCGAATTCGTCCGGAGCATAGAACCGCGAGACGGGGAGATGCGAATCCGAGGGCCGTAAGTATTGGCCCAACGTCAGAATGTTGACGTCGCTCCGCCGCAGATCACGCATCGCGACCAGAACCTCGTCCCACTCTTCGCCCATGCCGAGAATGATGCCGGATTTGGTCAGTCCGTCCGGAGTCATTCGGCGGGCATTCGCCAAGAGCCGTAGGGCCCGGTCGTACCGTCCGCCCGGCCGGGCAAGACGATAGAGCCGCTCCACCGTTTCGAGATTGTGATTCAAGATATCCGGTGCCCCGTCCATCACGATCTGCAGGGCGGCGTCCGAACCCTTGAAGTCCGGAATTAACACTTCCACGGAGGTGGCCGGCGTGCGACGCCGGATCTCGGTGATACAGCCCGCAAATGCCTCGGCTCCCCCGTTGGGGAGGTCGTCTCGGTCCACCGACGTGATGACGACGTGCGCGAGACCCATCTGGGCGACGGCTTCCGCCAGCCGCACCGGTTCGAGAGGATCGAATGCAGTGGGCGTGCCGTGCGAAACCGCGCAATACGCGCAGTTGCGGGTGCAAACGTCTCCCAGGATCATGAACGTCGCCGCCTGATGCTCCCAGCATTCCCCGATGTTCGGACAGCGCGCTTCCTCACATACCGTATGGAGATTAAGCTCCCGCATCAACGACTTGAGCCGGAGATAGTTCGCACCGCCCGGTGCTTTGACCTTGAGCCAGGCGGGCTTTCGGGTCGGCGTCCCAGGGAGCGGAATGGGGGCGTTTGCTTCGGTCGTTATTCCGGAGCGGGTCAATTGGACCAGCGGTAATGCGACGGACAAATCCTACCTCCCCAGGGAGCGTTCCGGTTTCGCTCGCAGCGAATAAAGCTAGTCTCGGTGCGGGGCTCAGAGAAGTGAGGATCCGAGCCGGTGGGGCGGTTGGTGAACCGGCCCGCACTGACAGGCTAAGTCACTAAGGCAAAATAGTTTAGCGACAGGATGTCGAATTGGCGAGAGGAATGAAGGGGTGCGGCTGTGTCGCCCGCGAATCGGGGTCCCGCGGCCATCCCGGGAGGCTAATTCGGTGCGGCCTTGGTCTGATCCATGAAGACGAGATAGTCGGTCGCCACCGGGCGGCCGTTCAGCTGACGGAGCATGCTGGTGATTTGGCCCCGATGGTAGGTGGAGTGATTGACGATGTGATACATCATTTCCTGTAGTGGATACGTCCAGGGTACGCCCTCCGGGTTCTCGTAGGTCACCGGCCGGCTCAGATCCGCGTCCCGGAGGGCCGCGATAAACGTCTCCTGCTCCTGCTCGACCAGCGTCCAGCGGCCCCGCAGGGCGGCCAGGTCGGCCCAGTGCACCGGCCACCGGCCCGCGGTGGGCAGGCCTTGCCAGCGGGCCAGCCAGCGCCACTCCCCCCACAGGATGTGCGCGAATGTCCCCAGAATCGAGCGGTGACTGCAGCCGAGATCCCGGGTCAGGTCGTCCACCGAAAATGCGGCCGCACCATCCAGCAATTGAGCATTGGCCCAACGGTTGAATTTGTACAGTTGGTGGATGTCCCGAATATTCATCCGTGGTCTCCGAAAAGCGGAGCGGGAGGTGGTACCCCGCGTAGGACCGATTTTACCGTGCGAACAAGGCTGAGGCCTTCGCAACGGTCGTTAAGACTCCCCAGAGCAGCGGCGCTCCCACCGCCATCCAGGCGAGAGCGACGAGCCACCACGGCGAACGCTCCGCCGAGGTTTCTCGGGACCCGATCATGCCCGCACCGCCATGTCATCTCGGAGAAAATGTGCCGACCGGACCGGCCGGACCAAGAGATTCGCGACGAACCCCACTGCGAGAAGGACCGCCATCAAGGTCATGGTGATATTGTACGCCTCGGCCTTGGGCACGCCTCGGCTGATCTGATAGTCGCGGATGTAGTTCACGAGGACGGGGCCGAGTATCCCGGCTGCGGACCATGCCGTGAGGAGTCGCCCATGGATCGCGCCAACAAACTGGGTTCCGAAAAGATCCGACAGGTAGGCTGGAATGGTCGCAAATCCGCCGCCGTACATTGTGAGAATGATCGCGAAGCAGCTGACGAACAGGATGACCGACCCCATCCGGCCGGTGACCGGGACCGCGAGGTAGAGCATCAAGCCAAGGGCGAAGAAAACTGCGTAGGTGGGTTTCCGGCCGATTCGATCGGAGAGCGAGGCCCAGAAGAAACGGCCGCCCATATTGAACAAACTCAGGAGGCCGACGAATCCGGCGGCTGCGCTCGCGTCGATTTGGCCCTTGAAGACCTCCTGGATCATGGCACTTGCTTGGCCTAACACCCCGATCCCCGCGGTTACATTCATGCACAGCACGACCCAAAGAAGGTAGAACTGCGGTGTCTTGACGGCCTCCGTCACGTGTACGGTGTTTTGCGTCACGAGCGCGCGCGGCGCCGCCCGCTCGGTATATCCCGCGGGGCGCCATCCGGGTGGGGGCAACCGAAAGCTGAAGGCCGCGATCGTCATCGCGACGAAATAAAGCCCTCCGAGGGCTAGGAAGGTTTCGGCCACGCCGACCGAGTGGGCCCCAGCAAACACCTTCATCAGCGCGGCCGAGAGTGGGGCGGCGATCATCGCCCCGCCGCCAAATCCCATGATGGCCATGCCGGTCGCCATACCACGCCGGTCCGGAAACCATTTGATGAGCGTCGAGACCGGGGTGATATATCCGAGGCCCAGACCGCAGCCGCCGAGAACGCCGTAACCGATAAGAAGCAGCCAGAGTTGGTGGGTCCGGACTCCGACCGCGCCGAGCAGGAATCCGCCGCCCCAACAGCACGCGGCCACAAATCCGCTCTTGCGCGGCCCGGCCTGTTCCAGCCACTTGCCGAAGACAGCGGCCGACAAGCCCAAACAGACGATGGCGAGACTGAAGACCCAGCCCAGCTCGGTGAGCTTCCAATCCCCGGTGGCGGATCCGTTGACTCCGATCGCTTTGCTCAACGGCAGATTGAAGACGCTGAAGGCGTACGCTTGGCCGATCGAAAGGTGGATGCCGAGCGCAGCTGGCGGAACCAGCCAGCGGTTGTAGCCTGCGGGAGCGATGATTCGCGCTTTGTCGAGGAGTCCGGCGGTCATGGTTCCGCGAGCAATCGTTCGACCGCGGTCCGGAATTCCACTACCTGTGCCGTTTGCAACGCCCCCGTCGCCGCGCCGACGAATCCGGCGTGCACCCGACGGATCCGACCGTCCTTGCCAATGAACAGGGTGGTCGGATAGGCCGTGAAGCCGGAGAGCTGCGGCAGCGTCGCCGCCGTGGCCTCCACGTCGTTCAGGCCGGCTCGAAGCAAGAGATAGGGCACGTGGAACTTCTCGCGAAACCGACGAATCTGTCGGTTGTCGATGCCGCTGTCCCCCGTCACCTCGTAGGCGAAGCCCACGATCTCCACGCCGCGCGCGTGGAACCTGCGGTAAAGCCCCACCAGCATCGGTGCCGCTTCGTGACAGGTGGGGCACCAGGAGCCAAAGATGTCGATCACGAGCACTTTCCCGGCGAATCGCGGGTCGTCGTTCGAGACCATGCGCCCCGTCAGGTCGGGGAAGCTCCACCGGAACGGATGAACGGTATCCGCGTGCGTGAGCTCTGTCGGCGGCGTCAGATGGGGGCGGCCCGTGCTTCGTACCGCCGTCCACCTGGTTTGGGTTCGGAGTCCAGCATGAAGGGTGCCCCGGAGTGTGTCACCATCGAGTCGGCCCGCGATGAGGTAAACAAACGCGCCATCGAAGTGCGCGATTTCGAAACTGTCGGCAATCGTGGTCCCCCAGAATACGCCGTAGTCACCACTGTTCGCGATGAAGGCACCCTCGAGGCCTCGGGGGGTATTGTGAAATTCCAACACCCGCGGACTGGTTCGTGTGTCTTGATAGAAGGTGGCGTCCCAACGTCCGATGAGCTCCGGCGAGGCTGGTGTGGAGGGCCAGCGCCCTTTCGCCGCTCGGAACGGAATGGTGCGCGGTCCGCGATTGCCGACGTTGCGATAGACTCCGGTCAGGGAATCGGCGTGGATCCGCGCCGTGATGGTCGCGTCGTAGTCGCCGATATAAAACCGAGCGGTGTCACCTTGCACGGTAATGGAGGTGATCTCCTGGCAAGACGAACCAATGCAGATCTTCCCCCGGTTGGCGCCATCGACCTCCACCGAGAACTTCAAGGTTCCGCCCGCGAGATCGAGAGCCGCCCGCCACTCGCCTTGGAGCGGAACGGCGACGGCCGAGGCAGCGAGGAGCAGGGCGATCATGAAGGGCGTACCGGGGGCGAGGAACCCCCGCCGCCAGCATACTTTTCTCCCGCTCGAATCGGCGCGCGCACGCTGTTGCCGCGCCAGGGCGCCGGGCAGGGGAACGCGGAGCTGTAAGCGCAGAACGGATTTCTCGACCGATTGAAATCGAGGAGATAGCCCCCCCCTCCCGATGCTCCAGGAAGCAGATTCACGAAGCGGCCCGCGGGGTACGTGTCCTTGTCGTTCGTACCGTCCCGAAAATAAATCTCCAGCTCGGATTCCTCGGTGCCCGCCGCTCCTATCCGTAAAACGCGAAGTCGAGACTCCACTCCTCCGATGAGAACCGAGACGGTTCCGACCTCCGTCGCATCGACCTCGATGCCATCAGGCCCCAACACACGTTGCACCCGGTTCGAATCGGTCGAAAGCAGGTGCACTCGAAAAACGAACTTGGGATCATAGGGGAAATAGGTACTTGGATGGGGGCTCTTGGGGGCTGCAGCGTAAATGAGGAGAATCGTGTGCCCAGCCGGCCCACTCGCAAACAGATGATAGGGCCCGACCGCGATCAGTCGGTTCTTCGGCAGCGGCCGGGAGGCGCCGTTCGCTTCCAAGGTGAGTGCGTTTCCCCGTTCGACGACCCGCTGGAGGGGCAGGCCGGTGAGGGGAACGTCGCGCCCTCCGTCGCCGATGCTGATACCGGGACCAATTGGCTGCATCGCGAGCACCGCGAACGGCGATGTCGGCGAGTGCGCAAGCCAGTCCTGAAACTCGGCTCGCTCGCGAGAGACAGCCGGCTCGGTTTGGGCCTGCGTTCCTCCGGCCATCGAGAAGAGAAGCGCGACCGCCAACCCCCCGCGCCGAAGCGCTTGCGCTGCGACGCGCTCAATCCTTTTCGTCAGGAGGTGGCCACCTTCCCAAACACCAGGATCGGGGTGGTCGGCTGGAGCGAACCGGCGGCTGGTTCTTCAGTCACCGCGTAGCCGGTGACGCCTTGATCGGTAGGAATGTCGATACCCTCCGCCAAGAAGCGTCCACTCGGCTCCGGGTTGAACACCTTGGAAGGCACGGGCTTGCCATCCCGGATGAACCAGAGCTGGTATGCCCGCCCGGCGGGCGCCGGTTTCATCCGGAACGTGTGCATGATGGCGCTATGAGTTTTTCGATTCCAGAAGATCTGCACCACCGGAGGCGCTTCTCCTGTCGTGGTGAGTTGCACGAGCTCAACATCGGGCTCCAGAATCGTGTTGAGTGTTTTTTCTCGCCCGGCGAGCTTGGCGGCGGCCGCGGACAAGCGCGCGTCCTGGTCGGTGAGGAGTTCGCCCTGCTCCCGTACCCTCCGGCCGAGGCCCACGGCCACCAACACGCTGGCGGCAAGCGCGCCGGACAATACCCACGTGAGGACGGGACGTCGCGGTGAGGAGGTCAGGACGCCCACTTTGGTCGCTCCAACCCGCCCGAGCAGCTGCGTCTTGAGGTTCGGCGAAATCGTTGTCTGTTGTTGCAGGGCCAGGAGCGCGTTCACCTCGCGATATTCTGCGACCTCCAGGCGCAACTCGGGCGACGACTCGAGCACGGCCTCGAACATCCGGGATTCTTCGTGCGATAGGACGCCGAGCGCGTAGGCGGCTGCCAATTCGCGGGCCGCTTCCAGAGTGAGGGCACTCATACGCGGGCCTCCGCGAAATAGGGCCGGAGGGCATCCCGTAGTTTTTGCATGCCGAGCCGGACCCGTGTCTTGATGGTGCCTAACGGCTCGTGGAGTCGTTCCGCGATTTCACTTTGCGATAAACCTTCGTAGTAGGCGAGCTCGATGGCTTGCCGCTGCGCCGGCGAGAGCTCACTCAGCGCTTGAGCAACGTGTCGCCGGCGTTCCTCCTGGTCGATGGCCGCGGCGGGATTGGTGTCCCACCCACCCATCGCGGGCGAGGCCTCTGGCTCCGCGGCGGCGGCCGAATCGGCGAGTCGGTGACGCCGCCCTTTCGCCCGGACCAAATCCAAGGCTCGACTGCGCGTTATCATCGTGAGCCAGGCGATAACCGAACCCCGCTCACTCTCGAATCGAGTGGCATCTCGCCACATTTGGGCGAAGGCCTCGAGGACCACTTCCTCGGCGTCGGCGCGCTCCCCGGTGATCCGATAGGCGAGCGCATAGAGCGAGGCGGAGTAGCGATCATACAGGTTGCCGAGGGCGGACTCGATCCCCTGCGCCACTTGCTGCAGCAGCGCCCGGTCGTTCACCATGGGGGAGGGGAAGGTAGCGTTCGCCATGCGCGAGGGGCGCTCGATGCTCCGAAGTAGAGGACGCGAATAAACCACCAGGGCGCCAGCGTGCATTCTATCCACCCCATCCAGTTCCGTCCACCCTGGCGGGCGGGGGTCAGGTGACTCATCACCCTCATTACGCACGGAACCACTGCTTGGATGGGTCGGACCTGATGAGAATCGTCAGGCGGCTTTCGCAACGGGTGGTTGGGTGAGCACGATCATAGTGCATCCCGTCCGCGACCCCGTGACACTATGAGCACTGCCGGCGGGGGCACGGTGGTAATCGCCTGCTTCCAGTAGCCGGCCGCCCGCCTCACAGGAACCGTGCGCTAGGTAGAGTTCCTCCACGCCGCCGTGCTCATGGTCGGGGAGTTGGCTTCCCGGATCCATTTGAATCACCATCAGCCGCACGTCGCGAGATCGGTTGGCACCCAGCAGCCGCCACCGGATGCCAGCAGCGAGGGGTTCCCACGCGGCGCCTCGCTCCCACTGGTTCGCCTCCGAGCCAGGTATGCGCTCGGGCCCCCGGACGATGAATAGCGTGGCACCCTCTGTCGATGATCGCGGTACCGCGCTTTCCGCATCGACTAGAAAAAAGTCATCGGACCCCCACTGGCCACCAGTCGATTCGAGCGTCCCGGACAGGACGTAGCAGTGCTCGCAGCCGCCTTCACTAACCGCGGGGGACTGTTGGCCTCCGAGCCGGACCACCGCACAGCGATAGGGTTCGTTTCCTTCACGGGGCGACAGATCCTTGATCTGCCGAGCTCCATCGGTCGAAGCGGTCCAGGTTCCTTCCGTGGAGCGGAGGAAAAGAAACTGCTCCGCTCGAATGCGTTCGAAGAGACGATTCCGGAGCGAGGAATCCGGTGCAGCGGATGGACCCCCCTCGGCCAACGCGGCGAGGGTGTCGCGCGTTTCCGCAAGTTCCCGTGCGCAACGTTCGCATCCCGCGGCGAGATGGCGCTCGAAGGCTTCGCGGGTCCGCATCCCCGAGGGTCCCAAGGACGTACAGACTGCAATTGTCGTGAAGGTCAGTGTCGGTCTTCATAGTAGCGCGTCAGCGCCGCAACGATTATACCAACCGCCCAGTGGACAGACCAGGTTCCCGTCTTCCCCGATGGCCGACGACTTCCGGCGCTATTTCCAATCAAGGGAGTGATTTGGGCGCGTCGCCCTTGAGGAAGAGCAAGCTGGCCTGGCGCCCCCCGTATTGCGCCTGCAGGATGTTGATTTGGTCGCCGAATCGGTCCCAGAGGAGCCGATTGAGAATGCGGAGGTTCGTCAGTCCGCGCGGAGCGTCCAGCATCAATTCGAAGTAGGTCACGTCGCTCTCCACGCGGCGGCGTTGGAATTGGAGTGGGATGGGTCGCCCGGCGGGGTCGGTAACCAAGAGCCCGGCAAGGAGAAAGCCCCGGATCGCGTCGTCGTTCACCAGGGAAGGAAGGTCTTGGGAAAAGACCCGCAGGGTCACCGTAGCGATCCCGCGCGTTGCGTCAAGCCGGATCTGCGTGAGACTCGTATGCAACGGATGGCGCAGGTCGCCAAGCAAGGCCCCGGCTGTCACCAAGGCGAGGATCGGTAAGGGCATTGCTCAGGCGCCCGGTCCGGCTGCGGCGGCCTCGATCGCGCGAGCGTGCCGTTGGAGAAGCGGGTCCTCCGTCCCAACGGCGAGAGCTTGGTGCATCACGGTTTGAGCCTCCGGGAACCGCGCGCTCTTGTATAGTGCCCACGCCAGGAGGTCGTAGCCGTAAACGTCACGACGCTCCTGCAATTCCGCTTTCACGTTGGCGAGCACATCAGGGATTCGCCGATTGTGATCCAGGAGATAGAGGCTCCAAGCGCGATGGTAGGGTCCGAGTTGCGTGGCCACCGCCGTTTCCATCGCGCGGACGTACTCCTCTGCTTTCCCGGTGTCTCCCAAGGTGCGATAGGCATCGCCAACGACGCCGAGCGTGGCTGGATCCAACGCCTGAGCGATGGCACGTTCGCCGTACTCGATGGTTTCCCTCGCGTCTCCGCGCGTCGCCGCCAACCGCGCCAAAGCCCCCAGAAGACGCCAATCGTCCGGGGCGACTTGCAACCCGTGGGCAAGGTACATCGTGGCCTCGTTGCTCGCGCCCATGCGCAACGCGAACTCACCGAGCCTCAGATCGAACCAGGCGACCTGCTCGCTGGGGAGGTCCTCACGGCTGAGGATGGCCCGCCTGGTGTCCGCCAGAAGGCGTCGCGCTTCACCCGCCCGCCCCCGAAGCTCGGCCCACCGAGCGTAGCGCGGTGCGATGGTGAGCTGGTTTCGAACGACACGTAGGCGGTTGAACAGACTGTCCGCCTCATGGTACCGCCCCAGTTCTAGATCGATCTCGCCCAGGAGCGCTCGTCCGGTGAGATCGGCATCGTCCGTCGCTGTGAGCGTGAAGGCCGCCTCACGCGCCTCGGCGAACCGATGTTGCCCCATCAAGCTGTTGGCCAGCAGTCGGTAGCCGGAAGAATTGCTCCTCCGCCGATTCTCGATCGATCGGCGCGCGGCCCGTTCGGCCCGGAGGATGTCCTCATTGTTGCCGGTCTCCCGGGCGCGCCGTAAGTAGAGACCGCCTAGCTTGGCCAAATCGATCGCTCCGGTCGGGTCCTCCTTCACACGCCGCGCGAAGAAATCGATGTCGGCATCACGAATTCGACGCTCCTCTCCTCGATGCGCGAGCACCTGCCGGTGGTCGCTTTCCCGTTGACGCCCCTGTTGGACCGAGGCGCCCACCACAACAGCCAGGAGAATGCAGAACCCAACGACGCCACGCAGTGACATTAGACCTCCGAGCACGGGAAAGCGACGCGCCCCGGACCAGATGGATCCGAGGCGCATTCGGGTCAGTTCGGGTTTGCGAGGTAGGGGAAGGTCGGCAGGAACGCGCTGTCGCTCCCGACGTTGTCCGTGGTCAAGCCGGGCGAGACGTTGTCCGGATCGAGCAGCGAGCCGAAGATGGCCGAGAGACCGGCATCCACAACGTCGTCGCTCAATTTTCGCCCGCCGTACCCATTGGCAAGGGCCCACGTGAGCCAACCGGCCGTGGTGGGGTCCTTGTCAGTCTGCACGATCAACATGTCGGGCAGCAGTACGCTGGCGAGGGTGTTGGCCATGCTTTGCTTTCGTCCACCCACTCCGGTCACGAAGGCCTTGAATTCCGCACCGATGGTGGCGGCGTCGTCGGCCGGGCCGATCGAGGCGTGGGCAGGATGGCTGCGCTTGGCGAGAAACACCTCACTCACGAGAGGATTGCCGAGTCGCTGCACTTGGTTGTACATCCTCGTGTCCGAGGACGCACCCGGGTTGCTGACGTTGTCGTTACACGCACCGGCGCCCACGGCCAGGGCAAGTACCGCCGGTAGGGAGAAGGTCGCGCGAATGGAACGCGGAAAGAATCGGGTCATTTGCTTGGATCCTCCATCGTTTGAGTAGTGGAGCGGCGCACTGACTCGCGCGTCGCATTTCACGAAACCAACTATCACCGGCTGATCGTCCCCCAGATGCCGATCTTAGAATTGCCACCGTCGGTCAACATCGAGGCGGGGAGCTCAATCACGATCGACATGAGGTTGTAACCCGCCACGTAATTCTTGGCTTGCGCCGCCGGCCGGAAGCTCGATGCGGTAGCAACGTCCGGAAGCTGGGAGAGCTCGCCCGTTTCGGGCTTGCGGTCCGGGATGACTCGGAAAAACTGTTCCAGGTCAATGAAGAAAGGATCGTCCCTCGGCCCGGCGAACACTTGGATTCCCGTCGCACTCCCCAAAACAGTATTGATGCTGCCCGTCACGGCCGGGGTTGCGGTGGACACGGTGTTCTGCATTGCGCCGATCACGGGGGGAGCGACTGGTCCGCGAACCTCCACCTTCTGACTCGCGCCGGTTCCGGTGAATGTCACCTGGATCACCTTGTCTTCGAGCGCATCGCCCGTGTTGTCAATCTTGAATTGATACAGGAGGTTGTGGTCGAAGGACGCTCCGGACGTGGCGGCCGGGGTGAGGAATGGATGACTGTTCAACACCAACACAATGCGTCCCGGTGCGGACCCCGGGAATGCGTACACGTCGGTCATGTCCATTGCCGGGTTGAGTTCCACGTTGGGCGAGTCCTGATGGTCCGAACCGACTAGTGTGCGCCGGGCTCCGAAGCCGCCGACAAGGAGGACGGCAGCGATCGCAATTTTCTGTCCGCGGGTGAACGAGTGGTGTCTCATACTATCGATCTCCGGTGCGAGGGGATGAGAGCCGCTGTGAACCTCCTACGCGGCTCGCCACACATCGGATGTACGCGGCCCGGCGCGCCCCTTGAGATTTGGGGCAGGAATCCATTTGCCGCCTCGCGGCGTAAACACCGTCGGGCGGAGATCATTGGACCAGCGATCCGCCGGAGACATGTTGATCGAAACACCCTGGGGGGTGGCAGCGCCCGAAAGTCCCTCTCGCTTCGGTCGCATGGGTGGCGGCGCAAGTGGTCGCCGCCCAAGAACAGCGGGTACCGCGGGGAACCGTTCGGAACGGTGGCGGTTTGCGGTCCCGCCCCATCGGAGGCCGAGCGGCGAATGACGACAGGAGGGGTCCGGCCCTAGGGTCGACTGTGGCGGAGATCTTCGGTCGGTGGCGCCTCGGGCGCGTGGGGCTTCTGACCGCGGTTGGATAACCTATTCAACGGGCCATGTAACGAGGCGCAGCTTGCAGCCGCTCCCCGGCTTCGGGGCGAAGCGGAACCGGTGACGGAACCTCATTTTACGCCGGGGGCGCCACCAAGTGTCCAGGTTGGGGTCCCACTGATCTTCTGACGCGAGGGCCCTACCGGCTCCAGAAACGCTCGGGGCGTACGGCGCCGACCTCCTCGAACAGAACCTCACCGGCCATGAGTCGATCGAGAATCAGAGCTGTGATGCCGGCCAGAAGTATGCCATTGCGTCCGTGTCCGGTCGCATACCACAGACCCCTCACACTTGGTTCGGCGCCGATGATTGGCAGCCCGTCTGGGGTACCCGGACGCAGGCCCGACCAGGATCGGGTGGACGCGACACCGCGGAGGGCAGGACACAACGCCCTAGCCCGTTCTTCGATTCCCCGAATCCCTTCCGAAGTGACCACCGGCTGAAATCCGACGTGTTCCATCGTCGACCCGCAGATGGCCTCCCCGTTCCGTGGGACCATGTAAATATCTGTCCCCAGGAAAATCCCTTCGACAACGCCTTGGGGCCAAGGAAACGCGAGCATCTGTCCCCGAATCGGTTCCACCGAAATCGGGCGGGGGAGCCCTTCCAGCCGTCCACTCCAGGCGCCCGCCGCAACGATCGTGGCCGCGGCCGAATAGATGCTTTTCCCCCGTGCCCCGGTGATGAGATCGCCGGACCGGGTGAGAGCAGTGATGGTGTCTTGGGCGAGCGTCACGCCAAGTCTCTTCGCGTCGGCCCGGAGCGCCTCGACCAATTTGAGTGGATCAAGCGAGCCATCTCGGGGCGCCAACAGGGCTCCCGCAGCCTTGCTGAGCCAAGGGCACTGCTCCGCCAGTTCGTCGCGATCGAGCCAATCGCACAGGTGACCCTGCTGGCGTTGCCACGCGACCCGGTCTTTCAAGACTGATGCGGCGCTTTCGTCTTTCGCAACGGAAAGGATTCCATGGAGTCGGACGCCGATGTCGATACCCGTCATGTCCTTGAGCGGACCGGCCGTCGTTTCGTAGTACTCTCGTCCGGCGAGGCCGAGATGAAACAGTGGGTCCTCTTGTTCGGCGGCGATTTGTGCCGCCAGAATTCCGGCTGAGGCGCGCCACGCCGCGCCGCTGACTGTTTCGGGCTCGATCAGGCAGACTTGGTGGCCTGCGAGGGCGATTTGACGGGCGCACGCGGCCCCGACGACACCGCCACCGATGATCAAAACGTCAGGATTGACAGACACTTAGTCCCCGATGAAACTTTGTGAAACGTCCCCCGTACGATCTCCCGTGTCCCATTCCACCTTGGGCCCCCCTGAAGGAGTATAGTATGGTTCGGTCTATGGTTGGTTTCGCCGGCTTCGCGATCGTTGCGCTTATCGGTCTCAAGCTGATGTTTGCCCTGTTGGGCGGCTTCATGGCTATCCTCGGCACCATCCTCTGGTTCGCATTCTGGGGCTGGGTGTTCTACCTCGTCCTCCGAATTTTGAGCCCGTCGATGGCCGACCGGATCCGCGAGACGATTCGCGGAAAACGGACCGCGGCGTAACGAAGCGTCGTCCATATCTGAGTAGTGCGGGGTGACTCCCATCACCCCGCACTACCCATTTTCACCGGTCTGGTGTTGAGCTGTGCGCATGGGCCACCCGCCAGCCGGGTCCCCGAGGCTTCGGGATGAGAAAGAATGACGCTCGGCCCTCTTTAGTCCTTCCGTCCGCCGCCGACACCCAACGGTATTCCACAAATCCCCACGCGACGCCTGACCGGACTTCCAAGCGGCTCGACGTGATCGCTACGTCGCCGCCACTTTCGATTCCGGCGAATCGCGGCGGCACGAATCGCATTTCTCCATTCGCAACGATCGCGGCCCCTTCGGCATAGAGACTGTCGGCCACTTCAAGTTTGCTGTCGGCCCGAAGGACCGCCGTCAGGAAATCGGAGACGTTTTCCTCGACCACCTGCCCGGCTGAACTCATGATGGGGGATGGGAGGGTGGCCCCACCGGTGCGAGGCGCGGCTCCGCCGCAGCCCGCCATCACCAAGCCGACGACAACAGCTAAGAGGAAAACGGATGGGCGGGGGGGCATTTCTAGGGGTCGAGCAGTTCGAGCACGCCCCACATGAGCAGGGGGAGGAGAATCTCATGATGGCCGGTGATTTGGATTCCGGTGCCACCGGCTTTGGTGGGTCGCTGCACCACGTTGACCCGCGGCCGATAGTGGCGGAGCATATCGAAATCGGCCGCGAGAAACTCAGTTGGTTTTCCGCCGCCAAGATTGCGTGCGATGGTCAGCGCTTTCAGAAAAACCTCGGGCATCACTACAGCGCTTCCCCAATTGAGCACTGCCCCACCGCGGTGGAGGTCGGGTAGCGAACCCGCCAACCGGCGGAAATCGAGGAGGCTCGTGCTCCCGATCGCCGCGCCCTCGGCCGTGCGGTGTTGATGGATGATCTCGGCCCCGATCGCGGCATGAACCGTCACCGGAATCCGGTGCCGATGACACGCGAGTAGGACGGAGACTTCGCTGCCGGGCCGGGCGGCTCGCTCCGCGAGCGCTAGGGCTAGGCCTTCACCCAATCCGTGGCCTCGCTCCGAGGCGAGTGAGATGGCCGCGTTCATTTCCGCACCGGTTTCCTCCACCATACCAAACGTGCCGTCGGCGAGCCCGCTTTCGACGTCCTCGCTCGTCGCCCCGAAGGCGGCGAGTTCGAAGTCGTGAATGGCCGCGGCGCCATTCATGGCGATGTGGGTCACCATGCCCCGTTCGATCCATCGCACGAGGAGGGGGCCCAGCCCCACCTTGATGACGTGACCGCCGAGTAAGAGGATGACGCCGCGTTTGGCACGGGCTGCCTCCGCCACGTGAGTGATAACCGTGCGCAAGTCTCGGGCGGCGAGAATGTCTGGGAGGCTGTCGAGGAACGCATGGAACGATGGATGGGTGCCCGGAGGGTGGGCAAAACTGGCGAGCTCCACTTTGTTCACCCGGCCGTTGAACGGCACGGTTCGCAGGCGCTCGAGGTCCGGCTCACGGTACTCCACTCTCAGCCGCCGGTGGCCCGAGGGCCCGCCGGGGCAAGATTCATTTTTTCCAGCTTCATCGTCACGGTTCCCCAGGGGAACCTCGATCGGATCTGAACCGGGATGCGACGAGCATCACTCGTGAGCCAGAGGATCGCATCGGAGCGCTTGGAAAAGAGGCCGTCGTCGCCTATCGTCGGGTGCAGGACGAAACAGTCGACCTTCGTCCCATCGGGCAACTCCATTTCCTCTTGTCGCAGTACTTGTACGATGAGCGGATTCTTTGCTTTCATGAAATAGTTCTGATACTGATACGTCTTCCCGACCTCGAGGGGCGAGGCACGCACGAAATAGAAAATGGCCGTATCGTCCAGCGGACGGTCGGGCGTCGGCTCGGTAGTCGGTTTTCCTTGCTGCCGGTAGAAGCCGGAATCCGCGTAAATATCGTACAGCCGAATGCGGGACTTGTCGTTCTCGTTGATTTCTTGCCGGAATCGGCGCGAAACAAAATCGTCTACACCGGTCCAGGATTCATTTGAGTTATTGAGCTTGAACAGGAAGTTTCCGCCTTCCATGTGGAAGCGGAACACGAACGTCGGAGCGCCTCGCACGGTGTCGATCTTGGCCACGCTCATTGAGGCCGTGCCTAGCCGGAGAATACCGAGCTTCGCGCTGTATTCGAACGATTCTCCGACCCCGAACGGGTACGGGGCGGGTGTCGCATCCGGGCGATGTCGAGGCACAGTCGCTTGGATGGCGAGGGCCACGACCAAGAAACGTCCGATCAAGGAGTGGCTCCCTCGGGCGCTGCTTCTTTGGTGGAGCGTGCGCTGGAGGTTGGCGGCGGTGTGGGCAGGCGCAGGTGGCGGCCGGCTTGCCAGATCGCTTTGGCCGCAAGCCAGGGTCTGACCCTGGTGGGGCGCGGGCGGAGGTCGTGACGCTCGACCGTTTCAACGGTTTCGATCCGGCGGGCGTGTTGCGCGGCGCGACCGATGAGTTCGGCGTTGGCGGCCCAACCGTCGGTCGTGAGAATCGCGGTTGCCGGAGTTCGGAATGCGTTTCGGAGTGTCATCAAGCGGAAGGCGACGAACCCGGACACCAAATCCGACACACCCGGCACCCGGACCGAACGCCGGAGCAGAAGCGGCGCGTACCGGCGGAGCAAACGATAGCCGCGGGAGGACACGCCCGCGAGGATGGCTTGGGTCACGACCAAATCGGCGCCGCTCTCGAGCCGCCGCACCAACTCGGGGATGAACTGCGGCCCATGTGTGAAGTCCGCGTGGAGAAGAATGGCGGAGTCTCGTTTCGGTCGGTCGGACCGTTCGAGAGCTAGGCGCAGCAATGATTCCACCGTGCGGGCGTAGCCCTTGCGCTCCGAGGTTCGCAGAATCGTAAGCGGAAGCACCTTGGCGTACGGTCTGAGGATCTCCGTAGTCTCGTCGGTCGACGCATCGTCCCCGACGAGCAGATGATACTCGCGCGGGAACTCCTCGAAGACCTTGCGGATCTTCCAGAGCAACAGACCCACCGTGGGTCCTTCGTTATGACTCGGTATACAGAGGTAAATCATTCTCTATCAACGGTCTGAGAGAACGGAACGATACACCGCCAGTACCCGATTTGCCATCGTGACGTAGGAGAAGTTCTTCACCCGGCGATCGGCTGCGTCCCGCAACGCGTGGCGCTGCTCAGGTTCCCGAACCAGGGACTGGACTGCCCGGGCCAGCGCGGCTGGGTCCCTTGGGGGAATGAGCAGCCCGGCCCCCCCTTCCAGGAGCTCGGGGATTCCTCCCGCCCGGGTGCCGACCACTGGGACTCCCAACGCCATTGCATCCAATACGGAGGTTCCCAACCCTTCTTCCACTGAACAAATCACGAACCCATCCGCCGCTGCTATGAGTGCCAGTGGATTCTCGAGGTACCCCGCCAGAAATACGTGGCGCTCCAATCCAGCCGCGTGGATCTGGCGAAGCAATGCTTGCGCCTGCGCGCCATCTCCAGCGATGGCCCAAACTAGGTCGGGATGTTCGGCCTGGAGCAGCTTTGCCGCGGCGATCAGCGTCGTGTGGTCCTTTTCCGGCGTCAGCGCCCCCACCGCCACCATCAACGTGCTGTCGAGAGGGATGCCCAGCTCGTTCCGAATGTCGCCGGGAACGGTGCCGGCAACTGCCTCGAGGTCGATCCCCGAATACACCACCTCAATCCTCTGCGCGGGGAGGCCACTTTCGACCAACACATCGCGGACCCGATTCGAGATCGCGAGAGTTCGGTCGACCTGGCTCCAGGCCTTTGGGTGCCGTGGGGGAAAGGTCACTCGGCGCGTCGCCACCAGGCGGCAGTGGGTTCGGCTGGTAACGAGCCGGGCCAAGGCGAGCGCGTGCGCATCGTGGGCATGGAGCACTGATTGGGGGGTGCTGCGGGCCTTGCGCCACAAGGGAAGCACGACTCGGGGATCGATTCCCCAGCGCCAGCTTACCGCCAGCACGGGCACGCCCGTGGCCAGGAGTCTCCGCTCCAACTCCGTTCCTCGTCCAGTGACAACCGTTTGCTCCACCTCGGGCACTTCGGACAGCGCACGCGCAAGGAGGTAGACCTGATGCTGCCCACCTCGCCATTCTCTTCCCGATGCGACGTGGATGACCTTGATGGTAGCGTCGGTCACCGCGAGAGCGAATCCGGAAATAGCGGACAGCTGGGATCGTCCACTCGACGCAGGTCCACTCGGACACCGATGAGCGGGAGCATCTTGGGTCCCAGGGCGATCCGGCCAATCCGTGGGGCTCCCGGGATCGGGCTGCCTTGATAGAGCAATACCCCGACCCTTCGGGCCCGCTCATCCAGCGCCAGCACGCCGAATCCCGGCTTCGGTTCCGCGGGGAGGGGGCCGTCCACGCCAATGACCCACGTAGAGTCCGTCCGTCCCACAATGCCGCGCACCACCGGCCCTGCGGCCATCCGGACCGCCAGCGAGCCGGGCAACTGCTCCGGCGCATTGGCGAGGGTCTGGCCGGCTTGGTTGAACCCGTCGAGTATTAGCGATGGTGCGGCGAGGACGGCGATGCCGCACGCCGGGTTGCCCGCCGAACCGTGGCACCCGACGAGGCCAAGCACGAGAAGTGAGGCGGGGGCGAGCCTGGGCATGATGACCTCTGGGATGGGGGCACATCAGGGACTTTTGAGCGCCACCGCGGTAAGATACATCGAGCTCGCAGGCCATGGCCTGCGAGCTCGCTTGACGCCTTTCCCAGGAGCGCCGTACCATTGGCGTACCGTTCACCTTTCCCTTGGCCTCCGCATGGTTCTTGACGGTCTCAAAGCTCGATTGGAACGACTCCTCGCTGAACACGGCGAGCGTGGTGACCCGCGGGCTTACGCGGCCCAACTCCACGAGGCGATGGTCGATACGAAGGTCGGCATCGGCACGATGCGAGAGGCGCTGCAGGCCACCGAACGAGAGCTCGGAGCGGAACGAAAGAATCTCGAAGACGCCGAGCGACGTGGTAAGTTGGCCGCCTCGATCGCGGATCGTGAAACGGCGGAGATTGCGGAGCGCTTTGGAACCAAACACCGCGAGCGAATTGCACTGTTGGAACGGAAACTCCCGGTCCAGCGTGACGAGTTGGCCATGGCCGAACGCCAGCTGGAGGAGATGGGTCAGGCGTATCGCTCCGCAAGAATGGGTGTCGCGCCAGGGCCCGCCGCGCCAGTCGCGGGGCTTGAGGGAGACGACACTGAATTGCTGCGCGACCTCGATTCGCTCAAGACAAAAACGAATCGAGATGCCACGCAAGCAGCCATCCAGGCGCAGTTGGCCCATCTGAAGTCCAAATTGGGGAAGCGGCCCTGAGCACCGAGGAACCCGGAGTCGTCGGGACCACCGAGACTCTTGCGCAGGCACGGCAAGATCGATCGCACACCGGAACAACATTTTGGCTAGGCACAAGCTGCTAATACGGCGTGAGGAGTGAGGGCTTCAGTCTCCTTTCTTACCAACAACGCGGAGTAGGCGTGTCCACTACGACGAGCGATGATCGCAGTTTCTTCGGCCACCCTCGCGGCCTCTCCACCTTGTTCTTTACCGAAATGTGGGAACGCTTCAGCTACTACGGCATGCGGGCGTTTCTCATTTTGTTCATGACCGCCCCGATTGCGGCCGGTGGCCTTGGATTTCCAGTCGTCCAGGCCGGCGCGGTCTATGGCACCTATGCGGCGACCGTCTATCTCATGACCATGGTGGGCGGATGGGTCGCGGACAACCTCCTCGGCTATCATCGATCGGTGTTTTGGGGCGGCGTCCTGATCATGTGCGGGCACATCAGCCTCGCGGTCCCGACCATCGGCACGTTCTATCTGGGGCTATTGCTGGTGGTGTTCGGGACCGGTCTCTTGAAAGGCAACGTTTCGACGATCGTGGGCCAGCTCTATGCGCCGGAGGATACCCGACGTGACGCGGCGTACTCCCTGTATTACATGGGCGTCAACTTAGGCGGCATGCTCGGACCGATCGTAGCGGGGTGGCTCGCTCAGGGTGAAGGCTTCAAGCAGATTCTCGCGGGTTGGGGGCTGCCGCCGTCGGCGGCGTGGCACTTTGGCTTTGGAGCCGCTGCGGTCGGGATGTTTTGCGGTCTGGTGCAATACACCCTGGGGCGGAAGCGCATGCCGGCAGCCGCTCATGTTCCCCTGGGCGCCACAACCCCCGAACAAATGGCGGGATCTCGTCGAACCGCCCTTCGGGTAGTGATCGGAGTGATTGCCCTCGCGGTTCTCGCCGTTCTGGCGCAATCGCTCGGAGTGATTCACATCTCGGCCACCGGTGTGGCCGGCGCGATGGACTTCGTGCTGTTCGGTGTCGTGGTTGGCTTTTTCGGATGGCTGTTCCTCGGTGGGACTTGGACTCCGGCCGAGCGAAAGCGACTCGTGGTGATCTTCGTATTGTTCTTCGGAGCCCTCGTGTTTTGGTCCACGTTCGAGCAGGCCGGATCCACTTTGAACCTGTTCGCCGATCGGAACACTGCCAACACGATTTTCGGAATCTCCTACCCCGCCAGCTGGCTGCAGTCCGTGAATAGCTTGTTCATCGTTCTCTTTGCTCCCGTGTTCGCCTGGATCTGGCTCCGGCTCGGGAAGCGAGATCCATCCAGCCCCACCAAGTTTGCCATCGGCCTTTTCTTCCTCGCGAGTTCTGCCGCTGTGATGATGGCCGCGGCCATGGCGGCTTCGGGCGGCGCCAAGGTGAGCCCCATGTGGCTTATCGCCTGCTATTTCCTCCAGACGGTCGGCGAGTTGTGCTTGAGTCCGGTCGGTTTGAGCGCCATGTCCCGGCTCGCGCCGGCCCGCGTGGCGGGGCTTATGATGGGGGTCTGGTTCCTAGCCGCATCGGTAGGAAACAAGGTCGCCGGGCGGGTGGGTGGCTTATTCGAATCGCTCTCGCTGACCACAATTTTCGGCGGCAATACTGTTGTCGTGCTATTCTTCGCGGTCCTGATGGTGCTGCTCATCCGGCCGATCAAGCGGATGATGGAAAGCGCATGAACGCGTCCCCGATGAGGCGTCGGGGGCGGATGGGCTTCGACGGGTTGACGTCATCGGTATGAAGGGTGGTTTTCATGCGCTCACTATGCCTGCTGCTTCTCTTTACCGCGCTCGCCGCGTCCCCAAACACGGCCCAAACCTCGGCCCAGCCAAGGGTGCGCATCCTGTCCCCGAGGCGGAACCAGGTTGTCCGCGCGCCGGTGACTGTAAAATTGGCCGCGCATGGGGTTGAGGTGGTGCCGGCGTCTGGGAAAAAGGAGGAGGGGAAAGGCCACCATCATCTGTTTGTCGACGCGGACCCCACCTCGAGCGATTCCGTGATCCCCAAGAAGCCCCAGATCTTTCATTTGGGCAATGGTGCGAGCGAAGTAGTCCTCACTGCCGAACAACTTCCCCCTGGCCGTCACCGGATCATCGCGGTCTTCGCCACGGGTGATCACGTTCCGATGAGAGGGGTCCGCCCCGACACGGTCGTGTTTAAAGTACGGAAGTAAGGACGCCGCCCTAACGAACCTCGAAGGTCAGCGTGGTCCAATTCGATTCATAGTCGATCCCCTGGGTGCGGGATGGGACCATGTCGATGAATTTTACATACCAACGGCCGCTGGCCCCGAGTTTGAATGTCGCAACGCCATTCTGGTCGGACACTGTGGCTTGCTCGGGAATCGCGGCGCCATCGGGATGGAGTCCGCCCGCGAGTACATCAAGCCCCGCCCTGAGTTGTCCTCGCACCCAGCATTGCACTCGCAAAGTGGCGCCGGGGCGGAGGTCGTAGGGGTTATCCAACGGGACCAGTTCGACGGGATAGCCGAGTTTGGCGGCAAACTGCCCGGAGCGCGCCTCGCCGACCTGCAAAATCGCTTTGACGTGCTTCGCGTAGCGCTCGCGCGCCGGCTTGGCGAGGGCCTTTTCGCGTTCCCGGGCCGCCAGGACCGACGTAATTTTTTCCTCGCGCAAGTACTCGTTGAACTTCTTCCCATCGAGGGAGATTTCGCTCGCCTTCGTGGCGAAGCCGACAACGTAGGTCCCCGCCGACCCCACCTGGATCTTCAAGACTGTCTCCTTGCCCCGAGCGCTGACTGCGGTCGTGTCCTGGGCCCGTTTCCCCGCCGGTCCGACCACGTCCAGATGGGCCACACGATTGCGCTCGATGGCGTTCTCACTCTTGGTGAATTCGCCATTCCGCACGATCAGTTCGACGGTTGCATTGGGCGACACAAAGAAATGATCTAGAAGCAAGAAGAGGTCATGGGCGAATACCGGGCCGGCGACGAGGGCCAGCAGGACCAGAGCGAGTAGGACGCGACGCTTCATAAAGAAACCTTGGGGAATGTCGGTGGAGTGTACCGCAACGCGCTCATCAGATCCAGTTCCCCCTCCTCCCGGTGCAACGAACCATTGTTACTATTCATAGGATTCTGTGCTCCCCAGGCTCCGCCAACCGCAGTAGGGAATACCGTATGCCGCGCCTCCATCGACTGATACCGGTCCTCGTCTTCATGGGTCTTACCGGCTGCGAACGTTCCGCACCTCCGGTCGAGGCGGCGTTCGTCGCCCAATGGATGGCCAAACAATATGCCCTCACCCGAGCCGAACGGCTGAATCCCCCCGTAGCGTCTCGGTTTTCGGCGTACTCCGCGATTGCCCTCTATGAAGGCGTGGCGGCCGGCTCGACGACATTACGCACTCTTGCGGGCCAACTGAATGGACTCAACGCGCTCCCAGCACCGGCGCCGGGGGAAAAGTACGATTGGCAAGTGGTCGCGCTGGCCTCGGAGCGGACCGTGCTCAAGGATTTGCTCAAAGAAGGATTTGCATCGACCAAGGTCGCCATCAATCAACTGGCCGATTCCCAACTCACGGCGCGGAGTGCTCTCATCAGTGAGTCGATGAAAGCCCGGTCCCTCGCGTACGGTGAGCAATTGGGGCAGGCCATTCTCGCCTGGGCCGGCACGGATGGGTTCACCGGCACTCGAAAGCTGGCCTACGCCATTCCTAAGGGTGCGGGTCTCTGGGTTCCGACGGCAGTCGAGACGCAACATCGGTCGCAGAGCATGTCCGCGCAAACGGACTTTGTGGGCGACGATGACCCGAAAGGCAAGCTCAAACCAGGGACGGCCACGGAGCGGAGTCTGGCCGTGAACCGGCCCAAGCCCGCGGACATTCAGACCATCACCGGGATCGACCCGTACGGCGCTTTGGAACCCTACTGGGACCGGCTCCGCCCCTTCGTGCTGACCTCGTTGGATTCGTGCGCCCCCATTGCTCCCGTGCCCTACAGCGAAGATCGGAATTCGGATTTCTTCCGGCAGGCGAAGGCAGTCTTGGACTCGAGCAAAGCACTTACGCCGGAGCAGAAAGAAATCGCCTACTTCTGGGCCGACGATCCCGGGGCGACCGGAACCCCGGTGGGTCATTGGCTCGGCGTCGTCAGTTCGGTCGTGCCGCAACGCAAGTTGGATGCGGATCAGACTGCCGAAGCGTTTGCCCTCGCATCGATCGCCATGGCGGACGGGTTCATCTCCTGCTGGCATTGGAAGTACAGGTACAACCTGGTCCGACCCATCACTTATGTCCAAAAGTTCATGGACAAGAACTGGCAGACGCTCTTATATACCCCGCCTTTCCCCGAGTACACCTCCGGCCATTCAGTGCAGTCCGCGTCCGCCGCCGAAGTGCTGACTAAGCTGCTGGGCGAGGTCGCGTTCGAGGACCGCACGCACATCAACCTGGGCCATCCGCCTCGGCACTTCGCCTCATTTCGTGCGGCGTCGGAAGAAGCCGCTGTGTCTCGGATTTACGGCGGGATTCACTACCCCATGGCGATCGTGAACGGCGTGGCCCAAGGCCGGTGCATTGGCAAACAGGTGCTGGCGCGCGTGAAAACCCGACGAGAGAGTAGTCGGGTGAGTGGGTCGTGATGAGGCCTCTCCTTCGTTTCACGCTCGTGGCTCTAGTTCTCTTGGTGAGTTGCGGCCCGGAGCCGGTGCCGCCATGGCACATCGGTCAAGGCTATCGATGGCGTGAATTGAAGGTGCCGAGTCGGGGGGAGGATGGCTTTACCGAGCTGGCCGCGTCAGAAACCGGAATCGTTTCCCCGAACGACCTGGACTCCGCGAAAGCCTACGCCAATCGGCATTTGATGCAGGGTTCCGGTGTCGCCCTTGGCGATGTCGACGGAGATGGGCTCGTCGATATCTATCTCAGCCGAATCGATGGGCCCAACGCCCTCTACAAAAACCTGGGTGGGTGGAAGTTCAAGGACATTACCAAAGAGGCGGGAGTCGCCCTGGGCGACCGTCCCTCGACTGGGGCGGTTCTGGTGGACGTCGATGGGGACGGAGATCTCGATCTCATCGTGACCTCCATGGGAGGCAAGAACACGCTCTTTCTGAATGACGGGCACGGCAAATTCACCGATGCCACCGCGCAATCGGGCTTTGTCGACGAAGCGCGCGGGAGTACAACCGTCACTCTGGCGGACGTAGACGGCAACGGCACACTGGACCTCTTCATCGCCAACTACAAGAAAATCAACGCGATCGATCTGTATCCGCCGCAGCAGCGCGCCTTCGATCAGGTGGTGAAGCAAGTCGGGAACGACTTCCAGGTCGTACCCGCGATGAAAGATGATTACAAAGTCATCATTCGGAACGATCTCCACGGCGTCAGCATGGTTCAGCGGGCCGATCCCGATTGGTTTTATCTCAATGATGGGAAGGGTCATTTCACTCGCGTGCCGCTGGCCTCGCCCCGTTTTCGGGATGAACAGGGACGCCCGCTCGCCGAGGAACCGGAATACTTTGGTTTGGTCGCCAAGTTTTATGACGTCAACGGTGATGGCGCGCCAGACCTCTACATTGCCAACGACTTCGAAGATCCCGATCAATTTTTCATCAACGATGGGAAAGGCAACTTTCAGTTGATTCCGCGTTTGGCTCAGCGCACCACCAGTAACTCCGGGATGGCGCTCGATTTTTCCGACATCAACCGCGACGGGTTCGTCGACTTCTTCGAAGTCGACATGTTGGGCCGGAACTCCCATGAGATCAAGACGCAAATTCCTACCCACACTCCTTTGCAGAAGCCGATCGGTGACTTCACCGACCGGCCGCAATGGCAACGGAACACGCTCCAACTCAACCGCGGCGACAACACCTTCGCGCAAATCGCGGAAATGGCCGGAGTAACAGCCTCGGGTTGGTCGTGGGGCACGCTGTTTATGGATGTGGACCTCGACGGCTATGAGGATCTGCTGATCGCCGCGGGACACACGTGGGACCTGATGGATGCCGACACCTGGGAGAAAATTCGAAACTCGGTGACTGGAGTGGATTGGCATCACGAACGGTCGCTGTACCCCAAGCTGGCGCTCCCGAATGTCGCGTTTCGGAACAAGGGTGATCTCACGTTCGAAGACAAGAGCGTAGCGTGGGGCTTCGGAAGCCACCCGGCGGTCTCTCACGGTATCGCGGTGGCGGATCTTGATGGCGATGGCGACCTTGATGTCGTCGTGAACCGGCTGGGGTCGCCGGCCGGCGTCTACCGCAACAACACTACCAAGCCGCGACTCGCTGTCCGGCTCCATGGCCGGGCTCCGAACACGGAAGCGGTGGGGGCCAACATTACCGTGCGCGGTGGTCCGGTCCCGATGCAGCAGAAACAAGTGACGGTCGGGGGCGCCTATCTCTCCAGCTCCGATCCGGAATACACCTTCGCCGCGACGGCGGGCAAGGAACTCACCATCGAAGTCCGGTGGCGGAATGGCGGGGTCACCACGATTCCCAATGTCAAAGCGAACCGGCTGTACGAAATCGACGAGCCGGCTAACGCGACTCCAGCGGTGGCGGTCCCAAGTAAGCCGGAAGTGCCGTTGTTTACCGATGTGTCGGTGCTTCTGGATCATCGCCACGTTGAGGACTTTTTCGATGATTTCCAGCGGCAGCAGTTGCTCCCGATCAAGTTGAGCCAACTCGGGCCTGGGGTGACGTGGTACGATGTCGACGGTGACGGTTGGGAAGATCTGTTGATTCCATCCGGAGCCGGCGGGTCCTTGGCGTATTACCGGAACGAGAAGGGGCGTTTCAGGAAAGTCAGTCTCGGACTCCCGGTTGCTCCGTTCGATGGTACCTCCGTGTTGGCCGTACCCGGGGCGGCGGGTGGGACGACGCTACTCATGGGCCAATCGAGCTATGAGGCAAAAAGCCCGGCCGAGGCACTCGGCATTCCTGGTGTGGTGGGCCTATCGGTTGGAACCAACGGCAAGGCGGGCGGGACCTTTTCAGTAGCACATCCTGATACCACGAGTGTCGGCCCTCTGGCCATCGGAGACTATGACGGTGATGGCACATTGGATCTTTTTGTTGGCGGCCGGGTAGCCCCCGGGGTGTACCCCATTGCAGGAAATTCGCGGCTCTTCAAGAATCAGGCTGGAACAATGGTGCTCGATGTCGAAAACACCGCGCTATTGAGGGGGGTGGGGCTGGTTTCGGCCGCGGTGTTTTCCGACCTCAATGGCGACGGATGGCCGGATCTCCTGATCGCCACGGAATGGGGCCCCATTAAAGTGTTCCAGAATGATCACGGGCATTTCCGTGACGTGACCACGGCGCTCGGTCTGGACCAGTATACCGGTCGCTGGAATGGCATTACCACCGGCGACATCGATGGGGATGGCCGCCTGGATATCATTGCCACGAATTGGGGTAGAAATACGCGGGACCGGGCCTGGGAAGGGCATCCGCTCTGGCTCTACTTCGGGAACCTCGATCACGGAAACTCTCTGAGCGTCATCGAGGCCCAGCTCGATGACCGCATCAAGGCCATCGCGCCGATTACCACATTGAGCAAGCTCCAAGCCGCGTCTCGCGAGACGCGAACGCGCGTCCCGACCTTTGCTGAT
Source organism: Gemmatimonadota bacterium (assembly GCA_025358055.1). Classification (GTDB taxonomy): domain Bacteria; phylum Gemmatimonadota; class Gemmatimonadetes; order Gemmatimonadales; family GWC2-71-9; genus JANYKV01. The sequence continues at coordinate 52,867 of JANYKV010000090.1, forward strand.
TTTGCGGACGCCTCAATCGAACGCGTGGTCGGGCCGCAGATTGCTTCCATGCGCCGGGTCGCTGCCGCGACTCTCGACCATATGGTCTTTCTCAATCGGGAAGACCATTTCGAGGCGCGACCGCTCCCCGTCGAGACCCAGCTGGCCCCAGCCTTCTATGCCGGTGTGGCCGACTTCAACGGAGATGGGGCGGAAGACCTGGTCCTGAGCCAGAATTTTTTTCCGACGGAAATCAACACCCCCCGATACGACGCCGGGCGAGGGCTTTTGCTGATGGGGGATGGAAAAGGCGGGCTCATTCCATGGTCGGGGCAGCGGTCCGGCATTCTGGTATATGGCGATCAGCGCGGAGCGGCGTTTGCCGACTACGATCACGATGGGCGGATCGACCTCGTGGTATCGCAAAACGGTGCCGAGACGAAAATGCTTCACAACCAAGGAGCCACGCCTGGCCTCCGAGTGCGCGTCAACGGGGGGGCCCAAAACCCGTACGGTATTGGGGCGACGATCCGGCTCAAGTACCGAGACCGCCTCGGCCCGGCCCGCGAGGTGCACGGTGGCTCAGGCTATTGGTCTCAGGATGGCCTGGTTCAGGTCATGGGTATGGCAAGCGAGGTAGTGGGGGTGTGGGTGCGGTGGCCCGGCGGAAAGGTGACTGAAACGCCGGTGAAACCGGGGGTCCGGGAGGTGGTGGTAAGGCAGTGAGATAGCCGGGAAAGGGAACCGGGAAGGGTAATGGACGGCAAACGAAAGACGGCAAATGCAGGACGGCAAATGCAGGACGCCAAGGGAACAGTGAGAACCTGAGAATCAGGGTTGTTCGGGACCAGACCGAGATTGTCATTGTGAGCCGGCGAGCGGCGACGCAATCTGTCGGTTGGGCTTGTCTTGCCGTTTTCGCGTGCCGTCTGCCCTCCCACCTTCCCGCCGTTTTCCCTCCCTACGGTGCCGATTTCGTCCAAATCACTATGACGCCGCACTGCGAATTTGACCCTCCGAACTCGGCGGGCATCTCGCTGGCGCCCCGGTAGATCTCCATGCCCTGGATGTCTCTGATGGGCGTATTCTCGTGAAACGAGCCGACTTCCGTGCCGTCGACAATCCAAGTTGGGGAACAAAACGCCCCGGCCCGGCTGATATAGGGCTTGCACTCAATGGCGTCGCACTGCACGTGGATGCCCCGGACCTTTTCGAGGGCTGCGCCAACGTTCATATACCCGCGGCTTTCGATCTCATCGCGAGTGATGAAGGCCCCAGTCTTGGAGGCCCGGCGGCGCTCGAAATCCAAATAGCGCCCAAACTTCTTGGCCTTGCTCCCTTCCACCGTCAGTTCAGGGAGGCTCTGGCCGCTGAAGAGCAACGAGAATTCGTGTTCGTAGATTTGGCTGCCCGCCAGGGTAACCTGGAATCGGGCGATGCCGTAGCCTGGCGCCGCGATTTCTAAGACGTGGGTGCCGGGCGGCAAATTGCCTAATACGAACCGGCCATTCCCGTCCGACCTGACCGTGTCCCGGCCATTCTGAAGGTAGATCCTGGCTTCGGAGATGGAGGTGCCGGCTCGCTGGTCGATCAGGGTCCCGATGATCCCGGCCGATTTGTTTCCGCCTTGGGCGAAGACGCTACCGACGAAAAACGCAGCAGTGAGCAAGGATGCGCCGCCTCTAGTGGCGAGGGCCGAGCGGCGGGAGAGGGGCATGGGCCCTCCGGGTGGAAAGGCCGGTTGAATATGGGAACAAGTACCGGTCACAGTTTAGCGGGTCTCTGAGGCTTTGGAAAGACTATGAGGAGGTGGCGGGCTTTGGGCGGGTTGCGTTTTTGTCATTCCGGCGCCAATTTCTTGGTGCCAAAACCGGGACATGTTTGAATACGATCAGGCGCCGTGGGAGCGAGTTAGCTCTCAGGTGGTTGGGGTCACATCGCGATAGCGGGGTGGCTGGACGTGTCCGATTGACCCGGCTGTGTCCAATCCGGCGTGTCGTTTTCACACGAAATCGTCGCAGTCGAATATCTTATGTGATTACTTGACAATAAGTTATGCGGAATTGCCCCCGGGTATGTGGGTTGCAGTATTGTTGCGGTCGAACCCCTTAATAAGGCCCAGGCACTCGAACCCGTTTCGGGCCACTCAGTACAGCGCCAAGTCGAAATGCGTGGTTGAACGTTCCGTGCTCTCCTTAGCGATACAGGTTAGACGCACGAGCAGAGGAAAACGTTGCGCTCGAAGATCGTCGATCCGTTTCTCGTGATCGTTAGCCAAGACATCTGGTGCAGTTGCAGTGGTCCAATTCCTTCAAATGAGGACTCGTGATGATGAGGCGTGAAATGCAGAGAGCGCTTGCCTTCGTCGGCGTGCTCACGGGCTTGTCGGTGCTTGGGGCCGGAGCGGCCCAAGCCCAGGCCGTGATCACCGGCAAGGTGACTAGCGAGGCCGGGCAGCCGCTCGGCGGGGCGACGTTGAGTTTCAAAGAAATTCCGAACGGGGGCGTTACCGCGTCCAACGGGACCTACTCCCTCACCATCGGGGCTGAGAAGGTGAAGGATCAGACCGTTACGATGACGGCCCGGTACTTGGGGTACGCGCCGGTGGTTCGGGTCATTACGCTCAAGACTGGTTCGCAGGAGCAGAACTTCCAGTTGCGGTCCGATCCGCTCCATCTCGAGGACGTGGTCGTGACCGGCGTGTCTGAAGCGACCTCCTCCAAGAAGCTGGCGTTCGCCGTCGGCAGAGTGTCGGCGGAGCAACTGCAAGAGACCCCAGGCGTCACGGCGCTGGGCGCCTTGGCGGGCAAAGTGGCCGGCGTTCGCGTCATCTCAGGCAATGGTGAGCCCGGGTCGGCGCCCTCAATCAAGCTTCGGTCTGCCACCAGCATCCAGGGTTCCCAGGACCCACTCATCATTATCGATGGGACCCTTTCCGTCGCCACCTTGGCCGACATTGCATCCGAGGATATTGAGCGGGTCGAAGTGGTCAAGGGCGCTGCGGCCTCCTCACTCTATGGCTCGAGCGGGGCGAATGGCGTCATCCAGATTTTCACCAAGCGTGGTGCGAGCCTGGCCGATGGCAAGCTTCTGATCACGGCCCGCAATGAGTTCGGGTCCTCGTGGCTCAGCGCTCGGATTCCGGCCTCCCAAGCGCATGCGTTTCAGATCGATGCCTCGGGGAACTACATTCGTTCCGGCGGCGCCCCCTCTGGTTCCCGGCTCGCGGATTCAAGCGACGTCGCGCGCAACCCCTACAAGGTCTACCACGATCACCAGGCCGAGGCTATCAAGCCGGGTGTTTTCTACACGAATTACGTTTCGGTCGGTCAGCGCAAAGGCAACACGAATTTCAACGCCTCCTTCCAGAACACGCGGACCGAAGGCGTGGTTTTCAATCTGAAGGGCTATGGCCGTCAGAACCTCCGGTTGAACGTGGACAACCAACTCACGCCGAAGCTTGATCTCTCGGTGAGCTCGTTCTACGGCGTTTCCGATAACAATCAGGCAACGCAGGGTCCAGGTGCACCTTTCTTCGGCCTCACCTTCCTGGAGCCGGATACCGATATCTTCGCCCAGTGCCCCGGCGGCAAGCCGGGCTGCAGCTTCAAGGTGGGGAACCCGGACGGTTCGCCGTACCGGGCCTTCATTCCCGACCGGATTTCCAACGCGACCAATCCGCTCTATGAGCTGTACAACCGGAAGGTCAACACGGATCGGAACCGGTTCACAGGGTCGGGCAAGTTGCGTTGGCGGATTGCCGATTGGCTCACAGCCGAAGGCAATTACAACTACGACCACGAAGGGTGGAATTACGCGGACCTTCTTCCGTTCGGATTCCTGGGCGCCACCGGTACCGCGGGGCAGGGCCACCTCAACGAGCAAAGTTTCGCCGGCCGGACCTACAACACCGGCGCGACCCTGACCTCGATCCAGAATTTCTGGGGCAGCGTCACGAATACCACCAAGGTCAGCTACATCTATGAAGATCAGGAATCGCATCTCCTGACCACGAATGCCAGCAAGCTGGTGGTTCAGGGCATTCCGGAGTATCCAGCGGCGGATGGTTCGACCCTCGCCACCAACTCGCAGAAGATCGCGATCCGGAACCGGAATGTGTTTGCGGTCACGACGTTCGACATCAAGGACCGCTACATCCTCGACGGGCTGGTCCGTCAGGACGAATCCTCGCTGTTCGGTCCCGATGCACGGAAGGCCAAATATTTCCGCGTCTCGGGTGCGTGGCGGTTGAACGAAGATCTTCATATCAAGGGGATCGATGAGTGGCGGATCCGCGGGTCCTGGGGCACCGCGGGACTCCGGCCGGGCTTCGACTATCAGTACGAAACTCTCCAGGCGGGCGGCGGGTCTTTCACGAAGCTGTTCCTGGGGAACAAGAACCTCAAGCCGGCGCACTCGGACGAGAAGGAAATCGGTACCAACATCGAGTTCGGGCACGGGCGATTCACGCTCGAGTATACCTACTCGAAGAAGACCACCAAGGATCAGCTGTTGCAGGTCGATCAGCCGGCCGTCTCGGGCTTCACCAGCCAGTGGCAGAATGTCGGCGCGCTCGAAGGCAGCACCCACGAGGTCGCGCTCGGCATGCAGGTCCTGAACACCAAGGATCTCGCGTGGACCATCAACATCACCGGCGACCGCACTCGTCAACAAATCACGGACTGGAATATTGCCAAGCGCTTGGTCAGCGTGCAGGGGCAGGCCCAGGCGTTCTACCTCGGACCCAATGTCCCATTGGGCGTCCTCTATGGCAACCGGATCGTGCGCACGATCGACGAGCTGTACGATGATCCAGCGAAGAAGGCGCAGTCCGGCTCCGGTCAGGCGTGGAACCGTGACAGCGTCATCGTGAACGAAGAAGGCTACGTCGTGCGGAAGAGCGCGTACCACCGGCGCGGCGTTGGGGTGAGTAACATCGAGCGGCCGTTGCTCTACGTTGATGCCACCGGCAACAACATCGTGCGGATTGGCGATGCGAACCCGGATTTCAACGCCAGCTTCTCGACCAACTTCACCTGGAAGCGGTTCTCCGCCACCGGTTTGGTGGACTGGAGCCAGGGCGGGAACATCTATAACGGCACTCGGCAGTGGCCCTTCTTCGATAACCGCGACATCATTTACGATCAGCGCGGGAAGCCGGATGCGGCACAGAAGAGCCAGACGTACTACAACACGCTGTACAACGGCCTCAACTCCATCGACTTCTTCGTCGAGCCTGGCACGTATGTGAAGATCAAGGAGTTGTCGGTCAACTACACGTTCAACAAGAACGAGCTCCGGAAAATCGGGCTCGGTAAGCTCGAGAACGTGCGGCTGGGTGTCGTCGGCCGCAACCTGTTCACGTTCACGAAGTACTCGGGCTACGATCCCGAAGTGACGGGCCTGGCGGGCGATCCGTTCCAGTTCCGGTTTGACGGGTTCAGCTACCCGCACTTCCGGACCTTCACCGGCACTGTCGAAATCGCGTTCTAAGCGTACGCCACTCTTTGTGAGGAACAGCTATGTCGAAACTTGATCGTTTGACTCGACTGACGGGGGCGGCGGCGTTGCTAATCACGGCGGCCGGATGCCAGTCCCTCGATGTCGCGAACCCGAACGCGCCGGACCGGCAGCTGGCATTTTCCGATCCGGGCACCGTCAAGGCGCTCGCCGGTGGCGCGTTCAAGACCTGGTTCAACGTCCGCCAGAACTATGATCCCCCGCTAACCCTCTCGGTCATGGCCGACGGGTATACCGCGGCGTGGAACAATTTCAACATCCGTTACTACACGTCGTACGTGGACTGCGGCGGTCGCTGCGGTTGGTCCAACGACCCGACCTCGAGCTATCGATTCGAAATCGAGAATTTCTGGTATGGGTATTACTCGGCGCTTTCATCGGCCAATGACGTCTTGACCGCGATCCGGACAAACGGGGTCGTGATCACGGACGCCGCCACGACCAAGATGGTCGAGACGGTGTCGGTCCTTGCTCAAGGACTTGCACTCGCCGGGATCGCCTTGAACTACGACCAGGGCTACGTCCTCGATGAGACGACGGACCTCTCCACTCTGAAGATCGTCCCCCGGCTCACCATCCGTGATGGGGCTCTGACAAAACTGGACGCTGCGATCGCCCTCGCGGAAGCCAACACGTTCGATACGCCACCAACCTTCACCGGCCTCAATGGCGGTCCGTCATTCAGCAACGGGCAGTTGGCTAAAATCGCTCGTACCGCGGCGGCGGAGTTGCTCGCGCAGTATCCCCGCAACGGCACCGAGTGGGATGCGGTCGATTGGAGCAAGGTCGCGGGTTACGCCTCCGCCGGCGTCAGCACCGGCGACGGTGTGGACTTCGGGTTCTTGACCGACCCCCAGGGCAACTTCTTCGATGGCGTCAGATCGTGGTCGAATGAGCCCGGCACCATGCGGCTTCACACGCGCGTGTCGCACATGATTTCGCCAAACCAGGTCGATCCGTGGCCGTCACCGAACGGGAATAACCCGCCGGTGCTGTGCTCCGCGAATCCGGATCCGGCGGTCTGTAACAGCGACCTCCGGGTTGGGGACGGGAGCTTCTCGGCAGTAGATGACATCATCGGCGAAGGTAGTTTTCAAGCCACACCGAATGCCGGTACCGACTTCGCCTTTTTCCGTCACGCGAACCAGCGCCCGGCGCGCGGGCAGTATCACCAAAGCAACTTGGCCCAGATCCGGTACTTCGTTCAGCTCGATGTCGAGGTGACCGGTGCCGGCCCGTCGTTCGCGTTCAATCAGGCCTACAACGACCTGCTGTGGGCTGAAGCCCTGATCAAGGGCAATGGCGACCTCAACTTGGCCGCCTCACTGATCAACAAGACCCGAGTGGGCCGGGGTGGCTTGACCCCCGCGGCTGGAGGCGATGGTGCCGCGGTATTGCTCGACAAGCTCCGGTACGAGGATGAAATCGAGATGCTCGGACAGGGCTCGGCCACGTACTATAACGAGCGAAAGTGGAATAACCTCGAGGTGGGAACCCCACGGCAGATGCCAATTCCGGCCAAGGAACTTACGCTCTTGCAGAAGGAACTCTACACGTTCGGCGGCGTCGGCAAGCCTGACATGGCGCCCGGTGTCGACCCCGCGGTGGGGAGAGTGCCAAACGTGCGAGATATTTGGGCCGATCACTATAAGCGCATAATGGAATCGGCTCGGCGCTCCAAGCACATGTAGTCGCTTCGAACGACACGAAGGTCGAAACGGGCGCACCAATCGGTGCGCCCGTTTCATTTTTGTTTCAGATGTCCGGCTCCGCAGAGATCCGGGGCGTGTTAGTAGGACACGTCTCGTGCCCCTGGTACACGTGTCGTTTCCACACGCGCGTTGTCATGAACAAATGCAACCCCATTTCCCACATGGGGTTTGCGCGCCTACCCGGACCGGCACATCCGATGCAATAAGCGCTCGGTGCTGATGGGTGTTGGGGTGGGGCTCTGCCAAAAGAAACGGCCGTCTCCGGTAAAGCGGCGTCGAGGTGCCGCTGGCGCGTTTGTGGTTCCCCCGATCCGGCAGGCAATGGAAAGGCACCAGTTCGAGAGAACACCGCCTGACCGCCGCATGTCGTGAGCGCTCCGAGACGGATCACAGCAAAGGGGAGGAGCGGGGAGCTTCTCCCCTTTGCGTGTTTATGAGACTAGGGCTAGGTGGATTGAGCGTCGCGGGCGCCCCCATATAGGATTCCAAGGCGGGTCGGCCCGATGACAGTAGCGCCAGTGGTAAGGCGCGGGAGTTTGATCCACGGCGAGTTGGGCAATCCTTGGGATGGGCGGAAACGACGGTGATTAGTTGATACCGGCACCGCACGAGCGACCGGGGTGGGCTCGGATCGTGTTTGGGACCCTTTTCGTCGGCGTGTTCCTGGCGCTCGGCCGAATGATCGCGCCGCGCGTTCCCCAGTTTTTGGATTGGGTCGGCTCGCTTGGCGCCTGGAGTCCGGCCGTTTTCATCCTGGGCTACGCGGCGGGCATTGTGCTTTTTGTGCCCGCATCGATCCTGACTCTGGCTGCTGGGGCAATATTCGGAGTATGGGCCGGCACCGGTTTTGTTTTCGTTGCCGCCACAATGGGCTCTGTCGGGGCGTTTCTTTTGGCCCGTTCTGGTCTACGGGATTGGGTGGCCCGGAAGGTGGCCGGCGACCCTCGGCTTGGGGCCCTGGATCGCGCCATCGCGGACAGCGGGTGGCGCATCGTGTTCCTGATGCGGTTGTCGCCGGTATTCCCGTTCACACTCCTGAACTATGCCCTCGGGCTCACCCGGGTTCGTCTCCGTGACTTCATCTTGGCTTCAATCGGGACAATCCCAGGAACGTTCGCGTATGTGTTTTACGGCAAGGTGGCGGGGGATGCCGCCCGGTTGGCCGGCGGGGGCGTGCTGCGCCACGACGCGGTGTACTATGTAGTCCTAGGGCTGGGGGTAGTTGCGACGGTTATCGTGACCACGATTGTGACCCGAATGGCACGGGAGGCGCTCAAGGGGCGGACTGGTTAGGGTGTTCCAGCAGGTGGCCAACTTTGTATCTCAAAGTACTTGACGTATGACCTCCCGAGGTTTATTCTTGTCTCCATGCCGAAGCCGCTCCGCCACGAAGACTCGCCGCCCAGGCCCATTCATGATCGGGCCATCCAGGATTTGAGTTTCATCCGGGCTACGATGGAACGGGCGTCGTCGTTCACTGCCGTTCCTGGATGGGGCGGGGTAGCCATGGGGCTCACTGCGTGCGCCGCATGCGTTTTCGCGGCTCGGCAAGCCTCTCCGGCGGAATGGCTGGCCGTCTGGTTGGCGGAGGCCATCGTGGCTCTTGGTGTGGGCGGGTGGGCCCTAGTCCGAAAAGCGGCCGCAACCAACACCCCCCTGCTGTCTCGGGCTGGTCGCTTGTTCGCGGGGAGTTTTGCCCCCGCCGTCGTTGCCGGCGCCATCCTCACCCCGCTGCTCTACCGCTTGGGTCTGAGCGGCTACCTCCCGGGCATGTGGCTGGTTCTTTACGGGGCTGCAGTGACCTCCGGAGGGGCCTTCTCGGTGCGGATCGTTCCGATCACCGGGGTCGCCTTCATGTCGGTTGGGATCACGGCGCTTGTGTTGGGACCGCAATGGAAGGACCTGATGATGGGGTTTGGCTTCGGGCTTATTCATGTGGTCTCCGGGTTCGTAATCGCGCGGAGGTACGGTGGCTGAGCGCCGGGCCACCGCTCGTTCCCTGGACCGAAAGGGGGGCGCCAAAGCCGCCCCAGGCCTCGAGGCTGTGCGAGGTGGTGGCGGAGCCTCCTCACCTCTGGCCCTGGACCGTGTCATCCACGAACGGGTCCGGCTCGCCATCGTGAGCGCGCTCGCCGTGAACCCCTCCCTGACCTTCAACGAACTCAAGGCCCTCCTCGGCGCGACGGACGGCAATCTGAGCGTGCACGCCCGGAAACTGGAAGAAGCCGGTTATGTAATGTGCGTCAAATCGTTCCAAGGACGAGTGCCGAGGACCGAGTTCGAACTCACCGCGGCGGGCCGCACCGCATTGGAGCGCTATCTGTCCCACATGGAGAGTCTTATCCAGGCGACCCGCAGGCGGTAATTTTTTTTGAGGTGCTACTTTATGGTGCAAAGTACATTGAAGGACGGCGCCACCCCGCTCCACGTCGCCATCATCATGGACGGCAACGGGCGTTGGGCGACTCGGCACGGATTGTCGCGGTCGTTCGGGCATCGTGCCGGCGCCCGGGCGATCCCGGGCGTCGTGAGAGCCGCTCCTAATTGTGGCATCGGCACGCTCTCCCTTTTCGCGTTTTCGGCGGACAACTGGGGTCGCCCCTGCGCGGAAGTCGACGAATTGTTGGCCCTCTTTCAACATTTCCTTGAGGGTGAGGCGGCACGCTGCCGAGCCGAAGGCGTGCGCCTTAGCATCATCGGGCGGCGGGATCGCTTGCCGTCGTCGCTCTGCCGCGCGATCCACGCGGCGGAACAACAGAGCGTGGATGGCCGGGCGCTGCACCTTCGGATCGCGATCGATTACTCCAGCCGGGGCAGTATTCTCGAAGCCGCCCGGTCTTACTCTGGTGCTTCGGTGCCCACCAGTGCGAGCTTCGCGGCGGCACTAGCGAGGGCGGACCACAGTGGTGCCCCTCTGACGGCGGTGGACTTGCTCATTCGGACCGGCGGCGAGCATCGCCTGAGTGATTTCCTCCTCTGGGAAAGCGCCTACGCGGAACTGCTTTTTCTGCCCATCGCGTGGCCGGACTTTACCGACAAAGACCTCACCGAGGCGGTCGCCGAGTTTACGCGACGCGAGCGCCGGTTCGGGGCGCTTCCGCCGTTCGGAGGCACTCCGCCCAGGATTCCTGGGGCCCAGGGGGCTGCATGCCGATCCATCTGATTGGACCATTGATGTTGTTGGGCTCGCTTGTCATGCTGGCTGGCGGGGCCGCCGGCGCGGTGGCGGCGTCCCGTGGCGGCCGCCCGCGCCTTCGCAATGGGTTTGGCGCCGTTGTGGGGTCGTGGCTCACGGTTCACGCCTTGTTGCTCGTAGCCTGGCCCGTGCTCGCACCGATGCAAGTGCTCCGGTCGGGCGAGGAGCTGGCTTTTTGCGGAGGCATCGACTGCCATCTGCACCTGGCAGTGCTCGATGCCCGACGCGCCGCTGATCTGTCCGTGACGATCAGGCTCTCCAGCAATGCCAAGCGCGAGCCGGAATTCCCGGGTCTTCTCCGGATTCGAGTGGTGGATGCGATGGGTCGCGAGTATGCCCCACTCGAAGCGTTGGGGCCGGATCCGCTCGGCGCGGGAGAATCCTATACGCGCGAACTTCGCTTCACGGTTTCAGGCGATGCCAAGGGCCTACAGCTGGTTGCCACCTGGGATGGCTGGTTGGACCGGTTGGTTCCGGGGCCCGAGAATGCGTGGGTGAAGCAGCGAACCCGATTCGAACTGCCGTCATCGGCGGGAGGCACGTGATCAACCCATCGGCCTCATCTGCGTCATTTGCGGTTGTCCGAGCGCAGGCAATCGGGGCGAGATCTCAAGTCACGCCCGCCAGGTTGTACATCGCCCGCCAGGCGCGGAACACCTCACGGTAGTTGTCGTGGGTGAAAAGGACTGCGCAGGGTCCGGGTCGGATCGAGCCCGGAACGAGTTCTGCCATGTCGGCATGGTGGGTCCGGAAGAAATCCACCGTGAGCGTAATTGGGGCCGCCAGCACGAACGGTTTATGGGTTCGCCGAAGCGCGTTGGCCACGCCAGCCCGGAGCCGTTGCCGGGCTTCGGCCGGACTCAGGGAGCGGGCCGCCTGTCGGCCTAGGCTCTCCTTTACGACGATCGTTTCCACTCCGTCGCCCAGCAGGTCCCGCGCTTCTCGCGCCAGGGCGCCATCCCCGCTCACAGCCGCGACCGGCACTCCGTAGTGGCCCGCCAACCCAGCGTTGATGCCGAGCTCTCCGACGGCCCGCCCGTTCAGCCGCACGTTCGCGATGACCGCGGCGTTGTAGGTATGATCGATGACCGCATGTTGGGTACCGGCGCGCGGGTGATAGCCGATGCAGAGGGCCACATCGAATCCACCATTGACGCCCTCCATCATCGAGAGCGGTTTTGGCGACCCACTACTGAGTTCGGCGGCGGGGTCCAACTCCTCCGCGAGAATATTGCGCATATGCCAGTGGCTGTCGTTGACCAGGATCCGGGTGGCACCGGCATCGCGCGCACCCTCGATGGCCGCATTGGCCTCCGCGGTCATGAGGTGGCAGGACCGAGCGTACTCCGCGGCGCACCGAGGATCATCGGGATTGGTTTGATTCTCGTGGACGATGCCCGCTACACCTTCCATGTCGACTGAAATGAAGACTCGCATGCAGTCCTGACGGGGAAAAGGGGAAGGGGAATGGGATGCGGAGGTGGCCCCGCCTCAGAAGATCCTGCCGCCGAGCGGAACGTCGCGTTCGACCGACAGCAGCACGACGTGCCCCGCCTCGCCCGGGGCGCCGAGGGTGAGCACTTCGGAGCTGAAGCCTGCGATGTTGCGGGTGCCGAGATTCACGGCGGCGACCACCAGCCGCCCGACCAGTTCCTCGGGGCGGTAGACGTCCGTGAGCTGCGCGTTTGAGGTCTTCTCCCCCAACGGCCCAAAATCGATCCACATCATGTACGACGGCTTCCGCGCCCTGCCGTTGACCTCCGCCCGAGTGACCCTGCCGACCCGTAGCTCCAAGAGGGCCAAGGCTTCGAGAGGGGTCATGCGTCCTCCAGAGAGCCACGGAGCACGGTTACC
>JANYKV010000110.1 GCA_025358055.1 Gemmatimonadota bacterium
TCGATCTCGATTGGCGCGACATGGCGGTGTTCCAGGGCGTTGACCTCCTGAATTCTCTCTTGTTGGGGTGGGAGCTCCGCTTGGACGGGCTGGTCTTCTACCTGGTCGCAAGCGTTGGGCCGGATCATCCTGCCTACCAACTCCCCAAAGGCGGGGGGGCGAGGTGTACCCGCTTAGCGGAGCTGATCTTTTCCAACCCAACTGCGTTGTCGGGGCTCAAGCCGATGGATATCGTCACCACCACGATGGGTATTGATGGCGTTCCGGAGTATGGCACGATCGAAGAACTCGTCGTGCACTATCCGAAGAGGTTCAATGTGACTGGAATGTTCGGGGACGTCTCGTTTGAGGGAGATTTACCATCGTTGAATTTTCCCGAGAGTGTTTGATCGCGACCGGGGCCACTGAGAGCACCGGGATCCATCCGGCGTGACGGTCATTCATAGCGAAGCGCCTCCATCGGATCGACCCGCGTCGCACGTCCGGCAGGAATCATGGCCGAGACCAGCGCCACGGCCAGCAACACCAACGGAATCACACTGAAGGTGAAGGGGTCCAAGGGAGTGATTCCGTACAACATCACTTGCATGAAACGGCTCAAGCCTCCGCCCACGCCTACGCCGATACCGATTCCGAGCAGGGCGGGAATCATCCCTTGCCGGATGACCAGACCGCGGACGGTCGACCGGTCGGCGCCGAGCGCGAGCCGGATGCCAATCTCCTGAGTGCGTCGGCTCACCGAATACGCAATCACCCCGTAGATCCCCACCGCGGCCAGAATCAACGCCAGCGCAGCGAACCCAGCCATCACCATGGTGGTGAATCGCTGTTCCTTTCGGGCGGAGGAGATAACCTCCCCGAGCGATGTGACGTTCGTCAACGGAAGGCTCGGGTCGAAGCGGTGAACCAGTTGCTCGACCGGTTGGCGCAGAGCCAGCGGATCGCTGTCGGTGCGGGCCACGAGGGTCATGGCCCGCCAGGCGCGACCCCAGGAGTTGGCGAATTGGTTGTGGGGCACAAACCATTCCCGTTTTGGGGCGTTGGTGAGGCCATTGTGCCGGTTGTCGCGGAGCACCGCCACGATCGTGCGCCAGGGACTGGCCGGGCTGCCGATCTTGATTCGCTTGCCGATCGGGTCTTCGTTGGGGAAATACTGTTTGGCCAACGTTTCGTTGATGGCGATCACCTGAAGGCCGTTTGGAGTATCCGTTGCATCAAAGAACCGGCCCTTGACCGCTCGCAGCCGGATGGACTCGAAGTAGCCCGGAGTGACAACCTGCCAGTCTGCGGATTGATTCGGTTCGCCGGATGGAACCGGTCTTCCTTCGATCATCATGCCGGCATCGCCAATCTCGGCGGCCAAAGGCAGGACCCGGACAAACCCTGCCGTGGCCACGCCAGGGAGCTTGCGGACTCCGTCCGCCAATTGCTCGTAGAACCGAACGATTTCGTCTGTCGTGCCATAGCCAGTGGCCGGCAGCGTGAGTTTCATCGTGAACACGTTGCGCGCATCAAATCCGGGGTCGAGCCGCAACAGGTTCCGGAAACTGTGCAGCGTGAGTCCTGCGCCAAGCAAGAGAACCGTTGCCAATGCCATCTCTACGGTCACCAAGATGTTTCTGCTTCGTCGCCGATGCCGGGTATCCCCACCGCGCGATCCGTCCTTGAGTGAAGCCGTAAGGTTGGCGGCGGACGCCCGCAGGGCGGGAAGGGCCCCGAACAACACGCCAGTGAGGATAGAGAGGGCGGCGTTGAAGCCCAACACGGTCATATCGATGCTGAGATCCGCCGCTCGGGGAACCGACGCGGCGGCCCCAGCCGCGACGCTCCGAACACCGAGCCACGCCAGGCCCAGTCCGATCAAACCGCCCCCGACGGCCAGAAGGATGCTTTCGAGCATCGCGAGTCGGAGTAGATGGCCTTGCCCTGCTCCGAGCGCCGCGCGAATGGCAACTTCGCGGGCTCGGCCATCCGCGCGAGTGAGAAGGAGGTTGGCCACGTTGGCGCAGGTGATGAGCAGGAGGAGGCCCACTGCCGCCAGGAGCACCACGAGTGCCGTCCGGACTCCGCCGGTGACCTCATCGATGACCGCGACGCTGAATGCGGAGAACCGCATAGACGCGGGGTGGTTGGCGTCGCCGCTCCATCGAGCGGTCAGGTCACGTAGCTCCCGGCTGGCGTCGTCGACGGTGATGCCGGGGCGGAGGCGGGCCACGCTGAAATAGCTGTGGCCCCCCCCATCGGTGCTAGCCGGGTCGAGGCGGATCGGCGTTACGATTTGCGCGCTCCCAGCGGCCTGAAATTCGAGTGGGAGTCGGAACGGCTTCGGCAGAACGCCGATGACCGTTGCTGGTTTGCCCTCGATCTGAACCGTTCGGCCGATGACACTCGGGTCCGCCCCGTAGCGTCGCTTCCATAGATCGTGCCCGAGCAGCACGACCGCCGGACCGTTGGGGACGTCCTCGTCGGGGGTAATGCCGCGGCCCCGCTCGGGGGAGACACCGAGTTCTTCGAGGAGATTGTAGGTGACGGCGACTGCTTTCACGCTTTCCGGCCCTTGATCACCGGTCAAGGCCACCTCACCGGCGTCCTCCCACGCGGCAACATCTTCGAATACCCGACTCAACCGTTTGTACTGGAAGAACTCCCATTCCGCTACCCAGGTCTTGTCAAAATTGGTCCAGCGGCTCCAAATCATGGCCAGTTGTCCAGGGGCTCGGTATGGAAGCGGCCTAAGAAGCACGCCATCCACGACGCTGAAGATGGCCGTGTTGGCGCCGATGCCGAGGGCCAGAGTGAGAACGACCCCGACGCTGAACAAGGGGCGGCGCCGGAGGGCGCGAACCGCGATTCGGATGTCGTGGAGCAGCTGGGGCATGAGGTGGCCTTGTGAGTCGACCGAACAGGGTGGCAATCAGGGTTTCCAGCTTAGACGCGGTCTGACCCCGAAATGTTGCAATGCCGCGCCTTTTCAAACCACCGATCCTACCGTACTATCTCTGATTCGCGGGCTCTCGCCCGATGATCTCTGAAAGGCCCGGAATGACGTCGATTGATCTTGATGATCTGTTCTCCGCGGAGGCCATCGGAGACCCATACGGCTTCTTTGGCGCGTTGCGGGAATCCGATCCGATCCATTGGAACGCGCGGCATCAGTTGTGGGTCATTACCCGGCACGCGGACATCGTGTGGATGGTGCGGCACCACGAACTCTTCTCCTCGGCCGTTATCCGGAACGACCAACGGCCACCGTACCCTCCGATCGACCCCGAGGACAAGGAACGCTTCGAGTACGTGCGTGAATTCCGCTCGGAACAGGTTGTGGAGCAGGACCGCCCGGTGCATGCGACGATGCGCGGGGTGGTACATCCGTTTTTCGCGCCCACGGCAATGGAGGCGTGGCGGCCATTTATCGCGAATGCGGTGGCCGACCTGCTGGATGAGATCGAACCTCGGGGTGGAATGGACGTGCTTCCCGATCTCGCGGCGCCGCTGCCGGTCCGGGTGATCGCCCAGCTCATGGGCGTTCCTCCGGAGGATCGGGAGTACCTCCGGGAGCTGGCGGATAAGCTGCTTTATATCAATCGGGGCGAGTCCTACCGGATGAAGCCGTTGACCGAGGGGATGCGCGCGATGGTGGAGTATGTCACGCCGTTCGTGGAAAAACGCCTCCAGGAGCCGAGCAACGATTTCATCTCGGTTTTGGCCCAGGGCGAAAAAGCGGGGCTGTTTGATCGGCACCAGGTGCTCGTCAATACCGCGTTGCTCTTGTTTGCCGGGCATGAGACCACCATGAACCTCATCGCGAATGGGACCCTCGCCTTCGCGAGGCACCCCGGTCAATGGGCCCAACTGCGAGCCGATCCCGATGGACTCGTCCGAACCGCGACCGAGGAGTGTCTCCGCTACGATGCCCCGGTCAAGTCCACACAGCGCATCGCCGCTTCGGATGTGGATTTTCACGGACGGTCCATTCGGACCGGCGATCGTATCCGGTGGATCATCGCGGCCGCGAACCGAGACCCGCTCGCTTTTGCCGACCCCGATGCGTTCGATATTACCCGCCAGCCCAACCCGCACGTGTCCTTTGGGGCTGGGATTCACTATTGTTTGGGATCGACGCTGGCCCGCCTCGAGGGACAGGAAATATTCCGCGCGCTGGCTCGCCGCGTGCCCAAGCTCGTCCTAGACGACCCCGAGGTTGAGTATCAGCCCAGCATCCAGTTCCGGTCGCTCAAATCACTCCCGATCTCATGGCGGTAGGAGGCCCGATGCAGGACGTGCTCAAGGTATGGGTCGATCACACTCGCTGCGTGGGAAACGGCTTTTGTGTGATGACGAGTGAGAAAGTGTTCGTTCATAACGAAGACCGGCAATCGGAAGTGATCGATCCGGGGGCGGACACGCCGGAGAAGGTTCTTGAGGCCGCGCGAAACTGCCCCGTGAGTGCCATTCAGGTCGAGAGCGCCATTACCGGGGCTCGGCTCTACCCCTAGTCGTCTCGAAGCGAAAGACACGCCAATACTATGACCGACTTGAAGCGGGTGACGACCCTCAGTCTGGCCGACCTCAAACGCCGGGGCCAGAAAATCGTCATGATCACGGCCTACGATGCGCTTTTTGGCCGGCTGGTCGATGAAGCGGGCGTTGATGTCGTGCTCGTGGGTGACTCGGTGGCCCCGCTTCTGTGTGGGGAAGAGACGACGCTGCCCGCCACTCTCGGGCAGATGATGTATCACGGCCGGATTGTCCGCCGAGGGACCACACGCGCATTGGTGGTCGTAGATCTGCCGTTTCTCACCTATCAGGTTTCGGCGGCGCAGGCGGTACGGAACGCCGGGCTGGTTTTGAAACGAACGGGAGCCGGGGCGGTCAAACTCGAGGGCGGTCGTACGGTGGCGCCTTCAATCCGCGCGGTCGTTGATGCTGGAATTCCAGTGATGGCACACCTGGGTCTCACACCGCAATCCGTCCACGCGTTGGGGGGGCATCGGGTGCAGGGGAAGGAAGCCGCCGCGGCCGACCGGTTGATCGAGGACGCGAAGGCCATCGAGGACGCGGGAGCGTTTGCGGTGGTGTTGGAATTGGTGCCTGCGGGCCTTGCCCAACGGGTTACGGCGGCCCTCAGCATTCCGACGATTGGAATCGGGGCCGGGCCCCACTGCGATGGCCAAGTGCTCGTCCTGCACGATATGCTAGGACTCAACGATGGTTTTCGCCCCAAATTCCTGAAGCCGTACGCTGCACTGGCGGACATCGTCCGAAGCGCGGTGGGCGCTTTTGCGAGCGAGGTTCGCGGCGGTCAGTTTCCCGACGCCGAGCACAGCCACTGAATCTGATCAGGGCTGCGGCGGCTGAAACAATGCCGGATCGACCGGTTTGTCGACCTCCGCGTGGTCGATGATGATTTGCTGCTTGTTCTTCCCGCCCGGACTATCGGAGTCGAGCCGGAATGCGATCTTCACGCCGTTGACGGTGCGGTAGTCGCTGAAATATGTTTCGACTTCAAAGCCGTTGCCGTCCGGTGTCACTTTGCCTTCCCATTTGACCTCCAGAAAGTTGAAAGCGTCGACGTAGTCGTTACGAATCTCTCCGTCGCTGAGAGTGACCATCAGTTTGTAGGCGTCACGCCCCTGCACGCTGACCTTTCCCATCAACTTGACGCGATTGAACTTTTTCTCGTAGTCCAATAGCGGCCCTTCGAAATCGGCGCCACCCGCCATGTTCTTCACCTGGTCCGAGTTCATTGGCTCGGGCCCCGAGTTTCCGCGGAACGGGTTGATGGTCCACCCGGACGTACCGTCGATGGCGCTGACGATCATTTTGCCGTTGACCTCCACCTCCTGTCGCATCATTCCCGGCCGGCGCATCACCACGAGGAGCCGGCCCGGCGGGTCACTCCCGAACACAATGTGGGCTTCGAAGTGTTCCGATTGCATCTTGCGAAGGCGGTCGACCCCCCCGCGTGCCTTGAGGTTCTTCGCGATGATTTCATCGACCGTCTGACCGTGGAGGCCAGCGGTGGTCCCGGCCGAGCCCATGAAGAAGGCCGCGGTGAAAAGCAAGGTCCGCATGGGATGTCCTCAGCGTATTGGGCGAGAGCGGAGGGTCGCCTGCGCCAGGGTTGTTGTCGGGACACCCAGAGCCAGTACCTCGAGAAATGTCACGCGAAACATCCTTGACCCTTCAGGATCTCACAATCCATGTGTCGTTTGAGTTACTCCCGAACTCACAACTTGCGCGCGGAATGAAGCTCTCCAACTGCGATGACGCCCAGGGACGCACGCTGGCCGGTGACGATGCTCCGATGGTAGTCGATCTGCCCGAGGTGGTAGGCGAAGTGGTCGAGCAGGTGGAGAAGGAAGTCCGCCGTTTCCACCTCGAATCCGCCGATCGGCTCGGGGAAGGGTGCCCGGAGCACTGTCTCGCTGACATGGGGCAGGGAGGAAGCGACCGCGTCACGTGCCGCGGCAACTCTCGCCTGCAGCGTCGTTCTGGGCAAGTCTCGTGTGTTGAACTCAGCGGCTCGGTCGCGAACATAGCCGGAGCCTCCCAGGCACGCGCCAACGAAATGCTGCAGATTTCCGGTAAGGTGAAGGATGAGGTTCCCGCCCGAGTTGCTGATACCGGGCACCACCCGCCAGGGGAGCGCGTCGTCCGGATACGCTTGAACTTCGCGATCGAGCGCGGCAAGATCTCGGATAAAGAGCTGGGTGAGTGAGGGAAGAAACATCAAGCTGCCTCCTGCTGGGGTTAACGCTCTAGTCGAGATAGAATCTACGGGGGCCGAGAGAATCGGGCGAAGGGTCCCTCCAAAACCACACGGGGAAGGAAACTACGCTGCGAACCGAACGGCCCGTTCCCTGGCCCTTTCCCTTACCCGCCGATCTTGAGTTTGGCCGGATCTTGGACTTTCTCCGGCCCCGCGCGGTGGGGGCGCTTGAACACGTCGGTGATCGGGAATACGTGCGTGCCCTATGCGTCGAGGGCCGCATGGTAACGGTCCAGTTGATTCATCCGGATGCTCCGCGGGGGCGGGGCCCGCTCTGGGTAACGCCTACTCCGCGAGCCTCCGCGGGCGTGCTGGAGCCAGTGTTAGCACGGATGCTTGGCGTCCGCGTCCGGTTGTCGGCCTTCCGGCGAATGGCCGCGGCCGATCCGATTCTCCAACCCCTCGTCGCCCGGACCCCCGGGCTTCGGTTACCCCAGACGCCCGAGCCTTTCGAGGCCGCCATTCGCGCAATTCTCGGACAGCTGGTGAGCGTCAGGGCCGCGACGACTATGGTGGACCGATTGGTTCGCGCTTTTGGCCGGCCGGCACCGCGGGCGGCAGGCCGGGCATTCTATGCATTTCCCTCCGCCCGCGCTCTTGCCGATGCGAGTCTAAGTGCGCTCCGGGCCCTCGGGTGTACCGGAAACAAAGCGCGCTTCATTCGGTCGATTGCCTGCGCCACGGCGGACGGTGAGGTCGATTGGGAGGCGCTGCGCCCGGCCAGTGCGGCAACCATCTACGCCGCGCTTCGGCCGCTCCCTGGTATGGGCCCATGGACAATTGAGTACATCCGAATGCGCGGTCTGGGCCATCGCGACGCATTCCCCCACGGTGATTTGGGCGTCGTGCGCGCGATGCTGCGGCACGGGGTGCCAGCGGACCAGATTCTTCGCCGGGCCGAGGGATGGCGGCCCTGGCGGGCGTATGCGGCGCTTTATCTTTGGCAGCCTCCACCTGGAGTTGCGTGATCGCGGGGTTGTCGCCGGTGTGAATATTGCTGATTTGATAGGAAATACGTGGACTATAATGCAACTCCTGGCGTCCCGCAGTGAATGACCGGTTTGGCCTGCCGCAAATTCAGCGAATTGAGGGAGTCCGTATGCGCCGCAACGCTGCAGCCGTTTGCATTGCCTTGGTTACGGGCGTGGCGGGATGCTCCGAGTCGCCCACGAAGAGCACCGATCCGGCTCCCCCACCGGCTCCCGCTGTTGGCAATTGGTCCGACCCGCGCATGTGGCCCAATGGACTGGTGCCTGTCGCCGGCAGTGTGGTGTCGATCCCGGCCGGTCACACGATTGTCCTGGACCTGACGCCCCCGGACCTCAAGAGCCTCGAAATTGTGGGCAGGTTGACCTTCGACCGCAGTAAGGACCTTGGTCTGACCGCCTCTTGGATCATCGTGCGTGGAACGCTGGAAGTTGGTACGGAAGGGAGCCCGTACACCAAGCGCGCAATCATCACGATCAACGGCAGTGGCCTCGACAACGTGCAGGGCGTTGGGGCGAAGGTGATCGGGGTACTCGGGGGCGGAGTGTTGGATATTCACGGTGAGAAGCGCATGACGTGGGCCCGGCTCGCAAGCACGGTTGGGGCAGGGAGCAATCAACTGGTGTTGGAACAGGCGCCGGATTGGCGCGTCGGCGATGTCATCGTGGTGGCCTCGACCGATTTCGATCCGGCCCAAACTGAAGAAGCCACCGTCATGGCCGTGGCCGGCGCTTCGGTGACGGTGTCGCCCGCATTCCGATATGATCATTTCGGACAGAAACAATCTTTCGTCAGCCGCACCGTCGATGAGCGCGCGGAAGTGGGGCTCCTGAGTCACAACATCACCATTCGCGGTGACGATATTTCGCTCCGGTCGCAGATTGGAGCCCACATCCTCGTGACGCAAGGCGGGGTGGCACGCGTCGAGGGTGCGGAGCTCTATTTGATGGGGCAGCTGGGGGTGAAGGCCCGGTACCCAATGCACTGGCACATGGCTGGAAGCGTTGCCGGGCAATATTTCCGAGGGAATGCCGTGTGGCGGACCTTCAATCGGTGCCTCACGATTCATGGCACCAACGACCTGCATGCGGACCACAACGTTTGCTACGACCACACCGGACACGGGTACTTCTTCGAGGACGGCGCGGAGGTCCGGAACGTCCTCGAATCCAACCTCGCCCTCCGAGGCCGGGCCACGACGCACGGTGTGTTGCCGACCGATCAGAGCCCCGCCAATTTCTGGATTACGAATCCAGACAACACGCTCCGAGGCAATGTGGCCGCCGGCTCGGAAGGATTTGGGTTTTGGTTTGCCCTTCCGGAGCACCCGACCGGATTGTCGGTCGGCGATCCCGCCTTACCCCGCCACACTCCACTCCGTGAATTCGCCGACAACGTGGCCCATTCGAGTTACGAGGCGGGACTGTTCGTGGATTCGGGGCCGAAACTCGATGGCACCACCGAGACGACCTCCTTTGAGCCACGGCAAACGCCGGGAGCAGACTCGCCGGCCGTACCCGGGGACTTTCACAACTTCACCGCCTACAAGCATTACGGCCGCGGGGTCTGGCTTCGGGGGTACCAACTTCGATTGACAGCGCCGGTGCTGGCCGACAACGCCATCGGGGCGACGTTCGCCTCGTCGGAGACGTTCGTTCAGGATGCGCTCTTCGTCGGCCAGACCGCGAATACCGCCGGCAACCAGATCGATCCCACCTTCCCGATCCGCGGGTACGAATTCTATGACGGACGGGTTGGCGCGGAGCGCGCCACGTTCGTCAACTACCCCTCCGGGCGCGGGCGGATCATGAGTGCGTTGGGATTCAACCGCCAGAACTACTTCACGGTGAACACCGGGAACTTTGCGTCCCAGCTGCAATTTGTGAATGCGAACCGGGTGTATCTCGAGAATCCCCTACCCGATCGCGATGGGGACAAGTCGGCGGCGATTTTCGATGAGGACGGCTCGATCACGGGAACGGCGGGCAACTATATCGTGGCAAATAACTCGTTCCTGGTCACCTCGGCGTGCCAATACCGCCCGGAATGGAACGCCCACGTCTGCCCACACTCATATGTCGGCCTCCAGATCCAAGGCGACAATGGCGAGGCCATTGCCCCGCTGACGCTCACTCGAGACGATGGGGTCTCGGTCCAAGTCTCCGGGATTCCCGATTACCTCTCCTACGGGGCGATGACGCTGCTTCAGGCCCGAAGCTATTCGGCTGCCTATCAGGGGACTGTTCCGGACCGGCCCTTCATCTACGTCAACCATCTGCGGTCGACCGACTGGGTGAAACTCGCTTTGCCCTACGCCTCGACGAGTTTCCATGCGTACCGGGACTACGACTACTCGAAGACCATGCTCCCCTTGTCCTCACTCGCCGACCTGGATACCAGTACTGGCGATCATTTCTACTACGACCCTAGCGCGCAGGTGTTGTACCTGAAACTCCAGTCCCAGGCGGGGCGGGATTGGACCACCGTGTTTGTGGTTCCGTAGCCTCATGCCGCGGCATGCCGTTTGGCGATGCGAAGCTCGGCTTTCCGTCGAGCGGCATGCACCGGTGATTCGTGGTTGGCCGCCGCTTCCTGGAAGATTGCCGTGAGCCGCCGGTCCATGGCCTCGACGCTGGTCCGGACCTCCGCGACGCTCTTCCCCTCATCAAACATCGCCAGCGATACCGCGCCCCCGCCGTTCACGACATAGTCCGGACAATAGAGAATACCGCGTTGGAGTAATCGTTCGCCGTCTTCCGGGACCGCGAGTTGGTTGTTGGCGGTGCCGGCAATGATCTTGGCCTTGAGCCGGGGAATGGTGTCTTCATTGAGGGTCGCTCCGATCGCGCAGGGGGCATAGATGTCGCAAGGCGCATCGTAGGCGGCGTCCGGCGCGACGACCTCTCCTCCCAATTCAGCGACCACCGCCTTGGCTCGTCCGCCGTCGATGTCGGTCACACGAAGGGCGGCTCCGGCCTCATGGAGCAGATTGCAGAGCGGAAGCCCGGTGTCGCCTAGGCCCTGCACGAGGACAACCCGATCGCGCAGGTTGTCGGTCCCGGTGGTGTGCCGGAGTGCCGCCTTCATGCCGACGAAGGCACCATACGCGGTGTACGGTCCCGGATCGATCGGCACCCGGCGAGTATGGTCGTAGCAGTGCATGTAGCGCGTGCGCTTCGCGATGAAATCCACATCCTCCTGCGTGATGCCGAGGTCGGGGCCCGAGCCATAACGGCCGTTGAGGGAGTTGGCCATCGCGGCGAACCGCTCGAGCAGGCCTTGTCGTTCCGCGCCAGCCACGGGGCGAGACAGTGCGATGACGGCCTTACCTCCGCCGAATTCCACGTCGATGGCGGCCCACTTGTACGTCATCCCTTCGGCCAACCGGAGCGCGTCCCTGAGCCCATCCTCGGGACAGGGGTACACTTTCATGCGCACTCCGCCGACGCACTGCTTTGCCGTCGGGTCGTGCAACGCGATAAACATCCAGCTGGCTGTCGGTTTGTCGTACTGCACCAAAACCGAACGGCCGCTCCAGGCCATGATGAGGTCCGGTATTGTTGTCGGTGCCATGGAGGGCCTCCGTTAGAGCCGTTTGGCGACTTCTTCGAACATGACCTCGGTGGCGCCACCGCCGATCGTCAGCACGCGAGCGTCACGGGCCATCCGCTCAATGGCGCTTTCGCGCATGTAGCCCATACCGCCATGAAACTGTACGCAGTCGTACACCACACCCTGGGTGATTTCGCAGCAAAACGCCTTCGCCATCGACACCTCTTTGATGCATTCCAGCCCTTGGCTTTCGAGCCACGCGGCGTGATAGACCAGCTGGCGGGCGGCCTCGGTTTCTGCGGCGCGTTTGGCCAACCGTTGGCGAATGCCGTGGATGGTCCACAAGGCGGACCCGAATGCCTCGCGCTGCCGTAGGTGGTCCAGGGTCAGCTGGATCGCTTTCGTCGCTTCCCCAACCGCCATGGCCGCCATGACGAGCCGCTCGTTCTGAAAATTGTCCATGATGGCATAAAACCCATGGTTCTCCTCGCCGAGCAGGTTCTCCACGGGGATCCGGCAGTCCTCGAACACTAATTCGGCGGTGTCGGAGGACAGCCAGCCCATCTTCTTCAGGGCGCGGCTGACCCGGAAGCCCGGGGTTCCTTTCTCAACCATAAACATGGAGATGCCGTGGCTCGCCTTGCCGTCAAGTGCGGTTTTGGCGGCGACGATATAGAGGTCGCCGTGCACCCCGTTGGTGATGAAGGTCTTCGCGCCGTTGAGGACCCAGTGGTCTCCCTGGCGCACCGCTCGCGTCCGGATCGACTTCACGTCCGACCCCGCGTCCGGTTCACTGACCGCAATGGCCGTGATTGTGTCACCGGCGACGATGGAGGGCAGCCAAGCAGCCTTTTGCGCATCGGAGCCGTAGCGCGTCAGATGCGGTGTTGCCATGTCGGTGTCGACCAAGACGCTGGCGGTAAACCCGCCAAAAGTGGAGTGTCCGAGCGCTTCGGCCAATACGACCGACGCAAGTGCGTCCAGCTCGGCGCCGCCGTAGATCTCCGGCACGCGAATTCCGAGCAATCCCAGCGCGCCCATTCGCCGAAAGATGTCCCGCGGGACCATGCCCTGATCTTCCCAAGCTTCACCCACCGGAATGACCTGGTCTTGGACGAAGCGCAGAACTTGATCGCGCAAGGCGAGGTGGACATCCGAAAGGTAAGGATGGGCCTGCGTCATAATGGTGGTCATACATCACTCTCCCAGGGAATTGGGCCGTACGGCCCGCATGAGGGCATGCCCGGCTTTCGATTGATGGGTAAGGCCGAATTCATGACAAAACGATTCGCCGATGAAGGCAATCCGTTCGAGGTCCACCGCGGGTGAGGGGGCCAGCCCCAACCCGCGGAGCAGATACACTACGTCCTCGGTGGCCACGTTGCCCGCCGCTCCGGGAGCGAAGGGACAGCCACCGAGCCCGGCCAGCGAGCTGTCGATCATCCGGATGCCGCGCTCCAGGCCGGGGATGATATTGGCCAGTGCCTGGCCGTACGTATCATGAAAGTGAAGGCCGAGGCGGTCGGCCGGAACCACCGCCAGGACCGCGTCGAGCATGCGGCTGACGGTTGCCACCGTGCCTTTGCCGATGGTTTCGCCCAGGCACACCTCGTGGCAGCCGAGGGACAGGAGCCGCTCCGCGATCACCGCGACACGAGCCGGATCCACCGGTCCGCTATAGGGACAGTCGGTGACCGTTGAGATGTATCCTCGGATGCGCATCGGGCCGCCCCGGGCCGCATCCACGATCTGTTCGATCCGCTGGAACGATGCCTCGATTGTGGAATTCATGTTCCGCTGTTGAAAGACTTCAGAGGCCGCGGTGACCACAGCGATCCGATCCGGGGAAACCAACTGGGCGTCCTGAAAGCCGCGGAGGTTCGGGACCAGCGCCGCATATCGCACGCCCGGGCTCCGCGGCACCGACGAGAGGACGTCGCGGCCATCGCGCATTTGCGGTACCCGCGCCGGGTTCACGAAACTCGCGACTTCGAGATCGTGGAGTCCGGTGGCCACCAGGTCGCTGACTAAGCGAATTTTGCGGTCGGTTGGAATCCAGACGGAGAGCGCTTGTAATCCATCTCGGGGACCCACCTCGGTGATCGTGACGCGATCCGTCGCGCCGGTTGAAACGATCATGACACACTCCCCGACGCCATATCACCGCGCTGACCATGGCGGGTCGCCAGAAATCTCGCGATGCCGCGCTGGGCGGCGGCGGTATCCCAAGCGTCCGCCAGCCAACGCGCACTGTAGGACCGTGGCTCCTGCTCCGGATGCTCCAGGACATAGCGCAGGAACGCCTTCGTCGAGGTGACGGCTTCGGCTGGTTGAGCGAGGAGGGCGTTAAGCTCGCGATTCAAGGTGCTGTCCAGCTCGGTTGGGTCCACCACCATCGTCACCAATCCCCACCGCACCGCATCATCGGCGTTGAAACCGGCTCCGGTGAGCATTGCGCGACGGGCGTTGGCATCTCCCATGCGGCGGATCACGTAGGGGCCGACGTTGGCGGGTACCAATCCGAGTCCGACTTCGGTGAGCGCAAAGCGCGCGCTGCGGACGGCGATCACGATATCGCAGCAAGCGATGAGGCCGAGTCCGCCACCGAAGGCCGGGCCGTGGACCCGCGCGACGACGGGCCGTGGGAACCGCGCGAGTTCATGGAGCATCTCGGCTAGCTCCTGGCTCTCGGCCAGGCGCTCTTCTCTCGAGCTTGCGAGCATCCGTTCCATCCACCGGAGATCCCCGCCGGCGGAAAAGGTCGGCCCCTCGGCGGCTAACACCACCGCTTGAACCGTTGGATCGGCCCCTAGCTCCGAGAGCAGGGCCCGGAGGTCCCGGATGAGTTCGATCGACATCGCATTGTGCTGCTCGGGCCGATGCAGGATCACGTGCGCCACATTGGGCCGGGTTCGCCGAACCACAACCGTGCCGTTCGTCATCGAAGGGGACGACAGACTCATCGCGATCCCATTCCGTCCATGAGAATGATGGTGAATGCGTCCGCCAATTCATCGAACGATTGTTTCGTATCCTGATACCACTCATTGGTCCAGTTCATCCCGCCGAAGAGGAAGAGCCGCACGATGCCCAGCGGGAGGTCGGGGCGGATCTGGCCCCGCTCCTTTGCCTCGAGGAACAGCGCGTTCCAAAACTCCTCGTATCGGTCGCGCAGCGCGCGGTTCTGGGCTTGAACGGCGGGGGGTGCCTGTTGGTAGAGCCGGATGCTGGTCGAGGTATAGTCGCCGTGTACGAAGAGGGCGCTGAGGTGGCCCCGGATCGCTGCTCGGATTTTGGTGCGCGACGGTGCCGTGGCGGGCACCGCGGCCACGGCATCGCGAGCGGCTTCGAACACATGGGCGACACCGCGATCCATTGTGTGAGACAGGATCTCTTCCTTGGAGGTGAAATGGTAGTAGAGGCTGCCCGCCTTCATGCGGCACGCCGCCGCGATGTCGCGGAGGGTGGTGGCCTTGTACCCCTGGCGCGCGAAGAGGCGTGCGGCGGTCCGCAGCACGCGTTCCTTCGTTTCGGTCGGGGACGTGGTACGGACCGGGGTTGGGGAGAGTTGGGTCATCTACCTAACATTAGTTAGGTACCGTTTCCTGGCAAGAGCAGCCCGCCAGGGCCCCGGGCAAGCCCGACCGGTCCTGCGGGTCGGCGTAAGCCGCGCTCCTGCCGGATTGCCCGCTACAGGTCGCTAATGGGTCACTTTTCCCTGCAGCCGGTGTGCCTTCCGGCCGCCGCGCGGCATTGCTGTCTCGCCCTCGTGTTTGGCGTCGACTAGGCCGCGCGCCAGCTCCGTTGCCCGTGAAACTAACGCCATCGCGCCCTCATGGAGCTCGCTACTGTCCCGGACTTCGGAGACGTTCCGCTCCATGTCCTCAGCCGTCCAGCCGCGGGAATGGGCGATGAAAGGAAACTGGGGGAAGAGGAACCCGAGTTCTCCAAAGAAGGTGAGCAGGCTTCCGACCACGCCTTGCACGTTGTCCTGTCCCCCGGTGACGATGAACGCGGCCACTTTGTTCTTGATCATCACCCGGTCACGGATGGTCACCTGGTTCTGCACACAGTTGAGGCGCTCGGCCATTTTATAGTAGAGTGAGCTCGCCGAGCCCCACCGGATCGGGGTGGCGAGCACTAGGACGTCACCCCAGTGCACCAACGCTTCATAGACCTGATCGAGCTGATCGGCCGGATCCATTTGAGTGATTGAGCAGGGCCAGGTGCATGCTTGGGCCGCCTTGGAGTAGTACCCCTCGCAATGCCGGAACTGCAACCCATTCAATTTGATGACTCTAGTTACCGCGCCCTCGGCTTCCGCATGACTGATGGCCGTCAGGAGCAGTTCGTCCGAGGTGGAAAACCGTGGGTTCGACGGGTCCATCGCGGTGGTGGACAGGCCGACGACGCGCAGTGGACCGGGCGCGCGTTCGATCGGACGAGCGAGCGGGTGCGGCTCGTGGGGAATGCGGTTGCGCTTCGTGGCCGCCTGGAGGTCGACCAAGAGTTGTCCATTCTCGATTCGCAGGCTAAAGCGGGGGACGCACTCCGCCTCGTAGCCCGGTTCGCCTTGGCCGGTTTGGAAGTGGTATTTCCAATTGTGCCACGGGCACACGACGTAGTCTCCATCGAGACGGCCATCGCCGAGCGGGCCACCAACGTGGTTGCAGGCGCCGGATATGGCGCCGAACGCGCCGTCCCGATGACTCAGGGCGATGCGCGTTCGGCCGACGGTGATCTGTTGAAGCGGCTTCTTCGCCAGTTCATCTACGGAGCCTAGCAGGTGCCATTCCGAATCGGCCATGACGCCTCCTCTAGAGGTGAAACTGGGGCCAACCGAGACCATGACCCCACGTTTAAAACCACCCACCCACCAAGGGCAACTCGCGGCGGCGCAGAAAGGCGACGACAGTCGCCGTCACCAGAACGGCCATGGCCAGCCCGAACAGGAGACCTCCATCACCCTGCACCGAGATCCCCAGTTTCGTCAGGTGACTGAAAACGGCACCAGCCATGAGCCCCATGGCCAAAACCGAACCCAGCGCGGGAGTTTTCGGATAGAGCAAGAGGAAGACCGCCACGAGCTCGAGCACCCCGGTACCGAGCCGCCCCCACGGTTCAATTCCCAGCGTTTGGAAAATGTACTTCGATTCAGGGGCGCCAGTAAACTTGAAGAACAGGGTCTGCCCCAAAATCGCCGCGGCGATCAGTTGACAGATCCAGCTCACCACGCGAGCGGACTTTGGCAGTTTGGGGGCCGGCGTCATAAGGTCCTCCGGAGCAGAAGGGTTTAGGCGTTGCGCCGAGTGCCGATCATCCGGCGGTGTCGGAGCAGCAGGGCCACGATTTCGCGAATCGAGGACGGCTTTACTCCGGCCTCTCGGTGGTGCGCGGCGATTTCGAAGAGAATCCGCCACTGGGCAAACAAGATCCGATATGCGTCCAACAGGCGGGTCGTGGGGTCGTAGATGTTCGTGGCTTCCGACGTCGCTCCGTTGAGCTCGATGATCGTAAACTCGCCGGCCTGGAGCCGCTCGACCGAGGGGGCACGGACGTCGTACCGCCCAAACCAGAATCCGTCGTAACCTCGACTGATCTCGTCTACCGCTCCCTCGAGGGCGGCCGTTCGTACCCACCCGCCATCATAGAACGCCGCCCCTCGGCAATGAGTTCCCACCCAAACGAGCGGAACCTCCACGCCTCGAGCCGGAACGTCCCAGAGACGATGACAATGCTGTGCGAGGAGGAACTTGGCCATGCAGACGGCCCGGTCGTCCGAGAGAATCAGTTCCTCCAGCGTGCGTTTCCCGTCCCCAGTGACTGTAGGCAGCCGCTTTTCCGTGATGGAAAAGATGGCGCCACTCGTGTTTCCGGGTTTCCTGTAGTAGAAGACACCGAACTCCGGTCCGGAGACGTACGCCTGGCAAAGGATATCTCCGGTGGATTGCCGCAGATATTGGTCGGCCTCATCAAGGGAGCCAACGATCGCGACTCCGGAGCCGCGTTCGCCCACGTCGGGTTTGAGTACGATCGGAAAGTCGAGCGCGCGCGCGGACATGAACTCCCTGATCCCCTTCAGGTTTTCGCTCACGGGCCGTTCGCTGTCCAGGGGGAGAGTCGGAGGGAGGCGCGTCGGCGAGTGGACTCGAAGCCCGGCGAGGATCTGGGCCTTTGATTCACCGACGAAGCCGCCGCCGGGGATGGCCGGGTTCACCGCGGTGAAGAGGGTAAGGCTCCGATGCTTGATTCCGAGCCATACGATGTAGAACACCACGGGCGGATAAAACACCCAGGGTGGCCAGAACTCCCAGCGGGTAAGCCGGCGCCACCGCGAGAGGAGCAAGCGACGGCCGCGAAAGGTGAAGAGTGGGATGAAAACCTTGAGCAGGAGCAACAGCAGCACGGCGGTGATGGCCAGCGCGGGAAAGGCCCACCGGTGATAGTGCTCGAACGCCATTTGCGCCGACCCACCAAACAGGGCCGAGAGGCCAACCAGCAGCGGGGTCCACACCACCGCGGCAAGCAGGAAGTACAGCACGAACGATGCAAAGTTGGTCTTGAGTACGCCCGCGGTAACATAGGTCGGGAGGCGGGTCCCGGGTATGAAGCGGGTCAGAAAAATGAGGCGGGCCCCGCGGTGGGCGAACCATTGGGAGCTTCGCTCGAGGTCGGCGCTGCTAACAAACCAGCGCAGGGGCGCCCGGGTGACCACGGCTCGTCCCAGCCACCGGCCCACCACGTACAAGAGGAGATCGCCGACGAAGATGCCGAAGGTACACGCGATCGCCGCTGGTCCGAATCCGACGGTGCCGCGCGCGACGAGGAGTCCGGCCGCGATGCAGGTGAGATCCTCGCTCACCAATGTCGCGGCGGCCAGGAGGAGAAGTAGGAGGCCGTGGGCGAGGCCATTCGCGGGAGGGATGTCCCGGGGGTCGAACCGCCGCGCGGCCGCGACAATGCGAGCGGGAGCCGCGGTCGCTCTGGTTGTCGCGGTGCCGTTCTCCACGTCATCGATAAAGCCGGTGATGTCCGCGGCCAATTCGTCGGGCCGCTGGAAGGTCATGAAGTGATCGCCGTGCTTTAGGAGCAGCCGGCTCTGGGGGACCAGCCGGGCATGTTCGTAGCCGAGAGATGCCGGGACCAGTGGGTCGTTGTCGCCCTGAATGATGAGCATCGGTGATTGCAGCTGGGACAAGAACCCGCGGAGCGGTCGTTGGTCGGTGTCGTAGAAGTTCCGGGCGTACTCCACGCTCAAGCCGAAATCAGCGAGCGCACCGAAATGGGGAACTGCTTCCTGCAGGGACCACAGTGCCGCCAGCTGCAATCCGTGTATAGCGTGATTGAGGTGGTAGTCGCCGAGGAGTTCGTATTCCTGTGCGCCGATGGCGGAGAGCATGGTGAGCGAAGCGATCCGGCTCGAAGCGATGTTTGCCAGGTTGACCCCGACCCCGCCTCCCATACTGAAGCCGACGACGTGTACCCGGCGGAGTCCAAGGGAGTCCAACAACTGACGGACGTATTGCGCGTGGGCGCGAACCGAGTAGTCCGAGATGTGCCAGGTCGACCCGCCGAAGCCGGGGAGGTCCGGGGCGAGAATACGGTAGCGAGGCGGGAGATGGTCGGCCAACCGTTGCACTTCGTCATGGTCGCCCGGACTCCCGTGGAGCAGGAGCAGGGTGGGAGCACGGGCCGAATCTGGCCCGACGGGCCGGCGCTCGAAATACGCGATCCGGATCGCGCCCGGTAGTTCGCGGTCGTGAGCCACTTCGTACAGTTGTTGAGTACCCTCATCCGGGCCCGGCCGGCCATCCACCGGGTGAATGCGACGGTAGAGGTGCGAGGCGACGAGCAGAAGCAGGTAGGTCCACAGAACCCAATGCCGCCGGAGCGCGCGGGGCGGTGGCATTACGCTCGCGCGAGCGCCGGGAGACGCCGAAGACCAACCACCGGGGTGGCCGTTCCGACGCAGGGGGCGCCGGCCGTGTAGGCGAACGTGACCTCGGTCGTCGAAACGGAAATGGCGCTCAGGCTTTGCGTGGCTGCGTCGGAGCGATGCATGCACACCGAAAAGGGGCCCGCCTCGGGGAGATGACTGCGGTGGAGCGCTTGGAGAGTTGCCCGGTCAAAGCCTCCGCGGTCGGTCAGCGAGCGGTCGAACTGGCTACGGCGCTGCCGCTCCGCCTCCGGTTGGTCGACCGACGAACTCGTGAGGATAAGGCCGTCCGAAGGGTGTGTCGCATGGGTGAGGTGACGGCCGTTCCAGGCATAGATCTGGACGACGTCGCCGGACTCGACGCCAACGAGGGAGAAAGGCCGGTACCGATCAAGGGAAGTCGCATTCAGGTCGTGGTCGAGCCGCACGATGTTGGAACAATGGAGGAGCTCGGGGACGAGAAGCCCGCGACTCTCGGCATGGTCGGGTCGAGAACCGGAGGCGTCGTAACGATTCAGCAACGCGAGGGTCAGCCCATACTCGTTGACTCCGATCCAGGAACCCCCTCCGTCCGGATCGTTCGGAGCAATCCATCGCACGCCGCGCCGGTCCTGAAGACGCGGGGGCGCGCCCCGGGCCCGAGTCCCTCGCTCATCGCGATTGAACAACAACGTGTAGCTGGAGCCGGTGCGGACCCAGCTCACCGTGCACATAGGGCCCGCGCGCGCTCATAGGCCAGCGTTGACGGGGCGACGCCGAACTCCGGGCCGGCGTCGATTCCGAGTCCCTCGAGCAGCAATTTGATCAGGGCATAGTGATGCACTGTGTGGCTCGAGAGAAATTGCAGCTCACGGCCGATGGACGAACTCCGCCAGTCGGGTATCCCTTCGGCGTCGCCTCCGCTGTTCATCTGGATCACGATGGTAAAATCATCGGGGAGGTGCCCGATGGTTTCGAGTTGCTCCTGGAGAGTGCCAGCCACGTCAATGGCATGAGTGCGGCAGGTTTCGATCAGCGCGTTGTGGGCTCGCGCGTCATAGTCGACTCGTCGGTCGGGAAGGCCCGCGCAGAACGATTGATAGTGCTCGATGACATGCCGGAATTGTGCTCCGACCGGCGACCACCCCGGGCGGCTCCGGTTGTAGTCCTCGTCGCGCATGCGTTCGAGGAGGGCGTTTCCTTGAGCAAGGAAATGCACATTGGCCCGAACGCCGGGCCATCGGGTATTCATAAGCAGACCACCTCTCGGGAAACGACCGGAATAAAATGGCTTGCGATGGCGGCGTGCAGACGGCTGGCCAAGGCGCCTCGGTCTGAGTCGGACAGCGGCGTGGGGCCGAAGGTCAAGATGGCGCGGAAACGCCGCATCCGACACAGCTCGGCCACATGGGGCAGGAGTGCCATGTCCCCCCACCAGCAAACCGACCGGTGTGCCGGTCGGTGCGGGTCGTCGGTGGCGTAGGTCATCGCCGCGTAGTGGACTGGCTGAGTTTCACGGGCCGCCCAGTGCAACAGCGCCGGTTTGAGCGGAGCCACCTCGGCTCCAACCGAGGTGGTCCCCTCGGGAAACAGGACGACGCCGTCCCCTTCATCGATCGCTCGACTGATGAGATTGAGGGCGCGGAGCGAATCCCGTTTCGATTCACGGTTGACGAAGATCGTATCCACCGAGCGGCAGAGAAACCCCACTACCGGCCAGGCATCCATTTCGGTTTTTGCGATGAATACGCAATCGAGCGTGGAGTAGAGGGCGAAGATGTCCATATAACTGAGATGATTTGCCACGAGGAAGAATGGTGGCCGCGGCACGGGGCCCCGCACCTCGAGGTTCATTCCAAGAATCTTCCCGATCCCGACGGCCCAATGGCGAACGATCCATCCGCGCGTCCGGCGCCGCGCGGATTTTCGGGAGACAATCAAGCCCACCCAGAGCACCAGATACCATCCGGCGGTCCAAACGACCAGCGTTCCGAAACGCAGGAACACTCGGAGGCGTTCGCCGAGAGTGCCCTTGCCGGTGATCCCAATGGCGTCGGTGAGCGGCGTGGTGCCGCGGAGTTCATCCACCGCATCGGTCACCGAAAGAAACTCATGTAGGCGTGAGAGTCGATCTCGAGCACATCGATGAGCACCAAGAAATCGATGGTCTTGAACAGCACATCAAGAGCCGGCGGTCCACACACTTTGGCGCCCAAGCGAAGATAGGTTTGGAACAGCGCCGGAATATGAGGTTCCGGCCAGGCGTCCTGGAATGGCGGAACCGCGCACCGGGTCTGGGGGATGGGCTCGACCCGAAACGTCGGATGGACGCAATTCTCTCGGGCCAGGCGCTGGTACACGGAGACGCCCAGCGCCGGATTCTGGCTCGTGAGTGAGCAGCAACCGAACAGGTAGTTCTTCCGATTCCAGGCCAGATACTCCGCCAGTCCACGCCACAACAGGTGCAATACCCGGCCGTTGCGATGGTCGCGTCTCACACAGGCTCGGCCGATTTCGACCGCCGATGCGACGACCGAATCGGGCAAACCGGTGAGGTCAAATTCCGCCGCGGAGTAAAAGCCGCGGTTGCGCTCGGCCATCTCGGCCGTCTGCATGCGATAGGTTCCCACCACCGTGCCGGTCGTGCGACAGGTGATCATGAGATGATGAAAGTCAACATCCATGGCGTCTTCGTCGCGCCCAGTGATATACGCGTCGTCCAAACCTTCTCCCAATTCGAGGTTGAAGACCTCGAAGCGTAGGCGAAGAACCTGATCGAGATCCTCTCGTGAATGCGCGAATCGGGCTTCATACCGCCCCGCATCGATCTGAGCAGTCGGGAGTTCCGCCCGCGAGCCAGGGTACGCCGGCGGGTAGGTGGACGCCGGGTGTTCCGCTCCTCGCTCGGTTGCGGAATCTGCGGTGGACCAGTGTTGGGCTGTCATGGCAAACGCTCGTAGGTGCGAGGGTCCGCGCGCAGAATCAGGCGGTCTCCCTGCCGTTCAACGCGGCCCGTGATCCGGACCGGCTGGGCCACATGCTGCAAGGCCTCCCGGTTTACCGGGGCGCCCGCCGACGAAACCAAGAGCAAACTGGCCGACGCTCCGCTCGGGTCCCGGACAATAAAGAGCGGGGGGACCCCGCCGGAAATGCAGCGCGCGGCACACGAACGATGTGGCTTCAAATTACCAGGATTCATGACCCCGAGAAAGCACTTGGCATCGACGATTTCACCGCTGAGAGTGAAGTTTCCGAGGTCCCTCGGGATCGGGGACGTGAGGCTGCCGGATCCCGGTCGGGTGATCCCCATCTTTTCAACGAGTTCGACCATCGTCTGGTTCCCTCGGTAGATCAGGCTCCCGCGAACCGTGACCGTTGCTCCGTCCCCACCTCGTGTTTCCGCGAACGCCCCATGCTTCCCCTCGGTAACGAGGAGGTATCGGGATACTCGATCCGAGGTGCCACCGCCGTCCCGCCTACCCGGCCGGGAGACAAGGAGCGTTGGATACGGGGCGCTCTGGAGGGTGCCGGAGAGGATCGTCTCCCGGCCAAACTCGAAGAACGCGGCCGGAGCGCGTTCGTGAAAGACCGACAAGAGGACACCGAGGCTCACAGAGCCGATGACAAGTCCCGCGACGAGGCGGCGGAGGAACGCGCCGAGCGCCCGGGGCGCCTCCGATGCATAGCCGACAAAGAATTCCTCGTCTCGTTGTGCCACGGCTCAGCTCTCCCCGGGGTGGGATAACACTGCTGGTTCCACTCGGGTTCCGGGCGGGTTCGGCGTCTCCCGGATCCAGACTCGGTCGCCGCGGAGCTCGACATCGAAGGTTGGGATGGAATCGTTGAAAGGCGGCGGCGAGCGGCCATCCTCGGGCCGATATTGGTACCCATGCCAGGGGCAAGTGATGCACCCGTCGATGATCCGTCCTTCGCCCAGCGGGCCGTTTTGGTGCTTACACACATTCGAAACGCACGAGATCTTCCCATCGTACCGGAACACCGCCACCCGTTCTCCACCGACCATCGCAATCTTGGCTCGTTTTTCCGGGATCTCAAAAAAGCCGCAGGCCTCAAGCCATCCGGCGTCGGTCTGGGGCGAAGTCTGATCGCGCCTGTGCTCTCTCATCCCCGCGGCGACATGGAGGCCAAGAACGATGATGACGCCGGTTCCCAAGGCGGTCGCCAGGAGTGGACTGGTTTCGGCCTGAAGGGTTCCAAGTGCCACGTGGGCGACCAGGAGGCCGTAGGCCAAGTACACGAGCATGTGGAGCGCTTTCCAGGCGGGCGGGGTCAACACCGAGAGCCAGAAGTCATGGCTCGTGGCCGCCATGAGAAACAACATGGCCAGAGCCAGCAAACCAAGCCATTCGAAGGGGAACTGGCTGATGCGCCGGATCTCCGTGTTGCTCGTGAGGAGGCTGACAAACGGATTGGTGTCTCCCAGCGCGTGAAACTGGATCAGGGCAAAGGTCGCATGGGCAAGTGCCAACAGGAACATCGTGACACCCAGGTGCCGCCGATTGTAGAGCAGCGGCAAGAACTTGGGGTTGAGGCGGCAGAGGGGGCCGATGCTGAGAATGAGGTGGAGGAGCACCAGGGCAGACGCGCCGAGGCCTCGGATGAGGGCCGTTTCTGCCGTCGTGTAGGGTGAAAGGAGAAACGCCGTCCCAACAAAGGCAATAAGGAAGACCAAGACACCGGTCCCGAGCGTCAGGTCATAGAGCCGCTTCTGTCGATTCCAATTTACCGCTCGGTATTGGACGCTCATGGGCGCGCCACTTTGGCCGCTACGGCCGAGGCGGTCGAGAGGGCGATGGTCCCGACGAGTTGCCTATGTCCCCGACTGAACAACAGTAGCGAGCCATCACGTTCCCGGGCCTCGCCTGGGAGATCGGCCCGGAAGAGATCGGTCCCGGCCAGCGTGCCAAGGAGAACCGCCGTCGACGGGACCTCGCCGGCTCGTCCCAGTCGATCGGTCCAGTAGACCAGTACGTCGGGATGCGGGAGAGCGTCATGGGCCGCTAGTGTCACCTGCGAGCGGCTCGCTCCGGTGTCGACCAGCACCGTGACGGCAAAAGTAATTCCGCCGCTGGTGGCCTCGCGTTCATACAACACGGTTTGCAACGCTGCAGGGCGGGTGAGAAGTGCCGCGGGAATCTCGGCCACAACCGCCGGCGTTGGTCGAGAAAGCAGGGCAATGACGAACACCGTCGGAATGAGGACCGCGAGGGTCGTGACCATTCGCGCGTGACGCCGCCGGAGTTCGCGGATCATTGGATCAGGCCCCGCGCCGTTTGGGGCTCTGCCGGGCGGCCGCCCGACGATGCGCGTTCCGTTCCATTGGCGGTGCCGTCCGCCGGCGGACTAACCGGTTGGCCAGGAGTGGCCAGAGTGCCACGGAGCCGGGAAGGACCAATAGCCGGAAACCGGGGGTCGCCGCCTTCGCCGCGGGATCGACCCGGCCGACCCCCCAGATCACGAAGGGGAGGCCGAACAAGACTCCAATGACGAGATAGGTAGCGATGCTCCCGACGATCACCTCCGCCGCGAGTTCTCCCATAGGTCTGCGTCTCTTTCGGAGTGGGGGTGACGACACCTGCCATAGTAACTGTAATTGGCGACTTTGGGTTCCCGAAGGGGTCGGCGCGCGCGTTGGGGAACCATGTTCACACTGCCGGCGTTCCGACACCGACCGCACGATGGCGATGGCGTCGTCGATCGGTCACCACCTCCCGAAGTCACAGCGAGTTCGACCGAAACCCAGCGGAGGCCACCATGCAATCCGAATCCGCGCGCTCCACTGATTTCGACATTTGCGCGGAGCCGACAGCGATCCCGCGCCGTTTCCCGGCTCAGCGCGATCGCGTTTTACGAATCCTGGCGCGGTGGGAACAGTCCCTGTTCCCGGTTCCGGATGTCGAAACTACCTCGATTATAGGTGCCGGACGGTGAGACAACCACCCACCACCGTCCCCGCGGAGGCAACGTGCGGGTTCTGATGTTCGGCTGGGAATTCCCTCCGTATCAGGCGGGCGGCCTTGCGACGGCCACGGTGGGCCTCGTCACCGGGCTTCTTCGGACCGGAGTGGAGGTGACCCTCGTCGTTCCCTTCCCGGCCGATGAATCGATACTGCCGGGGTTCCGGCTGGTGAGCGCCGACGGTCCGGCGGAGTCCCTGCGGGTACACCGCATTCCGAGCCCGTTGGGGCCGTATGATGGCGCGGAGCGCTACACCGAGGTCTTTGAACGGATCCAATCGCGGCGCCCGATCGGAAGCCGGGCCGTCTACGGCGCCCACCTGTTCGAGGAGGTCGAGCGGTTCGCTGCGTTAGCGGGGGGAATCGCGGCGCGGGAGCCACACGACCTCATCGACACCCACGATTGGATCAGTTTCGCCGCCGGCCTGGAGGCGCAACGCGTTTCGAAGAAGCCGCTCGTGGCACACATTCACGCTACGGAATACGATCGGAGCGGGGAGGGGGGGAACCCGGAAATACACCGTCGCGAACGGGAAGGCCTGTCCGCGGCGACCAGGGTGATCAGCAACAGCCATGTCCTCAAGCGGCAGGTCGTCGAACGGTTCGGGGTGCCCGCGGACAAGGTCGACGTAGTGCACTGGGGCATCGGCGATGATCGGACGCCACCACCCTCTCCCGCCCCCTCGCCCTTTCCGCCCGACGTACCGGTCGTGCTCTTCCTCGGCCGGGTCACTCGGCAAAAGGGTCCGGATTACTTCCTCGAGGTCGCGGGGCGGGTGTCGCAATTCAATACTGCCGCGCATTTCCTCGTGGCCGGTAGTGGAGACCTGTTGCCCCGGTTGATGATGCGCGCCGCCGACCTGGGGATTGCCCATCGGGTGCACTTCACGGGAGGACTCCACGGGGCGGATGTGGATCGTGCGTTTCGGATGGCGACCGTGTGCGTAATGCCCTCGGTCAGCGAGCCGTTCGGTCTCGTCGCGCTGGAGAGCCTTCGCGCCGGTACTCCGTGCATCCTGCCGAAAACGGCCGGTGTCGCCGAGGTGATCACGAACGCCTTCAAAGTGGACTTCTGGGATGTGGACGACATAGCGAACAAGGTCGTCGCGCTGCTGCGCTATCCCGTGCTGCGCGACCACTTGAGTGACCTCGGCCTCCAGGAACTGGCAACCGAGCGTTTCAGCTTGGAGGAGCCGGCACGCCGCACGCGGGACGCGTACCAACGTGCAATCGAATGGGGAGGGATTCGCGGATGACTCGAGAAATCTGTCTTTACGCCCAGGTGCATCAGCCCTATCGGCTCCGGCGATTCCGGGTCTTCGACATTGGGACCGGAGCCGGCCACTTCGATGCGCAACAGAATCGGGACATTCTCCGTCGCGTGGCGGAAAAGTGCTACATCCCGACCAATCGGCTCCTCGCCGACCTGATCCGGAAGAGTGACGGCCGATTCAACCTGGCGCTGAGCCTGAGTGGCGTGGTCCTCGAGCAGCTGGCGGACTATGCTCCCGAGGCGCTGGAAAGCTTTCAGGCGCTGGCCGACACCGGCGGCGTCGAGTTTCTGGGCGAGACCTACTACCACAGCCTGGCCGGCTTGGCGGACCTGGGCGAATTCAAAACTCAGGTCTTGCGGCACCGACAGTTGATCGAGCACCGTTTCGGGTGTCGGCCCGAGGTCTTCCGAAACACGGAGTTGATCTACTGGGACGAACTCGCGCCCACGATTCTCGAATTGGGCTATCGCGGCGCGTTGGTCGAAGGCGCGGACCATGTGCTCGGGTGGCGCTCGCCGAATTTCGTCTACTCGGCCGCCTCCGCGCCGGCGCTCCGGCTGTTGGCTCGGAACTATCAATTGAGCGATGACGTCGGCTTCCGGTTTTCACAACGAAGCTGGGGCGGATGGCCGGTGACGGCGGAGAAGTACGCCGACTGGATTGTGTCGAGTCCGGGCGACAGCGCCCACCTGTTCTTGGACTATGAGACCTTCGGCGAGCATCAGTGGGCGGAAACCGGAATCTTTGCCTTCCTCGAACGATTGCCGTCGGCCTGCTTCGACCGCGGCCTCAAGTTCGTTCAGCCCAAGACCCTCGTCCGGCGGCAGCCGGTTGCTCCCCTCTCCTTCGCTCGCCCCACGTCATGGGCCGATGCGGAACGGGATGTATCGGCGTGGCTCGGGAATCGGCTGCAGGACGCGGCCCATCAGCGTCTCTATGCCGTCAGGGAGGCGGTCCTCCGCTCCGGACAACCGCAGCTGATGGAAGAATGGCGCCGACTCAGTACCAGCGACCACGTCTATTATATGTGCACCAAGTACTTCGCGGATGGCGACGTGCACCAATACTTCAGTCCGTACGACACGCCCTACGACGCGTTTGTGGCCTTCATGAATGTCCTGCAAGATCTCGAATGGTGCGCCAAGGCCGAGGCCCCTGAAGTTCGGATGGCGGGATGAGCGCGCGGGATTGCGGTCGGACAACAACGCCTCGATCTTCCGGCGACGCAGGACTCCGACGCGCTCGGTAATCCCAACGGCCTCGGCGTGCGAGACCCTTCACTGACCACGGTGGAGCGTCGGTGCGTCAGTGGCCGGGAACCTAGGACTCGCTCCGGACGTTTGCCGCATGAAACCGGATCGGAATTTCTGAGGAGGCACGGGTGGCGCACGCGACCAGAGAGCGAGACCGTCTCGAGGAGCAGGCCTCGGGTGCGCACAATTGGCGCCGGTGGGGACCGTATCTCTCCGAACGGCAATGGGGAACCGTACGCGAGGACTACAGCGCGGACGGGAACGCCTGGGACTATCTCCCGCACGATCATGCCCGAAGCCGTGCGTATCGCTGGGGAGAGGACGGCCTGGCTGGCTTTTCCGACGATTGGCAGCGACTGTGCCTGAGCGTCGCCCTGTGGAACGGTCGGGACCCCATCTTGAAGGAAAGGCTGTTCGGTCTGACGAACGCGCAGGGCAATCATGGCGAAGACGTCAAGGAGCTGTACTACTACCTCGATGCGCTCCCGTCTCACGCGTACCAAAAGATGCTGTATAAGTACCCTCAAGCAGCGTTCCCCTACCAACAGCTGGTCGAAGAAAACGCTCGGCGGAGTAAACTGGAACCGGAATACGAGCTGATTGAGACCGGGCTCTTCGACGAGGATCGTTACTTCGACGTGTTCGTGGAGTATGGCAAGGCGGGTCCCCATGACATTCTCATGCGGGTGACGATTCATAATCGCGGGCCGGAGACCGCTAGCCTGCACGTGCTCCCCCAGGCATGGTTCCGCAACCGGTGGACCTGGAAGACGGAACCGAAGCGGCCGAGCATGGCGCGGGTCCGTCCGGGAGAGGTACTCCTCCACCACGATAAGTTGGGGGACTATTCACTGTACTACGATGGGGCGCCCGACCTGCTGTTTTGCGACAACGAGACCAATGCCGCCCGCCTCTACGGAGTTAGCGGCGCCAAAGGGTATTGGAAAGACGGAATCAATGATTACATCGTCGGAGGAAGCCGAACCGCGGTGAATCCCGCCCAGGCCGGCACCAAAGTCGCGGGCCACTATGAACTGTCGATCCCCGCCGGCGCGAGCACGCAGGTTCGGGTGCGACTGACCAAGGGAGGCACCCCGGTACCGTTCGGCGATTTCGACGCGAACATGGCCACGTGCCTTGCCGAGGCCGACGAGTTCTACGACCACCTTCAGGCCGCCATCAAGGATCCGGATTCACGCCTGGTCCAGCGGCAAGCCTTTGCCGGTATGCTCTGGTGCAAGCAGTTCTACCACCTCGATGTGCCGCTCTGGCTCAAGGGCGATCCCACCGAGCCGGCGCCGCCCGAGGCTCGGAAGCATGGACGCAACAGCGAATGGGACCACCTCAACAATGCCGACGTCATTTCCATGCCTGACGCGTGGGAATATCCGTGGTATGCCGCGTGGGATCTCGCGTTCCACGCGGTCTCCCTGGCCTTGATCGATCCGGCATTTGCGAAAGATCAGCTGGTGCTGCTGACCCGCGAGTGGTACATGCACCCCAACGGGCAGCTGCCGGCGTATGAATGGGCCTTTGGGGATGTGAACCCGCCGGTCCACGCCTGGGCGGCATGGCGCGTCTTTCAGATCGACCGGCAGCAGCACGGCGGCATCGGTGACCTCGTTTTCCTCGAGCGGGTGTTCCACAAACTCATGCTCAATTTCACCTGGTGGGTGAATCGGAAAGATGCTCAGGGTCGGAATGTGTTCCAGGGAGGCTTTCTGGGCCTGGACAATATCGGAGTGTTTGACCGGAGCGCACCGTTGCCGACCGGAGGGTTCATCGATCAGGCGGACGGCACGGCGTGGATGGGGATGTATTCGCTGAATCTGATGCGGATTGCGCTCGAGTTGTCGCTCCACAATCACGTGTACGAGGACATCGCGACCAAGTTTTTTGAGCATTTCCTCCACATCGCCGAGGCGATGTCGACAATGGGGCAGAGCGGGGTCGGGCTGTGGAATGAGGAGGACGAATTCTACTACGATGTGCTCAACACGCCGGAGCACGGTTCGATTCCGCTCAAAGTGCGATCCATGGTGGGGTTGATCCCGTTGTTCGCCGTTGAGGTCATCGACCAAGATCTCCTGGAGTGGGTGCCCGATTTCAATGCTCGGCTCCAGTGGTTCCTCAGCCATCGCCCCGACCTGGCGAGTTTGGTGTCGCGCTGGCAGGAGCCGGGAAAAGGGGAGCGTCGGCTTCTGTCGCTCTTGCGCGGTCATCGGATGAAGCGACTGTTGCGGCGGATGCTGGACGAGACGGAGTTCCTATCCGATTTCGGTGTCCGGGCCCTGTCGAAGGTGCATAAAGACCATCCTTACGTGTTCCGCGCGAACGGGACCGAGCTCTCGGTGTCCTATCAGCCCGGTGAGTCGGAATCCGGCCTGTTTGGGGGGAATTCGAACTGGCGCGGACCGATTTGGTTTCCGGTCAACTTCCTCCTAGTGGAATCGCTCCACCGATTCCATCGGTACTACGGGGATGACTTTCGGATCGAGTGTCCGACGGGGTCGGGAGTGTTTCTCAGTATTCGCGAAGTGGCCGTTGAACTGTCGCGCCGCCTCTCGATGCTCTTTCGTCGGGACGCGGCGGGCCGCCGTCCGGTGCTGGGTGATGTCGAGAAATACCAGACTGACCCGCATTTCCGAGACTACGTGCTGTTTCACGAGTACTTCCACGGCGACACGGGCCGGGGAGTCGGGGCCTCGCATCAGACCGGATGGACCGGCCTGATCGCGAAGCTCCTCCACCCGGTGGAGGACTATGAGGAGTAAGGCGTAGGTAGGGCGGGAACCTTTCCCCATCCCCGGACGTTCGCCTGGTGGGGAGTTGGCAAATATGACCCGGAGGGTGCGTGACCGCAGGGCATCTGAGCTGTTTCGAAACGATCCAGCGGCTGGATCTCTATCTCGATCGAGCCCTCGGCGAGGACGAGCGACGCCAGGTTGAACAGCACCTGGAAGAGTGCGTTCACTGCGCGCAAATATATGCCTTCGAGGGCAAGGTTCTGATTGAAGTCCGCGAGAAACTCCAGCGGGTTGATGTTCCTCCGATGCTCCGACTTCAGGTGCTCAACTTGCTCGCGCGGGAGAGGGGCGGGTGATCACACCGGCCCCGGGGCCTGACTCCTCGCTAGCCGATGACCCTCGAGAGTGGCTCGAGGCAGATGGGCTGGGCGGTTATGCCTCGGGCACCGTGAGCGGAATTCGCACTCGCCGGTATCATGCCCTTCTTCTCTCCGCCGTGACGCCACCCACCCAACGGGTGGTGTTGGTGAATGGCGTTGAAGCGTGGGTATCCCGTGGGGATCGAAGCCAGTTTCTGACCCGGCAGCGCTACGCGCCAGATGTCACCGGACCGGCGGATGCGGCGCGCATCATCGCGTTCGTGGCCGACCCGTGGCCCAAATGGACCTATGGCCTGGACGATGGAACCCAGATCGAGCATGAGTTGTTCATGCCGAAGGGGCGTCCCCTCGTCGCTCTCCGATGGCGCTTACTGACCAAGCGGCCTGGGCTCACGCTCGGTCTCCGCCCTTTCCTCTCCGGACGCGACTCGCACGCGTTGCATCACGAGAACGCTGGTTTTCGATTTGAGGGTGAGGCCAAGGGTCCGGCGATCCGGTGGCATCCTTATGAGTCGCTTCCTGGCATCCATGCACTCACTAACGGACGCTATCAGCCGGCCCCGAGCTGGTATCGGAAATTTCAGCTCGATGAAGAGCGGGCTCGCGGGCAAGATTTCGTCGAGGACCTGGCCGCACCCGGCCTCATTGAGTATGACTTGTCGGCCGGAGATGCCGTGCTCATTCTCGGCATGACGCAGGCCGATGGCCCGTTGCACACCTCTACCGATGCCCTGGCGATGTACCGACGGCTGCGGGCGGGGGAGACGCGCCGCCGGTCGGCGTTTCCCACTCGCCTGCATCGCGCGGCCGATGCCTATGTTGTGCAGCGCGGCACCGGGAAGACGATCGTGGCGGGCTACCCGTGGTTCACCGACTGGGGACGTGACACGTTCATCTCGATTCGCGGATTGTGCCTCGCGACCGGTCGCTGGGACGACGCTAGGCAAATCCTGGTTCAGTGGGCTGGGGCCGTCTCGGACGGCATGCTCCCCAATCGGTTTGTGGATGTGGGGGACGCGCAGGAATTCAACGCCGTGGATGCGTCGCTCTGGTATATCGTGGCGGTGTCGGAGTATCTCGCCGCGCAGAAGCGAGCGGGGCGTCGTTGCAACGCAGCCGATCGCCGGGTGCTGGTGGAGGCGGTACTGGCTATTCTCACCGGGTACTCCAAGGGCACCCGGTATGGGATCGCCCAGGACGTCGACGGCCTTCTCCGCTGCGGCGTGCCCGGGGTGCAGCTGACGTGGATGGACGCCAAAGTTGGCGATTGGGTCGTGACCCCGCGCATTGGCAAACCGGTCGAGGTGGAGGCGCTTTGGCTCAACGCGCTTCGGATCGGAGGCGAATTCGCCCCGTCCTGGAACGCGATCTTCGAGCGGGGGCTGGCGAGTTTTCGCGAGCGCTTTTGGAACCCATCCCGGCAAGCGCTCTACGATGTCATCGACGTCGACCATCGTCCCGGCGTGGTGGACGCCACCGTCCGCCCGAATCAAATTTTTGCGGTGGGCGGACTCCCGCTGACCTTGCTTAGTCAGAAACAGGGGCGCGCCGTCGTGGCAACGGTTGAACAGTCGCTACTCACACCCCTCGGCCTCCGCAGCCTGGCGCCGAACGAGCCCGGCTATTGTCCGCGGTACGAGGGCGGTGTGTGGGAGCGCGACTCGGCGTACCATCAAGGGACGGTCTGGCCGTGGCTCTTGGGCGGGTTCGTCGAAGCGTGGGTCCGGGTTCGCGGTGACACCATCGCGGTGCGG
Source organism: Gemmatimonadota bacterium (assembly GCA_025358055.1). Lineage (GTDB taxonomy): Bacteria > Gemmatimonadota > Gemmatimonadetes > Gemmatimonadales > GWC2-71-9 > JANYKV01. The sequence continues at coordinate 32,613 of JANYKV010000110.1, forward strand.
GCCGAGGCCCGGCGACGCTTTCTCGACCCATTGCTCGCGCAACTGGATCGCGCGGGCGTGGGCCACATCGCCGAGATTGCGGATGCCGAGGCGCCGTATACGCCGCGGGGGTGCCCGTTTCAGGCCTGGTCGGTCGGGGAGGCGTTGCGGCTGGACCTCGACGTGCTGTCCCGACCCCCGCACGATGGCGATGCACCGTGAGCTCCGTTGCTGCTCCCGCGAAGCCTCGGGAATGGCATCTCATCGAGTATGCACTCGAAGCCTGGGCCCTGGGCCTTTTCATGGTCTCGGCCTCCGGGTTTGCCATCGTGCTCTTTCATCCGGACTCGCCGGCCCTACGCATCCTGCCTAACGAGATGGCCCGCAGGGTTCTCATGGGCGTCGCGATGGGACTGACGTTGATCCTGAACGTCTATTCTCCGTGGGGGAAGCGGTCCGGGGCCCACACCAATCCCGCGGTCACCCTGACGTTTCTTCGGTTGGGCAAAATCGCACCACAGGATGCGATCGGGTACATCGGAGCGCAATTCATGGGTGCGGTGCTGGGGACGGCATTCGCAGCGCTCGCCTTTGCTCCATGGATTCGAGACCCTGCGGTCAACTATGTCATCACCGTCCCTGGCCCCTGGGGCCCAAGCGTCGCCTTCACGGCCGAAATCCTCATTTCCTTCGCACTCATGCTGGCCGTGTTGTTGGTCTCCGATTACCCCCCGCTGGCCCGCTGGACTGGGCTCGCCGCCGGGTTCATTGTCGCGCTTTACATCACATTCGAATCGCCCGTGTCCGGGATGAGCATGAATCCGGCTCGCACGTTCGGTTCCGCCCTTCCGGCCGGGGTGTGGACCGGGTGGTGGATCTACTTTCTCGCGCCGCCCGCAGGCATGCTCCTCGCGGCCGAGGTCTATCGCGGATGGCGGGGCCGGCGCGCCGCCTGTGCCAAGCTGTACCATGTCCCCGGGGTGCGTTGCATCTTCTGCGAGCATCAGCAGGCCTAGCGGCCGCGTCCCTCCGGCTCCACCGGCATCTCCATGGCTCGGGTAACGGCCGGATACATCCGGCCCCTCCTCTTTCGCCTACCCCTTTTGCACTAGTCGCTCCGCTCCGGGAACCTCTCACCACTCCGTCGCGTTACTCACCCGACCGCACGATAGATGATCCCTAGCGCGGAAATGACCTGCGGTGCGGTACCAACCACTTTCGAGGAGGAGTTTCCCATGCGTAGTCTGCAAACGTTGTTGCTGGTCGGTGTGGTGGCGATGGCCGGTTTGACCTCTGCCTTTGCGAAGGCCCCGGCCGGGCTCGCGATGCGGGTTAGCAAGCCCTTTGCCGGCGCGAAGGTCAATGGCGGCACCGTCACCGAAACGAAGAACGGTGGCACGATCACCCTCACACTGTCCGATGAAGTCGTCGATCCCAAAACCCCAGACCCGCACTGGCTGGTGATCGATGGCAAGGGCACCACGTACTTGCTCGATAAGCTCACGGTGAAGGGCGATCGGTTCAACAAGTCGATCAAGCTTCCGTCGTACATCAAGGATGTCGCCAAGGTCCAGATCTACTGTGCGTGGGCCGAGGCCAATCTGGGCGAGGCCTCGTTCTAACGAATTGCGGCAACCGGACCCAAGCGGACATATCCGCTTCGTCGGCCGACTGCTCCTGGATGCTGAGGCGAACAATATGCGCTCAGACAGGATCCAGTCGGCCGGCCCATTTCCACCACCGATGAAACAAGAGGAAAATGACCAATGAAACCTATGATGATTGCCACTGTGGCCTTGGGGCTGGCCGGTCCGCTGACGGCCCAGGTCACCACGAAGAAGGTGCTGACGCTGGACGGCGCGAAGATGGTGGCGGGAGCCGCCGTGGCCGAGGCCAAACGACTGAATACGACCGGGGTGATCGCGGTCGTGGATGATGGCGGAAACCTCATGTACCTCGAACGGATCGACAACACGTTCGCCGCGGGCGCTGCGATTTCCACCGGCAAGGCGCGCACCGCGGTGTTGTTCAAACATCCGACGCGAGTATTCGAAGACATCATCAAGGGCGGCCGCACCCCGATGATTGCGCTGAACGACTTCACCCCGCTTCAGGGTGGTGTGCCGGTGGAGGTCGACGGTCAGATCGTCGGGGGGATCGGTGTCAGCGGCGCGGCGAGCGCCCAACAGGACGAGGATCTCGCGATTGCGGGGTCGAAAGCGTTCATGACGATGACGAGCGGTGGGTCCTACGGTGGTAGGGCATCACCGCCAGTGAGCTATTGGAACAAGAAACAAGTCGACGACGCATTCGCCACTGGCGCCGTGCTGTTCGACGGCAAGGACGGCCGGAACTACATGGTGCACGCGAGCCGTCGCGAGAAGGCCGGGATGGCGGAGGTGCACGAGCTGGATGCAGATGTCATTCACGTCTTGTCCGGTACCGCCGAGATCATCACGGGAGGCACGGTCGTCGACGGGAAGACCATAGGGGCTAGTGAGATTCGCGGTTCGGGCATCGAGGGCGGGGAGGCGCATACCCTAGCGAAGGGTGATGTCATGATTGTGCCGAAGGGGACGCCTCATTGGTTCAAACAGGTCGACGCCCCGTTCACCTACTACGTCGTCAAAGTCCGCTGAGCGGAGAGAGGTGTCGCATGCGCGCTCGAATTCTCACGCTGGCCGCCGCTGTGATCACGATGGCCGACGGCGCCCAGTCCCAGATCACCCAGGACGCCCTCACTGCCAAACCCCAGGCGATCGTGGATCTGCGCACTACCGCGGGCGCGAACCTGGTGCGCGGCCAGTGGCGCTACAGTGATGCGAAGGTTGTGGAGGTCGATCATCGAAGCGTCGGCCCCGACCTGCGACCGTCTGGCCCACCCAACCGCGCCCTGGACATTTTCCCGAAAGCGGGGGCCGAGGAATTCGATGACGCCGGTTGGGAGGCCATTCCGGCAGAAGGGCTTGAGCAGCGGCGCACCAACGGACGACTCTCTTTTAATTGGTACCGGGCCAAGGTCACGTTGCCGGATCAGGTCGGCGGTTTCTCGGTTCGCGGCTCGACCGTGGTGTTCGAAGTGGTCGTGGACGACTATGCCGAGGTGTGGGTCGACGGGAAACTCCCCTTGATCCTTGGGCAAGCAGGCGCGCATCTCATCAAGGGGTTCAACGCGCCGAATCGCGTCGTGTTGACTCGCGACGCCATGCCGGGCCAGACCTTTCAGTTGGCGGTTTTTGGAATGAACGGGCCGGTCTCGAGCCCGCCGGTCAACTATATCTGGGTCCGTTCGGCCACCTTGGATCTTTATCGCGCCGGGGACCTCGATCGCAGGCAATCGAAGCTCGCCGACATCGAGCGCAAGGATGCCGATATCGATCGGCTCGTGCCTCCCGATGCGACGCTCGAAAAACTGGCTGGTGGGTTCGAGTTTCTCGAAGGGCCGGTGTGGGTCCGGGAGGGCTACCTCCTCTTCAGCGATCCCAACACTAACGTGATATATCGCTATACGCCCGATGGGCAGGTGTCTGTCTTCCGCACCAAGAGCGGATACACCGGGGTCGACATCGGCCGCTACCACCAGCCTGGATCGAATGGCTTGGCCCTCGATCGCGAAGGCCGGCTCGTGATCAACGAGCACGGCAACCGGCGAGTCACCCGGCTCGAGAAAACCGGAGCCATCACGGTGCTCGCCGACCGGGTTGACGGAATGCGGCTCAACAGCCCGAATGATCTGGTCTTCAAATCCGATGGGGCGCTGTATGTGACGGACCCGCCGTTCGGCTTACCTGGCGTGTTCGACGATCCGGCCAAGGAAACACCATGGAGCGGGGTCTATCGCGTCGGAACGGATGGCTCGGTGCGATTAGTGACCAAATCGTTGTCGGGGCCGAACGGTCTCGCGTTTTCCCCTGACGAACGGTACTTCTACGTCGACAACTGGGATCCGCAGCGGAAAGTCGTTCTGCGGTACGAAGTCGAGCCGGATGGCTCGCTGAGCCACGAGACGGTGTTCTTTGACATGACGCCGCTCACGAGGGGCGACGACGCGCTTGATGGAATGAAAGTGGACCGACTGGGCAATCTCTATGTTGCCGGCCCGGGGGGGATATGGGTCCTGTCACCCGAGGGCAAACACTTGGGTACGATTCACCCGCCGGAACATGTTGCCAACATGGCGTGGGGTGATGCCGACGGCCGGGGCCTCTATATCACCGCGAGCACCGGGCTCTATCGGATCAGGCTCAATGTCGCGGGCACCGGAGCGTTTTCGTCAGAGGAATGGGCCAGGCGCTAGCGAACTCTGCACCAGGTCGCGGCACGGGGGGAGGCCGCGGGAGTCAAAGCCGAGCGCCCCCCCGGAGGGACCCTGCGGTCGAGCCCCGGCACCGCCACGACACTGGTTCAGAGCTTCCCTAAGCACCAGCCGAGCTGCGGCATTCAGCGCGAGCTCGGCTGGGCTCGCGCTCAGCCGCCCGGATGATACTGCCGTTTGATGTGCCCTTGGAGCTGAGCGGGATAGAAGTAGACGTCCCTGAGATCGCCGGTGCTGTATCGCGTCGCCTGATCGTTGAAGTGGGCAGACGCGGGATTGCCGCTCTCACCTCCGGCCGTGACCGCCTTCGCCCGGACGCTATCGCCAAACTCCACCACCGCGACAAAGCTGTTGCCGCTCGTGCCATACCATTTCTTGGTTCCCGGATATGGCCGCGCGCCGAACGAGGCGAGCGAGCCCCACTGCGCCGACGTGAAGCCAACTGGAGTGCTGGGCCCTTCATCGTTGAACGGCTGCACGATATCGCCGGTGAGCCGCTGGAATCGGTTGATGTCACCCCATGGCGTCTTCCAGCTGCCGAAATCGGCCGCGAGTCTGTCGGACGCCGTGGCGAGCGCCTGAAGTTTCTGCTCCACCGATGTTCGGGTGCGCATATAGTCGTACACGGACATGCTCTCATCATCCGCATCGGCCTTCACTCGGCGCCAGAGTTCATCCCCCCAGAAGACAGCGAGCGACGTCGGCACCGAGGTGGCGCCCCAACGGAAATCCCACTTCCGAAGGAGCCCGATTTGTTCCGAGACCTTCGCCTTGAGCGGATTGGAAGCCGGGGTCTGGTCGTAGGCCTTGAGCAGGGTGGGGATCAGGTCCGCGAACGCTGTGAGGTAGCTGTCATACGCCGCTGCGATTAGGGAATTCACCGTGAAATCCTTCGTGTTCTCCAAGACCCGAATGGCGTGGCGGCCTCGGGGCGACTCGACGCCGGTTTCCACATAGACCGGAAAGTCCTGTTTCTTGGGGCTGCTCGGCCCCGCCGCCGACCAGGGCCAGTTGTTGCTGTTGTAGAGCCAGCCGCTGGGCGGGTTGAGCAATCCGGGCGTCTCGTCGACCGAAAGCAGGCCTTTCCACTCCGTCGCGGGGTTGCTTCCATCGACCGGTTTGGTCCAGTCAAAATGGGTATCACGTTTCGGAATGAAGTTCGCATGGAAATAGGCGATATCGCCGTCGGCATCGGCAAAGATGGTGTTGTTGGAGGAATTGGTGTGCAAGTCCATTGTCTCGCGGAATGCTTTATAGGTCCTCGCCTTGGTCCGGGAATATGACTGGGTCAGGGCTTTGACCGGTTCCTCCATCAGTTTGATGCTCACCCACTTTCCGTCCGCTTTCCGCACGATCGGCCCATGTTGGGTGCGATACACGGTGAACGTCTTCTGGGCCATGCCGGTGTCGGTCTTGAACGGCACCTTGATCTGGTTCGCACTCACCGGGCGCTCTTCGCTCCCGTACCGGTAGGCAAAGCCGTCGCCCTTCGTCACCACCGTCTCCGCATATTCGTCGATGGCGTCCCCGCCGCTCGACGTGTGCATCCATCCCGCCCGGTCGTTGAATCCTTGGTAGACGAAAAACTGGCCCCAGGTCACCGCACCATACGCGTTGAGCCCTTCTTCACTTGTCACCTGCACTTCGGCCCGAAAGAAGAAGGACGTATGCGGGTTGATCAGCAACAGGGAATGGTGCCCGATGGTATTAGCGGGCGCGACGGCGATGCCGTTCGATCCGGTTGGCTCTGGGGGCAGGCTGTCATCTGCCGCACGCGCCAGCACCTTCGGGTTGGCGTCAACCGCATCGGTGAGCGTCGCCGGGCCGTGGCCATAAAAGGCCTCGAGCTGGGTAAGCGAAATCCGCTCGATGTCGCCACCAATACTTCCTTCACTGAAGGTGAGCGCCATCCAGGGCTCGAACCGCGTGATGACCTTGGGCTTCACTTGAGGATGCTTATACAGGTAGTAGTTCAAACCATCCGCGAACGCAGTCATCAGCGTCTTGAGCCACTCGGGGCTCGTCGCATAGCGTGCCTTCATTGAATCGGGGTCGATGAAGAGCTTCATCCGGAGGTCACGATACACCGCCTCCTCACCGAGTGCCTCCGACAGGCGCCCCATTGAGTTGAGGTAGTTGGTCTCCACGCGGTTGAAGTCATCCTCCGCCTGAGCGTACATCAGGCCAAAGACCGCATCGGCATCGGTCTTCCCGGAGATGTGCGGAATGCCCCAATCGTCCCGAAGAATCGACACGTTCTTGGCATGTTGTTCCCAGCGCGCGGCGTCGTCGTTCGCGGCACCCTTCGGGGAGGGGGCGCACGCGGCACCAAGCAAGACGAAAGGAAGTAGAGCAAGCGGCTTCATGGTGACTCCCTTAGATACAACGGATGCTGAACCCACTCTCAGCGGCTGGGCTGATGTGTCACTTTCCTGACATCCTCGGTAGCAAGCATCGAGGAAATGACGGCTGGCCGCAAGTGTTAGGCGGCGAACGGAGATAAGGGCCGCCCGGTCCCGCCGATTGTCGTCGAGACTGGCACCTGACGGTGTCGCTCCGAGGCATATGACGGGCTCGACTAAAGGACCGGCAGCACGGATTTCTCATGCTTTCGAGCGATTGCGCCCATCCCTTGGTTCAGCTGCTCTGCTTTGGACACCGGATCGAGCAATTGAAGCGGTTAGAGTGATCCAGAGAACGATCCAGTCAGCCAGTGCCTGAGAAGATCCGCGGCCCTCGTACGAGGAGAAGCAGCGGTGCCTAACATCGAGACACTCCCCACGACGCCCCCCCACGGGGTGGCAGGCGACATGCCTGCCGCTCAGCAGTTGCTGCTCGATATCATCGACACCGTCCGGGAGCCGCTCATCGTCCTGGACGCCGAATTCCGCGTCACACAGGCGAATCGCGCATTCCTTCGCACCTTTCGGGTAGAGCCCGAGGACACGATCGGCCAGGTCCTTTTCACGCTCGGCTCCGGCCAGTGGGACACTGCACCCCTCCGCGAGCTGCTCCGCGACAAGCTCGCCGTGGAACCGCAATTGAACGATTTCGATGTCGACCATGTATTCCCCGGCATCGGCCGCAAGATCATGCTGCTCAACGCCCGGCTCGTGTCGCAAGGACCGAACTTTCCGCGGATCATCCTGCTGGCGATCGAGGACATCACGGAGCGCCGCTTCACGGAATGGCGCTTGGCGGAGCAGCACCGGGAGGTGGAGCGCTCGAACGCGGCGCTCGACGAGTTCGCGTCCGTCGCATCACATGACTTGCAGGAGCCGCTGCGCAAGATCCTGTCGTTCGGCAACCTGCTGAACACCTCCGCGGGGTCGGTGCTCGAAGGCAATGCGAGGGAGCACCTCGCACGCATGCTCAGCGCGGCCGCCCGCATGCGAACCCTGATCAGCGACCTGCTTCTGTATTCGCAGGTGACCAGGCGAGTCCGGCGGTTCGTCCGCACGGACCTCGCTCGGATTGCCCGGGAGGTCATCGCCGACCTCGAGACGTCCATCGCGGAGGCCGGTGGCCGCGTGGAAGTCGGGGAGCTGCCGGTGATCGATGCCGACGCGCTTCAGATGCGACAACTGCTGCAGAATCTGCTCGGCAATGCGCTCAAGTACCGGCGGAAGGACACCCCGCCAATAGTCCGGTTCAGCAGCTCGAGTGCCGGCGGCCAGCACTGTACGATCACCGTATCGGACAACGGGATCGGGTTCAACGAGAAGCACGCGGAAAAGATCTTTGGGATGTTCGCGCGACTTCACGGTCGGGCGGAGTACGAAGGCTCCGGCATTGGCCTTGCGATTTGCCGAAAGATCGTCGAGCGACACCGCGGCACGATCGCCGCTATGAGCACTGCCGGCCAGGGTGCCACATTCACTGTCAGCCTGCCGGTCACCCAGGCGGCACCAGGAAACCTGCCATGATGCAAGACAAGCACAAGATCCCGATCACGATTCTCATCTGCGACGACGATGTGGACGACCGGATGCTCATCCAGCAGGCCTTGGAGGACGCACATATATCGAACAACATTCGATTCGTCGAGGACGGCGAACAGTTGCTCGACTACCTCTACCAGCGCGGAGAATACTTGGACCAGAACGGGACGGCCCCGCGCCCCGGGTTGATCCTGCTGGACCTCAACATGCCGAAGATGGATGGGCGCGAAGCCCTGAAGATAATCAAGGAAGACAAGACCCTGCACGACATTCCCATCGTCGGGCTGACCACGTCAGGGCTCGACCAGGACATCATTCGAAGCTACCAGCTTGGCGTGAACTCCTTCATTACGAAGCCGGTCACGTTCTCGGGGCTGGTGGAGGCGATGAACGTTCTCGGCCGCTATTGGCTCGAGATCGTCGAGTTGCCACCGACGCCCATGTAGGGTCGCGTGGCTGCGGTGAAGAAAGCGTCCTGCTTGCTCGAGACCCCGCCTCTATGAGGCGGTGCGCGGTCTGGAATTCACTCCCGCGTCAGAGCCGGTCGATTCCGGCGAGCAGCCGGGCAAAGAAACTCACCGATGTTGCGTAGCCGGACACTGCGATCCGCTCATTCACCCCATGAACGCGCGCCAGGTCGCCGTCGCCTAACGGCACGGCTAAGAACCGGAACGCGCGATCGGTATGGGCCCCCCAAAATTTCGCGTCGGTACCACCCATGACGAGGTAGGGAAGGACCGGAAGTTGTTCTCCCGGGGCCATCCCGCGAATCGTTTCCGAAATCAGCCGGTAGGCCGAGGAGTTGAGGTCCGACACGGGCGATGGATCGACGTGCGCGCTATCGAGGGGTTCGACCACCACTTGGGAATCGTTGATCACCCGGCGGACCCGATCGGTTACGGACGCAACCGTCTCCCCCGAAATGATGCGGAAGTTGACGACCGCGGTGGCCTCCGGCGGAAGAACATTGTCCTTGACCCCGGCGGTGAGCATTGTCGGCGAGGTGGTGGTGTGGAGCAGCGCAGCGCCCAACGGCAACCGGCTCATTGAACGTTCGACGAGCGGCGCAGTCAGCCAGAGATTCGCCATCACGATCCGCTGGAGAAATGGTGCATAGGGTGCCATCGCCTCGAGGGTCCCGCGAGTTGGGCCGCCGAGGCTCGAAGGGAACGGGTCTGCTTCCAGCGCGGCCACCGCGCGGCTCAGGGCACCCACGGCGGTGCGGCCGGTGGGCATCGATGAGTGACCGCCCTGCGCAACTGCGCGGAGCTTGAGACTCAGGTACCCCTTTTCGGCGATGCCGATGATGGCGGTCCGTCCGTTGAGACCGGGCAGGAGCCCCTTCGTCATGAAGCCACCTTCGTCGAGCACCAGCGCCGGCTTCACGCCGCGCGAGACGAGCAACGCCACGATTGCCCGGGCGCCATACAGACCGCCGACCTCCTCGTCGTGGCCGAAGGTGAGATACACGGTCCGGGCCGGGCGAAAGCCTTTGGCGAGGAGACCTTCAATCGCCTCGAAAATCGAAAGTACGGTGGTTTTGTCATCGAGCGTGCCCCGGCCCCAGACGAACCCGTCAGCCACATCACCCGAGAACGGCTGATGGGTCCATTCCGGCAGATTGGGCTTCGGCACCGGAACCACATCCAGGTGCCCCATGAGGACAACGGGAGCGAGTGTGGTATCGATGCCGTGCCAGGTGTATAGGAGGCTCAAGCCGGCGACGGTTTCGCGAACGAGCGTGCTACGGGTGAGTGGAAACGTGGTCGCGAGGTATTGGTGGAGGCCGAGAAACGCGGCCGTATCGATCGGTGCCCCGGAGCCAAATGAAACCGTGGCAAATCGGACCGCACCGGCGAGGCGGCCGGCGGCCGCCGCCTCGTCGACCGTGATCGGTGAGCTGCCGGCGAGCGCGGCCGGCGCCGGGGCCGGAACCCGTAGCGTCCGGACCACGAGGATGCCGGCCAAGAGGAGAACGACGAGGCCGATCAGTGCCAGTAGTTTCTTCACGAGGTCCTCTGGATTGGGTCCGATATTAGAAAAAGGTGCGAGCCCCTCTACCGCAACCGCTTGAGCTCAATCTCTGATACGATGAATCCGAAGGCCGGCCAACCGCCCGAGGAAACCGATCGCTCGAAGAGTGTTTTCGCCTTCGCAGTGTCGCCGTGCACGACGTACCAGTTTCCGAGCCCATAGCTGAGTGTCGCAACTTGGACGTCTGCGGTATCGGCGGGAGTGAACACCTGGCCGGGCCCAATTTGTCCGCGGTAGAGCTTCAAACGCTGGGCGTAGGCATTGGTGGCCGCGAGTGAGTCAGGGTGGCGGTCCAACATCGCCTGTGCGTCGGGCCCTTTCCCCGCGCGAGAGAGTGACATCCAAAGCCAATCCGTCGCCCCGGCGAGCTCGCCGCCATCCGGGGCGCGGGACTGCGCTTGCTGAAAGGCCTCCGCGGCGCCGTTGAAGTCGCCGCGTGCGAACCGGACGATGCCCAGGTGGTACCAGATGCCGTAAATGGTTGGGTCGAGGCGGCTGCCCCGGGTGAGATCTGCCGTGGCTTTGTCCAACTCGCGGATAGAAAGGTATCGGTGGCCGCGCCACCGGTAGAGGAGGGCATTCTCCGGGGCGATGGCGAGGCCGCGCGTGAAGGTCTCGATCGCCTCACGAAACTGCCGCGCCGCCGATTGAGCCACGCCGAGCTTGATGATCAGGTCCACGTTCCGCGGGTCGGCCGCGAGCGCTCGCTCCGCGGTGGCAATTGCTCCCGTGTCGGGCTGGGCGCGGTATTCGATGCCTGCTGGGGACCGATACTGCACCGATTGAGCAACGGCTGGTGCTGCCGCGACTGCAACGGCGGCACCCAAAGCGGCAGCGGCCCTCGATCTTTCCGACATCGTTGCGCTCCTAGCTGGGAGAACTTGCCAGCGGATCCGGGTTCGAAGATGAGTTATCGGCACGGGCAATTGTACGCCCCGAATCCCCAAGCGTCTAGTCGGTTCGGCTGCTCGCTGCGTTTTTGATTACCGCAATGTCCGAGGCAAATTGAGCCAGTAATAGAACGGCAGGCTGAATCCGAGGCCACCTACTAGAGAACAGACGATGAACCATCCCCAGTGCACGCGTCCGATGGGACGTCGAGCGAAGTAGATGCTCAGGATGACAAGGGCGAGGAGCGCATCCAAAATGAAAGCCAACGCAAGCGTATCATGGAGTATCGCGCCAAGCCCGTGGAACTCGGCCGCCAACCAGTAGACCAAGAGTCCGTTCGGCACGATGAGCCCGAAGAGGGCAACGAGAAGTAGAGCACGGGGCCTCCCGGGCTCAGGATGGGCCGTCATGGGGTGAGCCAAGGCGACGTGTGGTGACGAACTCCCGGATCAACGCGGCGAACTCCGCGGGCCGAATGATGCTGACACCATGCCCGATGCCCGGAATATGATGCAGGGTCACCTGAGGCGCTGCGGCCATGGTACCGCGCTCGCCCAGCCGGTGCCACCAGTCGCGAGTGCCGTTGACCAACAGAATCGGGATATTGAGCCGCGCCAACTGCGTCCGGAAATTCACCTGTCGAAACTCAGCGACCCCCTCAGAAAACGCCGCCGGGCGAATGCCACCCTGGAGGATCGCCGGGCCGGCCGCATAGTCGCGCACAAGGCGCTTTTCCAATTGGGCCTGGAGTCTTGCGGGCGGGACCAGGCCGGTCAAGGCAATCAGAGCCACGTAGGCCACGGACCCTTGGAAATTTCCCGTGCAGCCTCCGAGGACGGCGCCCTGCAGTTGGCTGCCGAGGCTGCCGGCAGCGGCAATTGATACGTAGCCGCCCAACGAGTCGCCGGCGAGCACTACCGGCTTGGGCGCGAGTGAGCGCACCGCATCCTGGACCACCGCCACTGCGGAGGCCAACCGGAATGGTTCGCCTGCCCGCGTTCCGTGGCCCGGCAGGTCCGGCGTCAGAATCTGGAAGTCGCTCGACAAGTCGGCGACGATTGGGTCCCACATACGTCCATTGAGGACCGCGCCGTGGAGCAACACGAGCGCGGGGTTTCGAGTGGCGTTAGGAGTTGGGTTGGACATGATACTCTCTTCTGCTGACCCAGGGCGAGTAATAAATGTCAATGTGTCATTCCGAGGGCCGGGAAAAACACGTGTCATTCCGAGGCAGCGAAGCGTCCGAGGAATCTCCAGCTGACAGCGGCTTATGCCAAATCAGCTGCACTTCCTCCGGGAAGTCGGGATACGCCATAGGGTCAACCGACTCCAACTCGCAGCCCTGCCGCTCATAGAACCGGCAGGCGGGCACGTTGATGTTCTGGGTTTCTACCCTCAGGCGGCGATACCCTCTCACGGCTGCCCACCGCTCCGCCGCTTTGAAGAGCGCCGTGCCCACGCCTTGACCCCGCCAATTGGGGTGCACGCGGACGTCCCACAAGACGGCCAGATCCATTCGATTGTCGAGGAGGTCGAGCCCCGGCGTTTGCCTTGCCACGACCACACCACCGACCAGTTCTCCGTCGACCTGCGCGGTAAGGAATCCCCACTGAGACGTGTCGAACTGGTGCTGCCAACTCGCCGGGCCATTATTGGGAATGGCGTCATAGTCCTTGACATAGGGCGACGCGACGGCGCGTTCTTCGCGCAGAAAACCCCCGGCGTTTCCTGCCGCCGGTGTAACCCAAAGAATGCGATCAACCCGGAACGCGATGGGAATCTGCGCCTGGCGGGCGAGCGCTGAAATTTCTTCCTCGCGAACATCGACCAGCACCAGAGCCGCCGTGCCGCCCCCCGAGCTACTCCCGCACTCGATCCACGTACGAGTCCCCAGTGATCATGCGCACGACTTTTCCATTCTCCTCGACGAATCGTACGACTTCACCGACCTCTCCGCCTCCGCCCGGAGCAACATACCGAAACAGGCCGTTGCCCAACGGCTCGAGGTGAATGGGTTCGTCTACGTTTCGGCCGTTCGGTGCGATGATCACGAGTTGCTGGTTCAATACCACGACCTGTTCATCGCTCCACTTGCCGCGGTAGAGTCCCGCAAAACGCGCCCAGGAGGGATCCCACGCGACGACCTTTGGGGGCGTGGCAGTCGCTTTGGCCACGGCCACACCCACCGTTCGCATGAGTTGCCCGGCGATATCGGAAGGGTCGGAGTCGTTGGTATTGGTGAGGGCGATGACGGCGACTTTCGAATCGAGCTGGA
>JANYKV010000112.1 GCA_025358055.1 Gemmatimonadota bacterium
CCGGCGACTCACCCTCGAGATCACTCCCGAAGAACTGGCTCGACGGCTCTCGCAATGGAGCCCCCCTCCGCTGAAGGCTACTCAGGGCGTGTTGCTCAAGTATGCCCGGAGCGTGAGCTCAGCGTCGAACGGATGCGTGACCGATGGATGATTCGGCGGTGGCTCGGACTCGTGTCGGCTTCATCGGCTTGGGGCGCATGGGGCTTCCTATTTGCCGCCACATCATGCGGGTCGGGTATGAACTCACGGTCTACAACCGCTCTCCGACGAAGGCCGCACCTCTGAGGGCGTTGGGCGCCATCGTCGCTCCCACCGTGAGATACCTCGCGGAGCACTGCGACGTTGTGCTGTCCTGCCTAGACAGTGTGGCCGCCAGCGAACAGGTCTTTCTTGACGAAGGTGGAGTCGTCGCGGGCGCCCGACCGGGGACGATCCTGATTGATCACAGCACGATCGGACCCGAGACCGCTCGGTCGATCGGGGCGGCGGCGCGAGGACGTGGGTTGGGATTCCTCGACGCGCCGGTGAGTGGAGGGCCGGAGGGGGCGGAGCAGGGAACGCTCACGATCATGGCCGGAGGCGAGGCGGGCGTGTTCGAGCGTGCCCTTCCAATCCTCGGGACCTATGGGGCCACCATTGTGCGCATGGGGGAGGTTGGGACCGGGTCGCTCACGAAGCTGGTCAACCAGCTTCTCACCTTCGTGCACGGAGCCGCGGCGGCGGAAGCCCTAGGGCTCGCCGAGCGGGCCGGCCTGGACCTTCGCTCCCTCGGCGAGGTACTCCGGGTGAGTTTCGGACAGTCGCGAATGCTCGAACGGTCGCTGGCACGCGTCCTTGTCGGCAATCTCGAGGCCGGTGCCGCGCTTCGGCTGTACGCGAAGGACTTAGGGCTAGTGGCGGACGTCGGGGAGCGCATTGGGGCCTCGCTGCCGCTCACCGATGCTGCCGATCGCGTGTTGTCCGAAGCGGTGGCTGAAGGACTCGGGGATCGCGACATTGCCGCGCTGATCTTGCATTTTCGTCCGCCGATCGAGATCGACCGCTCATGAGCGCTCTCCGTCCCGAATCGGTGGTACTGACCCTGGCCATCTCGGCCCAAGCGGGTCTCACGCTGGTTCTCGGCGCCGTAACGTTTGGGTTCTACCGCGTCTATCGACGCGAATACCTGAAATGGTGGGCGTGGAGCTGGTGGGCTAACGCATTGTACATCCTGGCGAGCTTGGCCTCGACGAGCGGGCTCTGGCAGGTGCCCGCCGCGTCACCGGGCCGCCTCGTATTGACCGGAGCGAACCAAATCGCCGGCATGGTGTTTGTCGCCTGCATCTTCGCGGGCGCCCGCAACCTCATTTCGGGCCGTTCGGTCAGCCGGCGGGAGATGCTTTGGTTCTGGGCAATCGCCTTCGTGATCGCGACCGTGATTCCATTCCCGTTCATTGACGATCCTCCTGGCTCCTTCCGGCGCCTGCTTGTTCGTGCGGGGCCACGGAGCTTGCTCGCCGGTGTCGTTCTGCTGGGGTCCGCGATCTGGATCGCTCGGTCCGCGCGAAACGGCCCGTCGACGGGTCGGCGATTCTTGGCGACCACCCTGCTACTCGCCAGCCTGTGGCATCTCTTTTTCTTCTACCATACGGCGGCACTCAGCTTCGAATGGCCCACCGTGTCGGTGAGTGGATACTACAGTTTTCTCGACGTTTTCATCCAATCGGTGATGGGGATCTCCATTGTCAGTACCTTGCTCGAAGATGAGCGCTCCGCCGCGTTGCGGAGTGCGGAGGACGCCGCCCAAGCGCGCGAGGCGATGGCGACGAACGAACGTTGGTTCCGGGCCCTCACTGAGAAGACCGAGGATGTGATCGCCGCGGTCGACCACCAAGGGACCCGCCTGTACATCAGTCCCTCCGCCGAGAAGGTTTTTGGATGGCCCGCGGAGGAGCTGATCGGCCGGAGCGTTTTCGAGCTAGCCCATCCGGATGAACTTGGCTACCTGACGGAGGCACTCGCGCGTCGCTTCCAGGGCGACTCCGAGCCCCAGGTGGTCGAGTACCGGTATCGACACCGGGATGGTTCCTGGCTCGTCCTTGAATCCACCGGCACCTTGCTCCCGCCTGAGGTGGGAGTGACTGGAATGGTCATTGCCTCGCGTGACATCACCGCGCGGCGCCGAGTCGAAGCGGAACGCCACGCACTCGAGGAGCAACTCCGCCAGGTGCAGAAGCTCGAAAGCATTGGCCGCCTCGCGGGAGGCATCGCGCACGATTTCAATAACCTACTGACGGTGATCTTTGGTCATTCCGACGCCATCCGCGAGACGTTGCCGACGGATCATCGCTCCTTGGCTGATATCGGCGCGATCGATCTGGCCTCACGGCGCGCTGGAGCGCTCACCAAACAATTGCTCGCGTTCGCTCGGCAACAGGTCGTGCAACGGCGGTCGGTTCGGATCAATGAACTCATGTCGGGCCTAGCCCAAATGCTCAAACGCCTGGTGGGCGAGCGCTTCGAGTTCATCACCCAGCTCGAGGCACACCCCGACCTGGTCTCGGCCGACCCCGGCCAAATCGAACAGGCGATCACGAACCTGGTGGTGAATGCCCGCGACGCAATGCCGGAGGGCGGGACGCTTGTGCTGCGGACGGAGGTGTTGGAACTCACCGAGCAGGGCGCTTTTGGTGGCGCAACGCTCCCCCTGGGGCGCTATGTGGTGCTCAGCGTGCAGGACGGCGGAACTGGGATTCCCGTCGAGCTGCACAGCCGTGTCTTCGAGCCCTTCTTCACCACAAAGTCGCCTGGAGAGGGTACCGGGCTTGGCCTCGCGACCTGTTATGGCATCGTTCGGCAGAATGATGGGTTCATTTGGTTTCGCTCGGAGACCGGACGCGGCACGGTGTTCACGATCGCACTACCAGCGCTCGCGGGCGCCGCCGATCGACCCGAGCCGATTCGGCCCGAAGGCAACACGCGGGGAACGGAGCGCATTCTGCTGGTCGAGGACGAGGACATGGTGCGGCGCGTCACCGAGCGCGCGTTGCGAATCCATGGTTACGACGTGGTGTCCTTCGGCGATTCGGTCGCCGCCCTTCGCTACCTGGAGAGTAGCAACGAGGCCTTCGATCTCCTGATCACCGACCTCGTGATGCCGAAACTCGGCGGCCGGGAACTGGCCGAGCGGGCTGTGGCAAGCGGACGGATTTCCCGGATTCTGTATATGTCCGGCTACACCCAGGACTTCCCCGAACTCGGTGCGGTGACCTCACAGGGGCGTGAATTCCTGGCGAAACCGTTTTCCACCTCGGAGTTACTGGCCGGAGTGCGTCGCTTACTTGATGGCCCGGTTGTCGTGAGGGGGTAGGGCGTAGCTCAGAGGGGAATCCTGGTCATCGAGCCGGGGAATCAGCGCCGCTTACTTCGGATTCCAGAGTGGGACCTCGTTGAAGAGGCCCCCGGCCACAATGATTCCGCGGGCGATGAGCAAGCCCAGGATTACGCTGGCCGCGCCCGCCGCGAATCGGATTCCCCGCTCGAAACGCACTATCCGCTCCCCCGCGATGACCGCAGGCGTTGCGAGCACTCCCGTGACGACCATCATGCCAGCGATTGTTCCCACGCCAAAGACGGCGAGATACCCGGCGGCCCAGAGCGAACTCCGGATTGTTGTCAGGACCAACAAGGCCACGGCGGCTGACCCCGCCAAGCCGTGGACGATGCCGATCAGGAGCGGTCTACGAGGATCGAGTTTCGGGTGCGGATGATCATGCTGTTGAAGAGGCCGAAGACTCCTAAATCCGAGGAGAATGAGCATAAATGCCACGCCCAACTCGAGGGTGAGCCCCACACGTGGGGGAACCACCAGTCGGAACGCGATGATCGCACCGCCGGCCGCGAACAGGGCAAGGGAGTGACCGATGCCCCAGAGCGCACCGATCCAGAGCGCCCGACGGAATGATCGTTCGGACGTGAGGATCGTCGTGACCGCCACCACGTGATCGGGATCGACCGCGTGACGAAGGCCGAGCAAGAATCCGACAGCGGCGATGGCCAGAGCATTCACGATGCTACCTCTTGGGGTAGAGCGGCGCGGCCCGAGGCGGCCTGCTCTAGAGAGATACTACCGTCGGTGAGCGGAGCCAACTGGGGCAGGAACATTTCGAACCCTGCGTGGTGCCGAGCCAGGGTTGGCGTGGGTTTGCTCAGCTACGGGGGCGAGCTCCGCGGCCCCTGAGCGCCTTGCCGGGCTTCGCCCCCGTGACCTTCCCGTCCCTCACCACCGCAACGCCGTTCACGAATACCTGCGAAATCCCTACGGAAAGCTGATGCGGACGGTCGAACGTCGCTCGATCGGCCACCGTTGCAGGGTCGAACACGACGATGTCGGCCGCAAACCCCTCTCGCAACACTCCGCGATCCGGGATCGAAAGCCGCGTAGCCACGGCGGAGGACAGCTTGCGGACCGCATCTTCGAGAGTGAGAACCTTCCGTTCTCGCACGTACCGGCCGAGGATTCGCGGGAAGCTGCCATAGGTCCGAGGATGTTCGAGATCTTTGGCGCTATCGGGGTCGATGCCGCCCGCATCGGTGCCGAACTTGATCCACGGTTGCTTCATTTGCAACTCGACGTTCGCCTCCGTCATCATGAAGTACACGGCGCCACCGACTTCGCCCTCGGAGACGATCAGGTCCAGGAGCGCGTCCGCCCAATGCTTGTGTTGGACCCTCGCGACCTCGGCCAGGCGCTTGCCCGCGAAGCGCGCGTTCTCCGGTTTCCGGGTCGCCACGATCAACATGCCGTCTGGCCCGGACAGCGCGCAGTTGTTCTCCCAGCTGGTCCTCGGGGCCACCATCTCGGCCCGGATCCGAGCCCGGGCGGCGCGGTCGTGCAGGTTGTCGAAGAGCTTCCCGTCTGCGGCCGACCAGGGTGGCAGGCAGGCCGTCCACGCCGTTCCCGTTGCGATGTAGGGGTACATGTTGGCCTGGATGTCCAGCCCGGCGGCGCGGGCGCTCTCGATCTTACGGATAGCGACCGGAACCTTGGGCCAGTTCCGGCGCCCCATGGCTTTGAGATGATAGATCTCGACCGGCACCCCACCTTCTTTCCCGATGCGGATGGCTTCGTCGAGAGCCTCGAGGAAATGATCCCCCTCGGACCGGATGTGGGAGACATAGATCCCGCCGTAGGGGGCCATCGCGCGAGCGAGGGCAATCAACTCGTCCGTTGTTGCGAATGCACCTGGCGGATAGATGATGGCCGACGCCACGCCAAACGCCCCGTCCTCCATTGCGCGGCGGACGACGGCCTGCATCGTATCCAGCTCGGCCGCGGTGGGGGCGCCTTGCCTCATACCCTTGGCGTAGGAGCGGACGGTGGTGGCACCCAGGAACGATCCGACGTTGACCGACACGCCATGCTGCTCGATGGCATCCAACCACCGTCCGAACCCATCGGGGCGCGCGAACTGGGTCCGCAGGTCAGGGGGGTCGGCGCTCGAGTTCACGGTCTGATCGTTGACGGGTGCGTTGGTCCAACCTTCACCGAGGATTTCCGTGGTAATGCCCTGGGTGATCTTGCTCACGACCCGGCCATCACCGGTGGTGAATTCCTGTCGAGAATGACCTTGGATGTCGATGAACCCTGGGGCCACGACTTGGTCGTGCACTTCCAATCGAATCCGGGCAGACGCATTGCGCAGCAGGCCCGCTGGGACGATCCGGGCAATTCGACCATTCTGAATCCCGACGTCGCCGCGGTACCATGCGGCGCCGGTTCCATCGACGATCCGGCCACCCAACAGCACCACGTCGAAGGAGTCCTCCGGGGCGCGGGCTTGCGCGAGCGCGATGGTTGGAAGCACCAACAGGGCAAGCAGGAGTGCCTGGAGGAAGGCGGGACTGGCATCGCCCGCGGCGCGCGGGTCAGGGCTCGAGTGATCCAGATGTGCCATG
>JANYKV010000115.1 GCA_025358055.1 Gemmatimonadota bacterium
CGGGCGGCCGGGGCACCGCGGCGAGCTTCGGAATCGCCGATCAGGTCGACCTCATCGGCGGTACCTTCTCCAAGTCGCTGGCCTCGATCGGCGGGTTCGTCGCTGCCTCCGCCAATGTCATCAACTATCTTCGGCACCATAGCCGGCCCCTCATCTTCACCGCGTCACTGCCACCCGCAAACACCGCGGGCGTCCTTGCCGCGCTCGAAGTGCTCCAGCATGACGATGAACGGCGGCGGCGCCTCTGGGAAAACACCGCCCGGCTGCGCGAAGGGTTCAAGAGCCTGGGCTTCGAGGTTGGCCCCACCGAAACCCCGATCGTCCCCATCCTCGTCGGACCGCTCGACAAGACCTTTGTCATGTGGCGCAAGGTTTTCGACGCCGGCGTCTTTACGAATCCGGTCGTCCCGCCCGCGGTGCCACCCTCACAGTGCCGGCTCCGCACGAGTGTGATGGCCACCCACACGCCGGACCAAATCGACTTCTGTCTCGAATCCATCGGTCGGATCGGAAAAGAGTTGGGGGTCATCTGACCTCGGCGGTAACCATCCGCCGGGTTGAGGATGGGAAGGACCTCAACGCGTTCATCGACCTTCCATATCGGCACTATGCGCGGGACCCACTTTGGGTCCCGCCGTTGCGTCGGGACGTAAAGCTTCTGCTCTCCCGCGAGAAAAACCCTTTCTTCGACCACGCGGAAGCCGAGTACTTCCTGGCCCTGTGTGACGGGGTGGTGGTCGGTCGAATCGCCGGGATCTCCAACCGGCTCCACAATGAGACCCATGAGGATCGGGTTGGCTTTTTCGGTTTTTTCGAAACATCGGACGATCCTGCAGTCGCCGAGGCGCTCCTCAACGCGGCGGAAAACTGGGTCCGCACCAAAGGCCACGACATCTTGCGCGGACCCGTGTCGTTCTCCACGAACGACGAATGCGGACTGCTCATCGAGGGATTCGACACCCCCCCCACGCTAATGATGCCGCATAACCCACCGTATTACCTCGCCCTGCTCGAACGAGCGGGTTTCACCAAGGCCAAGGACCTCTTGGTGTATGAAGGAGGTGGGAAAGGAGCCTACAAACCCGTTCCCGAACGACTGACACGCGGCACGGAACTGATCACAAAGCGCCTAGGTGTCACGCTGAGGCCCCTCAACCTGAAGGACTTTGACGCCGAGGTCGAACGAATCAAAGAGCTGTACAATGCGTGCTGGGAAAAGAACTGGGGTTTCGTCCCGATGACCGAACGGGAGATCGATCATCTCGCCACACAATTCAAGCCGGTCGTCGAACCCACCTTGGTTCCCTTTGTCGAAAAGGACGGGAAGGTCATCGCATTTGCTCTTGCGCTGACCGATCTCAACGTCGTCTTTCGGAAGAATCGTTCAGGACGCATGTTTCCGGTCGTGCTCAAATTGCTCTGGGCGCTCAAGCGGCACACGATCAACCGAAGTCGCGTGCTCCTGCTCGGGGTTCATCCGGACTATCGCAACAAGGGCCTCGATGCAGTGCTCTACCACTGGATGTGGACCAAAGCCGCGGAAATCGGCATTTATTGGGGTGAGGCCGGGTGGATTCTGGAGGACAATCCGGCGATCAACGCAGGGTTGATAAAGATGGGATTCGTCGAGTACAAGAAATACCGGATACTCGATCGCGCCATTCGCTAGTCTCCCCCGCCCCAGCGTCCTCCCCCTCCCAGTTCACGGATGACCACAATGAAAGTGCTGGTGACCGGTGGAACCGGCTTCGTCGGAAGCCACCTGATTGAGTCACTACTGCGCCGCGGAGATCAAGTGACGGCGTTGGCCCGTTCACGGGAACGGGCGGCGCATCTGGAGCGCGTAGGCGTTCGACTCGTCGTGGGTGACTTGGACAGCGTCCCGGCCCTGGAGGACGCGTGCCGGGACCAAGACGTCATTTATCACGTTGCTGGCCTGGTTGCTGCAAAGAACGAGTCCGCATTTCTCCACGTGAATCGAGACGGAGCCGCACGGCTGACCCGTGCGGCGGGCGCAACCTCATCCGCCAAGCTGGTCCTGGTGTCCTCACTTGCTGCCGGTGGCCCCGCGATTGTGGGGCAACACCTCGTTGGCACCGAACCACCGCGCCCGGTGACCGCATATGGACGAAGCAAAGCCGCCGGGGAGGCGGAGGTCCGTCGCTATCCCGGGCCCTGGTGCATCATCCGCCCTCCAGCCCTGTACGGACCTCGCGACACCGAGATGCTTCGGATTTTCCGCGTAACCCGGTCCGGGCTCGCTCCTGTCTTCGGACGTGGAACGCAGCAACTCTCCTTGCTCTATGGTCCCGATCTCGCCCTGGCATTGATTGCGGCGGGTACGTCCGCTGCCACCAACGGCAACACGTACTACGCGTGTCACCGAGAAATCGTCACCAGCGCGGACCTGGTGAGGATGGTCGGTCGAAGCCAGGGCAAGTCGGTAATCCTGCTCCAGGTTCCCCGATTTCTCGCGACGATCATCTTGTCGGTGACGGGCGGCGTTGCGGCCCTGGCAGGCCGCGCTACGATCCTTTCACCGGATAAGATTCATGAGTTCTTCGCGGCGGCGTGGACCTGCGATCCAACCCCGCTGCAGCGCGATACCGGGTGGACCGCGGGGCACGACATTGCGACGGGGATCCCCGCCACGCTCGCCTGGTATCGGAAGGAAGGCTGGATGTGATCCGGGCGAGTGATCGACTGATTCTCGGATTCGTTACCATCCTCGCTCTGGTCGCGGCAACGCGGTTGGACCATCGGCCCGCTGGTTGGTGGGTCATCGCGGCCTGCCTGGTAACGGCGGGGCTGGTCTGGCTCTTGGCGCACAACAGCCAGACGCTGGGGCCGGTTGGGCATGCGCTGCGTGAGCTCTACCCGATCATCCTCGTGGTTGCCCTTTATGGCGCGCTGGATCTGATCAACGGCATCGGCCTCATCTCCGTGCATGACCGCCTGGTGCAAGGGTGGGAAGGCAGCCTCTTTGGCGGCCAGCCGAGTCAGGATTGGTGGCGGCAACACCCGAGCGCATTTTGGTCGACCCTCCTCCACGGCGCCTACCTTTCTTACTATTTCATCGTCCCATTCCCGATTCTTTACTGCGCCTCCCGTCGAGATTGGCGTGCGGTTCGACGTGTGGTCACGTGGACCGTGACGGCATTCATAGTGTGCTATCTATGTTTCTTGTTCTTCCCCGTGGCCGGGCCATACTACGAATTCCCGAGACCAAGCCCAGGCTTTCTCGACAACGTCATGGCGCGTTGGGTGTACCGGATTCTGGATTCGGGCAGTTCGTACGGCGCGGCGTTTCCGTCGTCTCACGTGGGGGCGTCGATCGTCGCGACCGCAGCTGCCTGGAGGGGTTCTCGTGCGTTGGGGCTCATTCTCGCGCCACTGACGGCCCTGCTGACGATCTCGGTTGTGTATTGTCAGATGCACTACGCCGTCGATGCGCTTGCGGGTATCGTGCTCGCGGCTACGATCGCAGCGGCATACCTCTGGGGTGAAGGTCGTGACCGTGTCGGAATGGCACGCGAGCGTGTTACAGGGACACAAACGAGCGCCCACGCGAAACTCGAAGGCCTTGCCGAGTAACGGGTTAGTCCAGCGGATGGTGGCCCAACGCATGCATCGCGGAGGTACGTCCCCTGCTTAGGTGGCCGACGAATGCCCTATCGTTTCGCTATCTCAACCGCAATACTGGCGTTCATCGGCTGTGCCGGGCCCTCCTCTCCTTCCGCCTCCACTGAATTGCTCAGCGTCCGAGTGAACGGCGAGACATTTACGCTCACCACCCAGAGCGCGGAGCCCGTGTACTATATGGTCGCGAACCCCGACGCTCTGATCCTACTTGCTCTTTGTCGTACTCCCAGCTGCCCGCACGTGACTGCCGGACACCCCGTGATTCTTCCGTTGACCTCCATTGCGGGCTATTTCGCAGGTGGTCACACCGGCATGGCCTATTACTGGCGTCTTATGACGAGCATCGAGGGCGACCAACCAGACAGTGTGCGAACACTGCGGTTTTCCTACTGAGTGCCCACTGGGCCGGAATCTATCGGGTCATCCAATACGCTGGTCGACGCTTCATTCCACTGGCGCTCGACAACAAAGGGCCCCGGATCATTTCGGGGCCCTCGACCGCGTTACCTACCGTCCGTCACTTCGTGACGGTGACCTTCCCATTCATGCCCATGGCCATGTGAGGGAGGCAGGTAAACCCATAGTCTCCGGTCGGAACATTCGCGAAGGTGATGGCATAGGTGCCGTTCGCCTCGGTGATGAGGTTCCCAACCAAATCAGACATCTGGTCCGGCATCGCTGCTTTGAGCGGGTCGGCGGCGCCAGCCGGAATGCTGTCCGCCCAGAACTGGACGTTGTGTGGACCACCGCTCACGTTGTGGAAGACCACCTTGTCACCCACCTTGATGGTGAAGTGGTTGGGGACAAAGTGGTAGGTCGACCCGTCGAGCACCATGTTGACGTCGTGTGTCGCGCCCGCCACGGCTGTCACAGCAGCCGGCGCTGGCGTGGCTCCCGGAGCCGGAGTCGCAGCGCTCTCGGCCTTCTTCTCACCACCACCGCAGGCCACGAGGGCCAGGGCCAACCCAGCAACCAGAGTCGTTCTCATCGCTTAACCTTGCCTCCAGAACCCGTTGTGAACCTTCTCCCCCCCCGGAATCCCACGGCCGGAAGTCACCCCGCACCCTGGGCTTGTGAATAAGTTCACAAGATACCTAGACCCAGGGGAAGAATCCAGTCCCCCCAATGCACCGCGGGCACCAGCCGCCCACTGCTATGTTTCGTTACGTGAACCGTTTGGCCGACACCACACCCGGCCCTGACCCTGACCTCGGACGTCATGAAGATTCCCCCTTGTCGTGCCCTCGGGGCTCACTGTCAGTCCCTCCGAATCATCCTGCGGGTTGCTTCATTGCGCGATGGGGGTGCGGCGGCTGATCATGAGGCGACTTGGCTCTTGGGCCACACCGAGCGGATCGACTTCGGACCCCTTCGGCGCGTGGGCAATCAATTGGCCGCCGATGCCGTCCTGCACGTTCCTTGCAAATTTCTCGAGCCCACAACAAATGGTGGCTCTCGATGTGCAGGCCATGGATTTCGGGGGAAAACCCCGCGCCCGCATCAAACGGCGAAATCCGCGCAGCGCAGGAGCGGACCCGACGAATTCGAAATCGTCACCGGCGGCATACTCCGCAAACAGGCGCTGGTTGAATCCCCGCCGCGATCTCGTGCCTTACCAGTCATCGGGGAAGCGAACCCATGTGTAGGGGCTCCGTGTCGCACTTCCGATCACACTCGAGGGGCGGCGTGCTGCCGCGACCTTCAAGTGGAGGTCGTGTGCGCAAAAACGAACACGCGACTCGAGGCCCTAGTTCGCGCCCGGAAATCGCCCTATTTGTGTAAGGTCGATCGCGTGTCGGACGATACATTGGGGGCCGAAATGATCTCCGCCTGTGCCTTCCTGGAAGATGACGCGGTTACGTGTGGCCTCCACGGACGATCCCGGCCGGAGGGAGGACAAGCCAAACCGGATCTGTGCTTCGCATGGCCCGCTCCGACAGACAACTTCCACCCAGGATGCGTATTCATCGGGGACACATGACCAGGAAGGACTACCCAGGTGTCCTGAACCAGCCAAGTGGCCCCAATCTGGGTGACACATGAGGAGCTCAGTTGCCCGAGGCCCGGCTGTGTGGTTACTTCCTATCCAGAACAGGGTCAAGCACTTACCTACCCGGGGACCGGGATGGCGTTCGGACGGCCCCAGGTGTGCATCCGGAGGGGGGCGCGGTCGTCTCCTAAGGCGCGAATTCGTCCCACCGGGAAAGGGTTGAAATGATCGACGATTTGGAGCGTCTCTACCAAACCACCTACCAGTCCGTCGTCCGATTTCTATATCGCAAGGTATGGGATGCGGATCGCGCTGAAGACCTTGCTCAAGAAGTGTTTATTCGTGCCATGGCCCATCGGCCGGAAAAACCTCGAGCCTGGGTTTTTGCGGTGGCCGCAAACCTCGCGCGGGATGAGGCCCGATCGGCGATCCGAAAGCGGC
>JANYKV010000157.1 GCA_025358055.1 Gemmatimonadota bacterium
CAATTTTGACGCAAACAGCACTCCGATGCGCGAATGGGCTGACTTTACTACCGAAACTGCCAAGGACGGCGCGATCAGCATCGCGCTGAGTGGGCCGCTGTGCGTATCCTCGGTGGGGCGGATTGATACCCGGCTGCGCGCAATCGAGGGACAGGTTGAGGCGATCGATCTGACCAAAGTGGAGGATTTCGATACCGTCGGGGCGTGGATCGTGGTGCGGCTGTCCGAAGAGCGCGGCGCCAAAATCACCGGATCGGGGTTTCCTGTTCTGACGGGGGACGGAGCCCGATTGTCACGGGCCTTGGCGAATTTCATGCTGGATCTGCACACCAAGGAACACGGGTATCTCGAGATCGCCCCACCGTATCTCGCCAATCGCGCGACGCTCACCGGGACGGGGCAGCTGCCCAAGTTCGAGGAGGATCTGTATGCCGTGCCCGGCGATGATCTGTTCCTCATCCCAACCGCCGAAGTGCCGGTCACCAACCTCTATCGCGATGAAATCCTCGACGCGAATGCGCTCCCGGCGACGTTCGTGGCCCACACACCCTGCTTTCGGCGGGAAGCCGGGGCGGCGGGGAAAGACACGCGCGGCCTGATCCGGGTGCACCAGTTCGACAAAGTGGAGTTGGTCCGATTGGTGCTTCCCGAAACGTCCGACGCGGAGCACGCGCGGATCACGCAGCACGCGGAAACCGTGTTGCAACGGCTGGAATTGCCGTATCGCGTTCTCGAGCTAGCGACCGGTGATACGGGATTCAGCAGCGCCCGCACGTTCGACCTCGAGGTCTGGGCGCCGGGGGTGAACGCCTGGCTCGAAGTGTCGAGTTCGAGCTCGTTCACCGATTTTCAGGCCCGCCGGATGAATCTTCGCTTTCGGCGCGAAGCCGGGGCCAAACCGGAATTCGTGCACACGCTCAACGCCTCCGGGCTTGCCTTCCCCCGTACCATCATCGCCCTACTCGAGACGGGACAACAGCCGGACGGAACTGTGCGCCTGCCCACTGCGCTCGCACCATACTTTGGGGCCGATCGCATTGCCCGTCGCCCCTGACACCCGGTTGGCACCGCCTCGGCGTGGGCCGGATGCAGGCCTTCTTCGATGAATTCCGTCAGCACGATCGACGAATGGACCCGGGGGCTCAATCCGGCCCAGCGTGAAGCGGTGGAGCATGTGCACGGTCCGATTCTGGTGCTCGCCGGCGCCGGCTCCGGAAAGACCCGGGTCCTCACGACGCGGATTGCGAGTCTCATTCACCATCACGGCGTCCCACCAGAGCGCATCTTCGCGGTGACGTTCACCAACAAGGCCGCGACGGAAATGAAGCATCGCATCGGAACCCTGCTCGCCCTAGATCCGGCCGGACTCTGGATTGGCACGTTTCATTCACTGTCGGCGCGCCTCCTGCGCCGCGAAGCGGAGCGCCTGGGCTTCAGCCGCCAGTTCACGATCTACGACGAGGACGATCGTCTGAGTCTCATCCGTCGCTTGATGGAGGAACAACAACACTCCACCAAGCTGTTCCCGCCCCGGATGGTGCAATCCATGATTTCCTCCGCCAAGAACCGCATGATGACGCCCGACGCGCTCGCGGCGACCGATCCCTTTGATCGAGCCGTGCAGGTGGCGTCCACCGTCTTCGGGTCGTTGCAGCCCGCGCTCAAGGCAGCGAACGCGATGGATTTCGACGACCTCATGCTGCATCCGTTGACGCTCTTCCGGCAACATCCCGATCGCCTGGCCTACTATCGCGAGCGATTCCACTTTGTGCTGGTCGACGAATTCCAGGATACCAACCGGGCGCAGTATGAACTCATCCGCACGGTTGGGCACCATCAGAACGTGTTCGTGGTCGGCGACGATGATCAGTCCATTTATGGCTGGCGCGGCGCGGAGATCAAGAACATGCGCGACTTCCAGACGGATTTTCCGGGGACCCGTATGGTCCGGTTGGAAGAGAACTATCGCTCGACGCAAATCGTGCTCGATGCGGCCAATGGAGTGATCGCACCGAACACCGGCCGGCTCGGCAAGACGCTCCGGACCATGCGGCGGGGCGGTGAAAAAGTCACGTGCGTTGCCGCCGCCGACGAGCGGGACGAGGCGGAATGGATTGCGCGCGAGTTCCAACGGCGGGAGCGGGCCGGCGACTGGAGCTACCGTGACATGGCGGTCCTCTACCGAACCAACTCCCAGTCGCGCTCCATGGAAGAGGCCTTCCGCCGCGCCGGGATTCCCTACCGGGTGGTCGGCGCGGTGAGTTTCTACGATCGCCGGGAAGTGAAAGACATTCTCGCCTACCTTCGCCTGGTCGCCAATCCCCAAGATGATGAGGCCTTTCTCCGCGCGATTTCAGTCCCGCGGCGGGGCATCGGGGACACCAGCGTTGCAACGCTCCGAACGACCGCGGAGGATTGGCACAAGACGATGTTGGAAGCAGCAGGGATCGCCGACCGGGTGCCGGGGCTGCGTCCCAATGTCCGCGAAGCGTTCAAGGGGTTTGCCGCTTTGATCGAGCGCCTACGGGCCCAGGCCGCAACGGCGCCTCCCGCGGTGGTGCTGGAGGCGGCGCTCACCGCGTTGGACTACGAGGCTTTTCTGCTGAGCGAGGGACCGGAAGGCGCGGAACGCTGGGAGAACGTCCGGGAACTTTTGGCGAGTGCCGCGGCCTGGTCCGAGGTCGTGGCCAACCCGGAAGATATTGCGACTCCGTTGGAACGATTTCTCGCCGAGGCCGCGCTCCTCAGCGCGAACGACACCACACAAGGGGCCGAAAGGGGAGCCACGTTGATGACGATTCACACAGCGAAGGGGCTCGAATGGCCGGTCGTCGCCGTGAGTGGGCTCGAAGATGGGTTGTTTCCGTTGGCGCGCTCACTCGAGAGTCTCGACGGGCTCGAGGAGGAGCGGCGTCTCTGTTATGTGGCTCTGACCCGCGCGAAAGACAAGCTCTACCTCAGCTGGGCGCGGGCGCGGCGGCGCGGTGGGGAACTCAAGCCGGGGATCGTCTCTCGGTTCACTAAAGACCTCCCACCGGGGATTCTGGACGAGCAGCGGACCTCCTCGATGAGTCTGTCGGGGTATCCCGCGCGGCCACCCCGATACGACAGCGGTTCGACCACCTTTCGCTGGGGGGAGACGGCCACGCCGTCGCGGAAGCCGGTGGCTCCGGTGGAAGAGGTTTCGCAGGATTCGCCCCGCTACATCAAAGGCGAACGCGTGCGACATCGCCGGTTCGGGAGCGGTACGATTTTGGGGCTGACTGGAACCGGGCGTGACTTGAAGGTGTCGGTCGCGTTCGACGATCCCGAGATGGGGACTAAACAGCTGATCGTGGTCTACGCCGGGCTGGAGCGCGACTGGGAAGGAGAGGGAGCATGACCCTCAGCCGGGACGGCGTCCGCCAACTCGCGGCCCTGGCGGAGTTGGCGGTCGAGGAGGCCGATCTCGACCGACTCACCGCCCAAATCGATCGGATCGTGGAGTATGTCGGTCAGTTGAGTGCCGTTACCGCCACTCTGGATGCGGGCGGATTCCACCCCGGACCCGCCGAGGTTCGGTTGCGCGATGACGTTGTTCGATCCACCGCCCTGACGCATCCGCCGGCAGAGTTCGCGCCCGATTTTCGGGAAGGGTTTTTTGTCGTGCCGAAGCTCGCGGGGCTGGGCGGGAGATGAGTGTGCGCGCGATCGCCCGCGCCGTGGGTGATCGACTCCGCGACGCCGATCGGAGGAATCTCAACGCCACTCTCCATTGGTCGCAGGAGCTCCTCGACCAGGAAGCGGACCGGATCGACGCGGGGCCACTCGACGGTAGGCTGGCCGGGATCCCGATTGCGCTCAAAGACAACATCGTCACGGTCGAACAACCCACTACATGCGGCTCCCGAATCCTCGAAGGCTACCGGTCCCCGTACAACGCCACCGTGGTGGATCGCCTGCGGGCGAGCGGGGCGTTGAACGCCGCGAAAACCAACATGGACGAATTCGCGATGGGCTCCTCCACGGAGCACTCCGCTTTTGGTCGCGTGTTGCACCCGACGGATCCCACCCGGGTGCCCGGGGGATCTAGCGGCGGGTCGGCCGTGTTGGTCGCGGCGGGCGTGGTGCCCGCGGCGCTCGGGTCCGAAACCGGAGGCTCGGTCCGACAGCCCGCGGCCTTTTGCGGGGTGGTCGGGCTCAAGGCGTCCTACGGGCGGGTGAGCCGCTATGGCCTGGTCGCGTTCGGCTCCTCCTTGGATTGTGTCTCGGTGTTCGGCCGGACGGTGTCGGATGCTGGGGCCGTGCTCGAGGTGATCTCGGGATACGATTCCCGCGACGTCAGCACCCACGACCGGGCTCCACTGACACCGCTCGATCCCCTTGCCGACCTGCGTGGTCTGACGTTTGGGTTGCCCCGGGAGTACTTCCCACCCGACCTCCACGCCGGCGTCCGGGCTGGACTGGACCGTACCATCGCAGCTGTGCGCGCCCTGGGTGGGAAAGTGGTTGAGGTCTCACTGCCGCACTCCCATCACGCGGTCGCGACCTATTACGTCCTCGCTCCCGCCGAGGCGGCCGCGAACCTCGCGCGCTATGACGGCGTGCGTTTCGGGGTCCGACGCGAGGGGGGCGCCCACGACTTGACCCATCTGTATCGGGCCACCCGAGGCGAGGGCTTCGGGCCTGAGGTTCGCCGCCGAATCCTGCTCGGGACCTATGTGTTGAGCGCAGGATACTACGAGGCGTACTACACCAAAGCCCAACAGGTCCGGGGCCTGATCGCGCGGGATTTCCAGGCCGCCTTCGCGACCGGGATCGACCTGCTATTGACCCCGACTACGCCGACCCCTGCGTTCGTGGCCGGCGAGAAAGTGGACGATCCGGTTGGCATGTACTTGGCGGACGTGTTCGTTTGCCCGGCAAGTCTCGCAGGGCTGCCGGCATTGAGCCTTCCCGTCGGGGAGAGTGAGGGTCTTCCGATCGGTGCGCAGCTTATCGCCCCGAACTGGGAGGAAGCGCCAATGCTCGCGGCTGCCGCCGCCCTCGAGGCCACTCTCGGCCCGGCGCGAGAGGTGCGGTGATGGTGTGGGAGACCGTCATCGGGCTCGAGGTCCACGTGCAGCTGGCCACTCGGTCGAAGATGTTCTGTTCGTGCTCCGCGAACTTCGGGGCCCCGCCCAACACGAACGTGTGTCCGGTGTGCCTCGGTTTACCCGGTGCGTTACCGATGCCCAATCGCGAGGCGGTCCGCCTCGCAATCCGCGCGGCGATAGCCCTGGGGTGCACGGTGCACCGTACGAGTGTCTTTGTCCGGAAGAATTACTTCTACCCGGACTTGCCCAAAGGATATCAGATTTCCCAGTACGACCGACCGCTCGCCACTGGGGGTACCGTTCACTGCGAGTCGCCGGACCGCGGCCCTATCGATGTGTCCATCGTTCGCCTGCATGTCGAGGAGGACGCGGGGAAGTTGCTTCACGACCGGATTTTGGGCGCCACCGCGGTCGATCTCAATCGGGCTGGCGTGCCGTTGGCGGAAATCGTCACTGGCCCGGACCTCCGTTCACCCGCGGAGGCACGAAGCTACCTCACCGCAGTGAAGCAACTCCTGGTCTATACCGGTGTGAGTGACTGCAACATGGAGCAGGGGTCGCTTCGGGTGGACGCCAATCTGTCCATCCGTCCGACTGGAACCACGACCTTGGGTACCAAAACCGAGGTGAAGAATATGAATAGCTTCGCGAACGTGGAGCGCGCGTTGGAGGCAGAGCGAGCCCGCCAGATCGCCATGGTGGGGCAGGGGCAGTCGGTCGCACAGGTTACGCTCCTCTTCGACTCAACGAACGGCGTGGTCCGTCCGATGCGAGGCAAAGAAGAGAGCCGCGACTACCGCTACTTTCCCGATCCGGACTTGCCACCCGTGGTCCTGGATTCGGAGTGGATTGAGACCGAGCGAGGAACGCTACCCGAACTTCCGGACGCGAAACGCGGCCGATTTGTCGAGGCTTATGGGTTGTCAACCTATGACGCCAAGGTCCTCGCGAGCGAAGTGGCGATCGCCGACTATTTTGAGGCGGTCACCCAGGTCGGGGCAGACCCCAAGCTTGCAGCGAATTGGGTCATGGGGGACGCGTTGGCCGGCTATAACGCGAGCGGACGTTTTGCGGTGGCGCCGCCGGCCCTCGGCGCATTGATCGGGCTCGTCGCGGATGGTACGCTCAGCATTCAGGCCGCCAAGAAGGTGTATGGCGCGTTGGTCGATGGTCCGGAGACGCCTCGCGAGGCGGCGGACCGCCTAGGGCTCGTCCAAGTACGAGATGAAGGGGCACTCGAAATGTGGGTCGACGAGGTGATCGCCGCTCATCCGAACGAAGTCGCACGCTACCGTAACGGGGAAACGAAGCTCATGGGGTTCTTGACCGGGCAGGTGATGAAACGAAGTCAGGGGAGAGCCGACCCCAAAGCAATTCAGTCGGTGCTGGTCCGGAGGCTCCCGTGAGCACCACGAACGTGCGATCGGTCGAGGAGATCAGGAACGACTTCCCGTCTCTCACGCGCCGCGTTGATGACATTCCGGTCGCGTATTTCGATGGTCCCGGCGGAACCCAAGTCCCTCGGGTGGTCGGGGAAGCCATGGTGGATTACCTCTACCATCACAACGCCAACACCCACTGGGAATATCCCAGCAGTGCGGAAACCGATGCGGCGTTAGCCGATGCGCGCCGCGCCTTCGCGGATTTCTTCGGGTCCGAGCCCGAGGAGGTGGTGTTCGGCGCGAACATGACGACGGTCAGCTTCCACGTGGCGCGCGCCTTGGGGCGAGCTTGGGGCCCGGGCGACGAAATCGTCGTCACGGAGCTGGACCACCACGGGAATGTCGCACCCTGGGAAGCGGTGGCGAGGGAGCGCGGGGTGACGCTCTGCCGGGTGCCTTTCCGGCTCTCGGACGGGCGACTCGACATGGGGGCGCTCGAGCGAGCCATCTCCAACCGGACGAAGCTCGTGGCCCTGGGGGCCGCCTCGAACGCCTTGGGTTCCATCAACGACATTGCGGCCGGCGTTACGTGGGCCCGTGCGGCGGGAGCGCTGAGTTACATCGATGCGGTCCATTACGCTCCACACGAGCCACTCGACGTGAAGGTACTGGGGTGCGATTTTCTCGTCTGCTCCCCCTACAAGTTTTACGGGCCGCACCTCGGCGCATTGTACGGGCGACGCGAACTGCTGGAAGCGCTCGATGTGCCCAAGCTCAGGCCGGCACCGAACACAGCACCGGATCGGATGGAAACGGGCACCCAGAATCACGAGGGCATCGTTGGCGCCGCCGCGGCCGTGAAGTACTTGGCTGCGCTCTCTCCCGGGCTGCCTCGGCGGCAAGCGTTGCGGGGAACCTTCCGCGCGCTCCACCAGCGCAGCGAGCGCCTGTTCGAATCGATGTGGGACGGTCTAGGCGCGATTCCCAGTCTGGTGCGCTACGGCCCACACCCTGGAACGCCCCGAACGCCGACGCTGGCCTTCACGGTGCCTGGATTCCTCTCGAGTACGATCGCGCGGGGCCTCGCCGAACGCGGAATCTTCGTATCCCACGGCGACTTTTATGCCGCGACCGTGATCGAGCGCTATGGTCTGGGAGAGGAGGGCGTCGTCCGGGCCGGGTGCGCGTGTTATACCACGGCGGATGAGGTGGAGCGATTGGTGGTGGGAGTGCGGGAAATCGTAGGTTGACGGACGCACGGACGCACGGACGCACGGACGCGCAGACGCAGGGACGGAAGGGTCGGTCGGGACGGTCAGGACTCTCTAACGCTGCCTAGATTTTCGGTCCGCCGGGTCCGCCCGTGCGCCTGTGAGTCCAAGTGTCCCGTCTACCCGTCGCTAATCATCCTGCCGCCCCCGTTGAGCCAGGGCTTTCCGATATTCGATTGTTGCCAGCGAACCGGAGCAAGGCTGGGGAGCCCGAAATGGCGTTCGGCTGCTTCCAAGAGCCGGTTCGGTTCGAACCACCCCCCCTCCGCCAAGGTCTGGCGCCGCATCCGCTTTGCGAGCGTCAGCGGTTTGGCCCCGGAAGGGTCGAGCACTCGGGCCGCCGGAGCTGGATCCGCTAACGCGCCCATCGTGAATTCATAGGCACAGCCGAGGTGCCGTTCCACGTCGAACTCCGTGAGTTGCCATCGGCTGACGTCGCGGGCCGCTTGCATCGCGCGTTGCCAACTCCGGGTGTGCGTGAGATGCACGATACCCCGAAAGATGCGCCGGTTGGTCTGCACGCTGAAAATCGTTGGGGAGATGATCCGCTCTAGGTGCCGATCGGCGGGCGTGTGGTCGAGTTGGATGATCTCCTTGGCCCGTCGCGCGAAGTAATCCGTCAGATGCGTTTCGATCCGGATCTCCCAATACGAATGCCCCATGGTGCGCGTACTGCTGGTGAGCAGGAGCTGACGCGGCACGAAGAAATTGTGCGCCACGGTGTCGGCCGCGAGGTGCGCGAGATAGCCCAGGCCGAACGCCCGCAGGGCATCAGTTTCCGCGAGGTTGTAGACTTCCTGCCCGACGTGCCAGAAGTGGGAATGCCGGCCCGGCGGGACGTAGTGTTTGGCAATTGAGGTGTCGGGTGCAATGCTCCCGTAGAGAAAGTCAAAGGGGAAGGCGTGGAGTAGGTCGGCCACCGCGGTCGGCAGTAGCTGCAGGTTGGCGAGAATAGTTTCGCCAAGAAAAATGTGTGTTCCCGGAGTCCACGCATAGGTAGGGCGCGGCAGGAAGACGAGAAAGACGCCCGCGAGGACGACGATGAGCGCGACCCGAGACCACTTCAACGCCGGCCTCGGACCAGCCACCGACGAATGCGTCCGACCATGCCGGCCCCGGTGCGAACCCCGCGGAGTGTGGCGGCCACATCGAGGGCGGTTTCCTCGACTTCGCCCTGGACGACTTCGTAAAGCGCATCCAAGTCGGAGAGTCGTTGCTCGGCCCGCCGGAGGCCGCGCTGCACCTGACGGCGAACTCTCCGGCTGGCGTCCACCACGGCCGTGACCTCTTCCCGGACCACCCGGGTCATTTCCTCGCCCTCGTGGGCAAACCGGTTCACTGCTTGAATGGTCGGGGTCAAGTCTCGGCGCAGGTCGGCGATATGGGTGCCGAGGACGTGCCCCTGCTGGGCGACTCCACGCGCCATCAGCACCAAGATGACCGCCATCGACACGTAGGCGAGGGCGATCACCACCAGCGCGATCGCGATCGTCGGACCGACCCAGTTCATGGCACCATCCCCCGCGTCGAGCGTTACGGCTTCATCGGGTGGCTTCCTCCCGAGGCCATGGAAGATAACGGCGCGCGGCGGCGGCCGTCGCCCCGGACGCGCTTGACGGCCCGTAGACACTCCGCCAGCTTTGCGCGATGCCACCACGATTCCTCGTTCACGGCGGACGGGCACTCTCCGGGACCATTCGGCCCGCCGGCAACAAGAATGCGGCGCTCCCGCTGCTCGCGGCGACCCTGCTCACCCCCGACCCCGTAGAGCTCCACAACCTACCGCGGATTCGCGACGTGGAGATGATGCGTGCACTCCTCCTCGATCTCGGTGCGGAGGCGGAGTGGATCGGTCCCAACTCGCTTCGGGTCATGACCGCAAACGTGGTGGCAAAGCCGCTCGATCCTGAGCTCTGTGCCAAAATCCGGGCATCGATCTTACTGGCGGGCCCTCTCCTCGCCCGCTTTGGCAAGGTCATTCTTCCTCCACCGGGCGGAGACGTGATTGGGCGCCGTCGGGTCGATACGCATTTCCTCGCGCTCGAGCAGTTGGGTGCCACCGTTTTCGTCGGCGATCGCTACGAGATCGAGGCGAAAAGCCTCGTCGGGGCCGACATCTTCCTCGACGAGCCGAGTGTCACCGGGACCGAGAATGCCTTGATGGCGGCCGTCGCCGCGGTCGGACGCACCACCCTGCGGAACGCGGCCGCCGAACCCCATGTTCAGGATCTGGCCCGCGCGCTCGTCGCAATGGGGGCATCGATCGAAGGCATCGGCACCAACGTCTATATCATTGAAGGAGGGCACCCGCTCCACGGGACGAGCTACGAGATTGGACCAGACCATATCGAGATCGGAAGCTTCATCGGCCTCGCCGCGGTGACCAACGGGTCGATCACGATTGATCCGGTGCGGCCGGACGATTTGCGCAGTACCCTGCTCGGTTTCGATCGCCTAGGGATCCGGCCGCGCGTCGAGGGGCACCGCCTGGTAGTCGATGCGAACCAGGAACGGCGCATTCGCCCCGATCTCGGAGGCCATGTGCCCAAGCTCGAGGACGGGCCCTGGCCCGCGTTTCCCGCCGATCTCACTTCCATCGCGATCGTCGCCGCCACCCAATGCGAGGGTCTGATCCTCATCTTCGAGAAAATGTTCGAGTCCCGGTTGTTCTTCGTGGACAAGTTGATTGGGATGGGAGCCCGGATTGTCCTCTGCGACCCTCACCGAGTGGTTATTTCGGGCCGCTCCTCGCTCCGAGGGGGTACCGTTGAATCTCCCGACATCCGGGCCGGCATGGCCGTGTTGTTGGCCGCGCTGGCGGCGGAGGGCACCAGCGTCATCTATAACATCGGGCAGATCGAACGAGGGTACGAGCGTATTGACGAGCGCCTTCGTGCCTTGGGCGCCGAAATAGAGCGCCGGGATGACTGAGGTTCGGCCTCGCCGCCTCGGGGAGGGGGTCGATGGCGCGCGGGGTCAGGAGTCTATGGAGGTCCCCCGGATCGAGGTTCCTGAGTGGTCTGACCGGTTGGGGGTCGTCGCCGGCATCACCGGACGAGGTGGTGCCAGCCTGCCGTTCGATCTCGGACTCAAGAGCGCTCAGCCCGTAGGCGCGGTTATGGATCGGTGGGAAGCGTTCCTGGGAGGATTTCCGGGGTTCACATCGTTCCACCTCAACTTCCAGGTGCATGGGACCCGGCTGCGCCGCGCCGGTCCAGGTGACGGTTGGGTGCTCCACCACGGGTTTGATGGCCACCTGACTGACGTCCCGGGTACCCTCCTCCTCGTGACCGTCGCTGATTGCATACCGGTCTTCCTCGCCACGATGGACGGTCGCGCGGTGGCGGTGCTTCATGCGGGGTGGCGGGGGGTTGCTGGCGGAATTCTGAGGGTGGCAGCCGAGCGGATGGTCGCGGAATTTTTCTGTTCCGTTGATAACATCGTAATGCATTGTGGTGTAGGTGTTTGTGGTATGTGTTATGAGGTTGGATCTGAGGTGATGTCGGCGTGTGGAAGGACGGTCGTAGGTCCGGCTCCATGGTACCTCGACTTGCGCGCCGTCTTAGCAGAGCAGGCGCGGGTTATTGGTATTGGTGAGATATCCACATCAGAATTGTGTTCGGCACACGACACCACACGCTTCTTCAGTCACCGGGCCTCTCGCGGTCGCGATGGTCGAATGGTGGCCTACATCGGCATTCTCCCTTAGGTTTACGATGCACGCTCCGCCCGGCCTCATCACACGACCACGGGCTCTCGGGAGGCACCATTGATGCTTACTCTGGCTCAACGCGCCGCGATCCTCGTCGGCGTTTCCGGGGCCATCCTCGTTCTCACTGCCTGCGGGGTTGGGGGGAGCGAGGCGACCGATACCGGCTCCCCCGTGGTCCAGATTACGGATCCAAAAGACGGCGATTCCGTGAGTGTCCCGGTCCGGATTTCGGCCAGTGCCGGCGACGACATTGGCGTGGTCTCGGTCCGATTTTTTGCCGATAGCGTCCAGATTGCGGAGGATTTTACCG
The DNA here is from genome assembly GCA_025358055.1 of Gemmatimonadota bacterium. Lineage (GTDB taxonomy): Bacteria > Gemmatimonadota > Gemmatimonadetes > Gemmatimonadales > GWC2-71-9 > JANYKV01. The sequence goes on from JANYKV010000157.1 coordinate 11,751, forward strand.
CTCCTTACAATGCCATCTGGACCGGCTCGACGAAGACCAAGGGGGACCATACCCTGTCCGCCGAGGCCCGGGATGCCGCGGGCAATAAGTCGTTCGTTTCGATCCGCGTATCGATCATTGGCGGCGGGGCGCAGTAGCTCCTACCGCGGCGGCCGGGGGGCCCGTTCGCCGCCTGCATTGACGGGTTTGGGCTCTACCTCTATCTTCCAGGGGCTAGAGCGGGGCTGGGAGATGTGCTGGCCGTGATGATGTGGGGTGTTCCCCCACATTTTTTTTCTCCATGGGCCCACACGCGGCCCGTCACCCACTCGGATTTCCAAGCTCGGGTTGCCCCGCTCCGAATGAGATGGGGCCCTTGGCAACTCATTCGACGGCTGGGCTCGGCACGCCGGGCCCGTCTCGCTACGAACCTGTTCCGATCGGAACGCGTCGTTCAGAATTTCAACGCCCACGCACGGCTTTCGGCATGGAGCACAGGGATGGCTGGATCCGCTGAAATGTTGGCTGCCTTTCGGGAGCTGACCACGACCAAACAGCTCGACCGCTCGGATCTTCACGACCTCTTGCGCGATGGCATTCACGCCGCGCTGATCCGGAAATTCGGTCCGAACGTCAAATTCGAGATGAATGTTGACGAGCTTCAAGGGACGATTCAAATCGTGCGGCTTCGCCAAGTCATCGAGGTCGTGGAAGACCCGAGTTGGCAAATCGGCCTGGAAGAAGCCCGCTACGAAGACGCGGACTTCCAAATCGGCGACATGTTGGAAGAAACGGTGCCCTTCGAGGAATTCGGCCGTCTTGCGGTGCAGGCCGCGAAGCAGCGCATCATCCAACGGGTGCGCGAGGGTGAACGGACCAAGATTCGCGAGGAGTTCGGGTCCAAGGTTGGTGAATTGCTGTCCGGTGAAGTCCAGCAAATCGAGCGCGGCAAGCTCGTCCTGATGTTGAACAAGTTCCGGGAAGCGGAAGCGATCATTCCGTACCGGGAACAGAATCATCGCGAACACTACCACCAAGGCGACACTATCCGGGCAGTGCTAAAGCGCCTGGAGGAAACCCCCAAGGGGCCTCGCCTCGTATTGTCGCGGGCGGATCCGATGTTCGTGGCCGCACTGTTCAAGCTCGAGGTGCCGGAAATCGCGCAACAAATCGTCGAAATCCGTGCCCTCGCTCGCGAAGTGGGAAGCCGAACCAAAGTTGCCGTCATTTCGCGAGACGACGCGATCGACCCGGTTGGCGCGTGTGTTGGTCTCAAAGGATCGCGAGTGCAGGCGGTGGTGAACGAGCTCGGAGGAGAACGGATCGACATCGTCCCCTGGTCGCCCGACCCCGAACGCTTTGCGCGTCTCTCCTTGGCGCCGGCCCGGGTTGCGAAGGTGTTCTCCGATCCCGAGAGCAAGACCATTCAGGCGGTCGTGGATGAGGACCAACTGTCGTTGGCCATCGGCCGCAATGGACAAAACGTCCGGTTGGCCTCGGAGCTGACCGGGTGGAAGATCGATCTCTACTCCAGCCGCGAATGGATGGAGCGGGGCGGCGAAGGGCCGTTGTTTGCTCCGCTCGAAGAGGAAGTGGTCACCCAAGTTCCGCTCTCCGAACTCAAGGGCCTGTCGCCCGAGCTCCTCGCGATTCTTCACGGAGCCGGGTACAAAATGTTGAACGACATTCTTGATCTGGAACGGGACGACGTCCTGAAAATGCCCGGGATGACGCCCGAGGCGGGCGAGCAGCTCTTGGCGTTTCTCTCCGATCTGATGGCCGAAGACGCGGGAGAGGGCACCGGATCGAAGTGAACGCGGTCCTCGGACTTCTCGGACTCGGGATGCGGGCCGGCCGGGTGATGGTCGGGGTCGAAGCCGTCCGCCGCGGGCTCCAATCTGGCGAGTGCCGTTGCGTGGTGGTCGCCGATGATGCGAGCCCGCGAGCATTGGAAAAGGTGGTTCGGTTGGCGCGGGGCAAAAAGATTCGGCAAGTCAGAGGGCCGCACGCGCTGGAGATGGGGGCCCGGCTGGGGAAGCCGCCGGTGATGGTGGTGGGTGTGGAAGATGCCGGACTCGCTGATGCCATCTGGCGGGCCGGGACGGTCGAGCAAGCAGTGACGGAGGAATGAGTGGTTAAGACGAAAGTCGCAGATTTGGCCGCTGAATTTGACATTGCACCCGACCAGCTCTTGAGCTTGCTCAAAGACATGGGGGTGCCCGTCCGCTCGTTCACCTCGCCGCTGGCCGACGATCAGGTCTCGGCTGTCCGCGTGCGCTGGGAGCGCGAGAAGAGGAAGCGAGCCAAAGAACCGGCCGCGAAAAAGCCGCGCCGGCGCACCACGAAGACGGAGCCGGTGCCCGCTCCCGCCATCGCAGACAAAGTAACCAAGCGACGTCGTACGGCTGCTGAGGTCGCGGAAGTTGAAGCGCAACAGGCCGAGGCCGAGAAGGCGGCGGAAGCCGCGGCGCCGGCATTCGACTTGGATCGGCCGCTGTTGTTGGTCGACCGGCTCGAGACCCCGACCCAGCCGATGCCGACCCTCGAAGAGCGGGCTCGGGCGCTGTTCAAGGATGTTCCGCCGCTTCCGGCCGAACCGGAGCCGGAAACTGTTGAAGAAACTGCGTCGGTCGATTCGAAATCTGACACCCCGATCGGGGCCAAGCCTCCGGTGGTGCCGCCGCCGATTACCCACCGCGCGCCCTTCATTCCACCCCGAATCCCCCGTCCTGCGGTCGGTTCGGCGGGTCCGGGGCAGCGGCCCTCGCGCGTCGGGCCCAAACCCGTGTTCAGCAGCGGGTCCGCGCCCTCGTCCTCACGGCCCGGTGGTCCGCGCCCCCAGGGCAGCGGGCCACGTCCGCCCGGTGGCGGCCCCCCTCGACCCGGCGGCGCTCGGCCGCCCGAGTCACGAGAAATCGTTCGCACCTTTGGACCGGACGCTCCGAAGGCCGGGTCCGGAGGTCGGAAGAAGGGCAAGAAGAGCCGCCGCTCGTACGTCGATCAAGAGCAAGTGCAACAGAATATCTTGAAGACATTGGCCGGCATGAAGGGCGGCACGCGCAAACGAGGCCGAGCGGATGAGCCGTCCTATCGCGAGCAAATGGCGGGACGGGCCGCGGAGGAGCGCGAACGCGAAAAGACTTTGATCCGAGTCAACGAATTCATTTCGGTCTCTGAGCTCGCGGAGTCGATGAAGATTCCCGCCACCCAGATCGTTCAGTTTGCGTTCAAGGAACTGGGGCTCATGGTCACGGTGAATCAACGGCTCGATTTTGATCAGATCGAACTCATCGCCTCCGAATTCGGCTTCCAAGCCGTGAAAGAAGATGACTACGCCGCGAGCGCGGTGGTTGCCGAGGCGCCGGAGGAAGAGAGCACCTTGGTGCCTCGGCCGCCGGTGGTCACGATCATGGGCCACGTCGACCACGGAAAAACTTCGCTGCTCGATTACATCCGGAAAGCGAACATCGTGGCGGGCGAGGCAGGAGGCATCACCCAGCACATCGGTGCCTATCACGTCGCACTGCCGAATCGGAAGGCGATCACGTTCCTCGATACGCCCGGTCACGAAGCGTTCACGGCAATGCGGGCGCGAGGCGCTCAGATCACCGATATCGTCGTGTTGGTGATTGCCGCGGACGACCAAGTCATGCCGCAGACGATCGAAGCCATCAGCCATGCCAAGAATGCCGGCGTGCCGATGGTGGTGGCGATCAACAAGATCGATCTCCCGACGGCCAACATCCAAAAGGTGAAGCAAGACTTGCTGCAGCATCAAGTGGTGTTGGAGGATTTCGGTGGGAACGTCCTCTCGACCGAAATCTCCGCGAAAAAGGGCACCGGTATCGAGAAGCTCCTCGATCAAGTGTTGCTCCAAGCCGAAATTCTCGACCTGAAAGCCAACCCACAGGGTGCGATGCACGGCACCGTCCTGGAGGCGAGTCTCGACCCGGGTAAGGGGCCGCTCGCGACCATTCTGGTGCAACGCGGGACTCTGCAAGTAGGGACCAACTTCATTTGCGGCAAGTACTCCGGCCGCGTCCGCGCCCTCTTTGATGAGCGGGGCAAGACCGTGAAAGAGGCCGGCCCGTCCATTCCAGTGCAGATCCTCGGCTTCGAAGGCGTTCCTTCGGCCGGCGATTCCTTCCTGGCGGTGGCCGATGCGGTCGAAGCGCGACAGATCGCGCAGAAGCGGCAGCGACTCGAGCGCGAAGCGCAGAACCGGCGAGGGGCCCGAGGCGGTACCCTGGAGGATTTCAGCCGGGCGCTCAAAGAGGGAACCGTCACGCAACTCCGAATCATCATCAAGGCCGACCAAGGCGGCCCGGCCGAGGCATTGGCCGACGCGCTCGCCCAGCTCAGCACCGGAGAAGTTCGCGTGGACGTCGTGCATCGCGGGGTTGGTGCGATCACCGAAAGCGACATCCTGCTCGCGAAGGCGGCGGGCGCGATCGTGCTCGGCTTCCATGTGCGCCCGGACGCGAATGCGCGAGCCGCGGCCGAACGGGAACAGGTGGACGTGCGGACGTATCGCATCATCTACGAAGCGGTGGAAGACGTCCGGAGCGCCCTTGAAGGCCTACTCAAACCCGAAGAGCGCGAGCTGGTGCTGGGCGAAGCCGAAGTGCTCGAGATCTTCAAGGTTAGCAAAGTGGGCACCATCGCGGGATGCATGATCCGATCAGGCACGATTCCGCGGTCGGCTAAGGTGCGGGTAGTGCGCGATGGGACCGTGGTATACTCGGCCGCCATCTCGAGCCTCAAGCGCTTCAAGGATGACGTGAAGGAAGTGAAGGAAGGGCTCGAGTGTGGTATCGGCGTGGAGAACTTCAACGACGTCAAGGTCGGCGATCGCATCGAGGCGTTCCGCACCGAAGAAGTGAAGCGTACCCTCCAGTCGAGCGCATCGAGCGGCGCGGTCTGAGCATCACATGACCAAAGCCTCCACGCGGCGTCCCGCCCAAGTGGCCGAGACCATCCGGCAGGTCCTCGCCGAGGCATTGGCGCGCGAGGTTCGCGATCCGCGCATCGGCCTCGTGACGCTTACGCAGGTAAACGTGACGGGCGACTTGTCGCACGCCACCGTCATGTTCACGAGTTCGGCGGGGCCGGAGGATCGGGAGCGGGCGCTGGAAGGCCTGAAAAGCGCGGCTGGATTCTTCCGGACCAAGATTTCCAAAGCGCTTGCGACCCGGACCGTACCGGAGCTGCATTTTCAGATCGACCGCGGCGCCGAGCATACCGCGCGCATCAATGAGGTGTTGGCCGAAATCCGCAAGGAGAAAGTGGACTGATCGAGGCGGGCGGCGTGCTGATCGATAAGCCGACGGGCCTCACCTCGCATGACGTCGTGGCCCGGGTGCGTCGAGTCCTGGGAACCAAGGCCGTGGGCCACACTGGCACATTGGATCCGTTCGCCACCGGCCTGTTGGTGATCGTCCTCGGGCGGGCCACCCGACTGGCCCGGTTTGTCGAGCCCGAGCGGAAGACCTATCGGGCGGAAGTCTGCCTCGGCTCGCAGACCGACACGGATGATCGGACCGGGCAGGCAATGACGACGTGGAGCGGTGACTGGCCCAGCGCGCCCACCGTCCGGGCCGCGCTCGCAGAATTTCTCGGCGAGCAGTTGCAGCGACCGCCGGAATACTCGGCGAAGCATGTGGGTGGCGAACGCAGCTATCGGTTGGCGCGGCGGGGCAAATCCGTCGAACTCGCGAGTGTCCTGGTCGAGATCTATGGACTCACGTTGGTGGAATACACTCCGCCGCTGGTGCGGATCGAGATTGAGGTTGGGGCTGGGACCTATATCCGCGCGGTCGCGCGCGATCTTGGGGCCCGATTAGGGACCGGGGCGCATCTGACGGAGCTTCGCCGCACTCGTGTAGGGTCGTTCGACGTGAAGGATGCGGTAGAGCTGGAGCGACTTGGTGCGGATTCTCCCCGACTGTCAGCGCTGGATTTGTTGCCCGAGTTCCCGCGAGTCGAGCTGGCACCGAGCGAACGCGATGATGTCCGGCATGGACGTTCGGTCCCGCGGCCCGACCTGAGCGCTGAACACCTTGCGCTGATCTTCGAGGGACAATTGGTGGCGGTGGGACGGCGCGATGGAGCCTTGGCGCGGCCGATCGTGGTGCTCGAGGCCGCATGACCGATTCGCGATTGCCTCCCTTGCCGCAGGGAAGTGTCGTAACCGTCGGATCCTTCGATGGCGTCCATCGAGGTCACCGAGCGGTATTGGCCGAGGTCCACCGGCGGGCTCGGCAGAGCGGACGGGCGAGCGTCTTGGTGACATTCGAGCCGCATCCTACCGAGATCGTGAATCCGGCTGCAGCGCCGATGCTGCTGACGACCGGACTCGAGCGGCGTGAGGCACTGGCCGACACCGACCTCGATTATGTGGTGCTGCTGCGGTTCGATCGGCGGTTGGCTGCCCTGACGCCCGAGGCGTTCGTCGAGCGAATCCTGCGGGAGCGCTGCGATATGCGGGCTCTGGTCATCGGGCCCAATCACGGCTTCGGCAAAGGACGCAGTGGCAATGTCGATACCCTGCGACGACTGGGCCAACGATTGGGGTTTGAAGTCGATGTTGTGGCGCCGGAAATGGCGGGCGCCGAGGACCCTATTTCGAGCACTCGGATTCGGCGGGCGATAGGCGAGGGAGATTTGTCGAGCGCGGCTCGCTGGTTAGGCCGGCCGTACACGGTGAGCGGAGTCGTGGGGCGCGGGGCCCAACGGGGTCGCACCATCGGAGTGCCGACGATCAATCTGATGGAGCTGTCGCCCCGCAAGCTCTTGCCCCCCGACGGTGTCTACGCCGCGTGGGTTGAGTGTCGGATGGGACGCTTCGGCGCCATGATGAATCAGGGCCCTCGGCCGACGGTGGGAGATGGGCGGCGTACCGTCGAGGCGCATTTGTTCGATTTCACCGGTGACCTCTACGACGCCACGGTGCGGGTGGAATGGGTCGCTCGGATGCGGGAGATTCACCAGTTTGGTTCGCTGGCCGACTTGCAACAACAACTTGCAACGGACCGCGAGCAGGCCAGGGCTCACCTTGGGCTCGGACCAACGAAACGTTAACGCGTATCCACGCTCGAACGCTCTGGACCAAAGATGATAGGCACAATTCGTAATCGGATCATTGCGATCGCCGTCCTGATTCTGCTGTCGGTGTGGTATCTCTTTCCCCGCGACCAAACCATCCGGTCTCGGGGGTCCGATGGCGCTATGCGCGAATCGGTCGAACGCCGACTGCCGCTCAGGCTGGGTCTCGATTTGCAAGGCGGCATGCACCTCCAGCTCGAGCTCGATCAATCGCAAAAGGTATCGGCGAATCCTGCGAAGGATATCGATCTCGCGTTGACCGTATTGGACAAGCGCATCAATGAGTTCGGCGTCCAAGAACCGCTCATTCAGAAGAAGGGCGCCGACCGGATCGTGGTGGAGCTTGCCGGGATCAAAGACCCCGATCGCGCGAAGGCCATAGTTCAGCGGAGTGCCTTCTTGGAGTTCCGGATCACCGACAAAACGGCCGCTCTCGACAAGGCCATTCCCGCCATGGACCGCGCGCTCGCCGCCCTCGGTATCAAGGGAACGCTGGGCAAAGAGGCGAAATCGTCGGTCGTGCAGCAATTGCTCAAAGGCGATTCAGCCAAGAAGAGCGACAGCACTGAGGCTCCCTCCGGAGGTGTGTTGGCGGGACTGATTCAGCCGATCGGCGGGCCAGGCGGACAGGGCACCCCGGGCGAGTATATGGTGCCCGAGTCGGCCTTTCCGCGGGTCGACAGCCTCCTGCGGCTGCCCGACGTCAAGCGCGCGTTACCCCGAGGCGTCGAGCTTCGGTGGGCCGCTGCCCCGCTCAGTGTGGGCGTGGAACCCTACCGGTACCTCTACGCGTTGGAGGACAAGGCGATCGTCACGGGCAGCAGCCTGATCGACGCGAGCGCGTCGATCGACCAACTGACGCAAGGGGCTGAGGTCGACTTCGAGCTTGACCGAGCCGGGGCCCGGAAGTTCGGTACGGAGACGGGGCGTCATATTGGCGATTTCATGGCGATCCTGCTGGATGACCGGGTTCAGGGGCGACCACCGGTGATCCAGGGAAGGATCGACAAGCGCGGTCGGATTACGCTCGGAAACAAAAGCCTACAGGACGCCCAGGATCTCGCGCTCACCCTCAAGGCCGGCGCGCTCCCGGTGCCGCTGAAAATCGTTGAAGAGCGTCAGGTCGGGGCGAGCCTCGGAAAAGACTCCATCAATAAGGGCATCGTCGCCGGAATCGTCGGCACCGCCTTTGTCGTGCTGATCATGATCGGCTACTACCGGCTCGCCGGCGTGCTCTCGGTCGCCGCGCTCGCGCTCTACATCCTCTTTACGTTGGGCGCGCTCTCGATGCTCGAAGCGACCATGACGCTTCCAGGCCTGGCCGGCCTAGTGCTCTCGGTCGGCATTGCGGTGGATGCGAACGTGTTGATTTTCGAGCGAATTCGGGAAGAACTCGCTTTGGGCAAGACCGTCCGTCTGTCGATCGACGAGGGGTTCAAACATGCGATGAATGCCATTATCGACAGCAACGTCACGACCGTGCTGACCGCGTTGTTCCTCTTCCAGTTCGGCACCGGTCCGGTGAAAGGCTTTGCCGTGACCCTGACCGTGGGGATCGCGGCGTCCATGATCACCGCCGTGTTCGTCACTCGAACCTTCTTCATGATCTGGTTGCAACAGCGGCCGACCATGACCACCTTGAGCATCTGACGATGATTCGACTCTTTGCCCACGCCAACTACGATTTCATCGGCCTGCGCCGGTATGCATACGGCATCACCGGAGCCATCGTCCTGATCGGACTCATTTTCCTCGGGATCTGGGGGCTGCAATACTCCATCGAGTTCACCGGCGGGTTCTTGATCCAGTTGCAGTCCAAGGTTCCGGTGGAGGTCGACAAGCTTCGGGCTGGCATCGACGCCCAAGGCATCAAAGGCGCGGAGATTACGGCCTTCGGCGGTGAGAACGAATATCTCATTCGGGCCCGCGTTGCCAAGGCGGGCACCGACGCAGACAATACCCAATCGACCGCCAAGGCAGTCATCGCGGCGCTCGACAATGTTCTGGGTGCCGGGAAGTACACGACCGTGCCGATCGAGGCCGTCGGCCCAAAGGTCGGCGGAGAGCTTCGGCGCCAAGCCTTTCTCGCCATCTTCCTTTCCTTCTTCGCCGTGTTGGCGTACCTCGCGTATCGGTTTGAATGGCGTTTTGGGTTGGCCGCGGTGGTGGCAACAGCGCACGATATCGTGACCACGATTGCGTTCATTTCGATCATGAAGCTCGAAGTGAGTCTCGTAGTCGTTGCCGCTGTTTTGTCCATGGTGGGGTACTCGCTCAACGACACGATCATCATTTTCGACCGGGTGCGGGAAAACCTTCGGAAACACCGGCGTGACGACATGGTCACCGTCCTCAACCGGTCGATCAATGAGACGCTCCCGCGGAGCATCCTGACCCACGGCACCGCGCTCGCCACCTTGCTGGCGCTCGCGATCTTCGGCGGCGAAGTCATTCGGCCCTTTGCACTCGTCATGTTTTTCGGGGTCTTCACGGGCACGTTCTCCTCGATCTATATCGCATCGCCGGTGCTCATGGCCATCGAGGCGCGGTATCCGGGCGCCGAACGCGGGGCTAAGAGCAAGACCACACCCACCGCACCGCCCACGGGACGAAAGGTCCAGCCCGCGAGCTGAATCCGTGCTCGTCGATACCCATTGCCACCTCGCCGACCCGGCCTTCGACGCGGATCGGGACGTGGTGGTGGCTCGGGCGGCGGCAGCGGGGGTCGGGCACGTGGTGGTCATCGGGGAATCGCCGGAGGCCGCCGAGCGTGCGATCGAGTTGGCCCGCGGCGATTCTCACCTGTCTGCCACTGTCGGTGTCCATCCTCACATCGCGCATCGATGGTCTCCGGAGCTGGCGCGCTGGCTCCGCGGGGCCCTTCGTACCCCCGAGGTGGTCGCTGCCGGGGAGATGGGGCTCGACTACCATTACGACCACTCCCCCCGGGACGTACAGCAGCGGGTCTTTGACGAGCAGTTGGCGGTGGCGGCGGAGTGCGGGCTCCCGGCGGTGATTCACGCCCGCGAAGCGGACGACGATGTGGCGGCGATCCTGGCCAACCACCCGCAGTCCACCGTGATTTTGCATTCCTTCAGCAGCGGCCCGGGCTTGCTCCGTGCCGGGGTTCGCCATGGCGCGTACGTGTCGCTGTCGGGGATGATCACGTTCCGCAACTGGACCCTCGACGCGGCGCTGCGGGAGGTTCCGGTGGAGCGACTCTTGGTGGAAACGGACGCGCCCTATTTGGCGCCCGTGCCCCACCGCGGGAGGCGTAACGAACCCGCCTTTGTCGCATTCGTCGCCTCCCGTGTCGCCCAGGTATTCGACCTGAAGGTCGAGGCCTGCATCGGTCATCTCTGGGACAACGCCGCCCGCATTTTCGGCCCGAGACTCTCCCCTCGACAGGAGTACCCGTGACCGCGGTTCCTTCGGATATCGCCATCGCACAGGCCGCCCAGATGCGGCCGATCACCGACGTCGCGCGCGAGCTGGGCCTTAGCCCCGAGGAAATCATTCCGTATGGGCGGAACAAGGCCAAGATCACGGCCCAGGCGATTGCCGCCCGGAAGCCCACCGGGCGCCTGGTCCTTGTCACCGGAATCAATCCGACGCCGGCCGGGGAAGGCAAATCCACCGTCACGGTGGGGGTGAGCCAGGCCCTCCGCCGTCTCGGCAAGCGTGTCGTGGTCTGCATCCGGGAGCCCTCGCTCGGGCCGGTCTTCGGGGTGAAAGGCGGTGCGGCTGGCGGCGGGTACGCGCAGGTGGTTCCTATGGATGAGATCAACCTCCATTTCACCGGCGACTTCCACGCGATCACTTCGGCCCACAATCTGTTGTCCGCGATGTTGGACAATCACTTGCATCATGGGAATGCCTTGGGGATCGATGTTCGCCGGATCACCTGGCCCCGCACGATCGACATGAACGATCGGGCGCTCCGTCAGATTGTCGTCGGCCTCGGCGGGCTCAATGGGGGGCCGAGCCGGGAGGAGCGCTTTGTGATCGTGCCCGGAAGCGAGGTCATGGCCATCCTCTGCCTCGCTTCGGATCTGGCCGATCTGGAAACCCGCCTGGGACGCATCATCGTCGGGCTCACGCGCGAGAAGAAGCCGGTGACCGCTGCGGATCTCAAAGCGTCGGGCGCGATGACGTTGCTGCTCAAGGATGCCATCCTTCCGAACCTGGTCCAAACGCTCGAGGGCGGCCCTGCGCTCGTCCATGGCGGTCCGTTCGGCAACATCGCCCACGGGTGCAATTCGATCGTCGCGACCAAACTGGGATTGTCGCTGGGGGAGATCGTCCTCACCGAAGCTGGATTCGGCGCCGACCTCGGGGCGGAGAAATTCTTCGACATCAAGTGCCGCTTTGCCGGGTTGAATCCCGAGGCGGCCGTGATCGTGGCCACCGTGCGCGCGCTCAAGATGAACGGGGGTGTGAAAAAGGACGCACTCGGGACACCGGATGTAGCAGCCCTCAAGCGGGGCATGGTGAACCTCGAAGCGCACGTGCACAACCTGAAGAAGTTCGGCGTCCCCGTCGTGGTGGCGCTCAATCGTTTCACAAGCGACTCACCGGAGGAACTCGAGACGGTGCTTTCCGCCGCGCGAAGCTGGGGTGGACGCGCCGCGCTGAGCGAGGTATGGGCCCTCGGTGGCGCGGGTGGAGAAGCGGTCGCGCACGAGATTCTCGCCGTGTTGGAGGAACGGAAAAGCGCCTTCAAGCCGCTCTACGACGCCAGCCTTCCCATCAAGAAGAAGATCGAAACGATCGCAACCGAAATCTATGGTGCGGCCGGCGTCGACTACGCCCAGGCCGCCGAACGTTCGATCGCACAGTGTGAGGCGATGGGGCTGGGGGCCACTCCGGTGTGCATGGCCAAGACCCAATACTCTTTCAGTGACGATCCCAGCCGTCTCGGCCGGCCCAGCGGCTTCCGGCTGACCGTGCGCGATGTGTACCCCTCAGCCGGTGCGGGGTTTGTCGTGGCGCTCGCCGGTGATATCATGACGATGCCAGGGCTTTCCAAAACTCCCGCGGCCGAATCAATCCGGGTCCATTCCGATGGCCGGATCGAGGGACTTTTCTGACCTTTTCCCGGGACGCCCGCATGCCCATCGAGTTCATCAGTTCGTCCAATGCTCCCAAGGCGATTGGGCCCTACAGCCAAGGAACCATCGCGAATGGCCTGATCTACACCGCCGGCCAAATCGCCCTGGATCCTGCCACCGAGACCCTGGTGGGCACCACTGTCGCGGAAGAGACCGAGCAGGTCTTCAAGAACTTGCGCGCGGTCCTTGGTGCTGCCGGTTCCGATCTGTCGAAGGTGCTCAAGACGACCGTGTTCCTCTCCACCATGAATGATTTCGCCGCCATGAACGAAGTCTATGCCAAGGCCTTTGGAGATCATCGCCCGGCGCGTTCGACGGTTGCCGCCGCGGGACTCCCCAAGGGAGCCAAAGTGGAGATTGAAGTGGTGGCGATCGCGTGAGCAGTGAAGAGTGAGTAGGTGATGGCTGGGCATTCAGCACCACGCTTCGGGGGGGCGGATCGGGCCTGGTGGTCTGGCCGGTCTTCAAAACCGCGACGGAGTCGCCTCAGGTGGCTCTGGTGGGTTCGATTCCCACACGCTCCCGCCACTTTTGCCTCACTTCTCCTCGGCATGCTACTGCCGATTTCCGCTGTCGCCCGCGCGCAGGATACCACCGCGGCCCATCCGGCGATGCCCGCTACGCCCACCGTACCAACCGCAGCCAGTGATACGAGTACCTACCCCCGTGGCGGCGTCCGACCGCTTCCTGCATTTTTCCGATCGCTCCTCATTCCTGGGTGGTCGCAGGCCAAGCTCGATCGGAAGCTGACCGCTGGGCTCTTCGTGATGTGGGAAGGGGTGACCTTGGGGATGATGCTCAAGGCCAACCAGGAGGTCACCTATCTCATGCGTTCCGAGTCGCTTCGACTGAAGAACGCCACCACCGCTGCCGATTCGCTCGAGTCACCCCGCCTACACGATAAGCGGACCGAACGTCAGGATTGGCTTGTCCTGTTGTTGTTCAACCATCTCTTTTCAGGAATGGAGGCATACGTCTCCGCCAATCTGTGGGATTTCCCCGGCGACCTGCACTTCGAGGCGCTACCCCATGGGGTCGGCGCGACGATGCGAATTCCAGTCCGCCTTCCATGAATGCCGCCCCCATCGGAATCTTCGATTCTGGGCTGGGCGGACTCACGGTCGCTCGGGCGATCTTTGCTCGTTTGCCACACGACTCCACGGTCTATTTCGGCGACACCGCCCGCGTGCCATACGGACCGAAGTCTCCCGCAACGGTGCGGCGGTACAGTCTCGAGATTCTGCACTGGTTGCTGGGCCAAAAAGTGAAGGCGGTCGTCGTTGCTTGCAATACGAGTACCGCGCATGCCCTGGATGTCCTGCGCGAGGCATCGCCGGTCCCCGTGATCGGGGTGATTGAACCGGGGGCCCGCGCGGCCGTGCATGAAACCCATGGTGGTCCGATTGGAGTCATCGGCACCGCCGGTACGATTGCGAGCGGAGCCTACGAACGAGCCATCCACGCCGTCGCTCCGGGCGTCCCAGTCCGGCAAGCGGCCTGCCCGCTGTTTGTGCCGCTGGTCGAAGAAGGGTGGTTCGATCACCCCGCGACGCGACTGGCGGCTGAGGAGTACCTCCATCCGCTCCAAGTGGCGGATATTGATGTCCTCGTGCTCGGCTGTACGCACTATCCGTTGCTCCGGCCGCTCCTTCATCGTGTTCTGGGACCCGATGTCACGTTGATCGATAGCGGGGAAGCCACGGCTGGGGCACTCGCCGAGGCCCTGAGCGAGCGAGGACTCGACGCGCCCGCGGGCCGGGAGCCGGAGCACCGGTTCGCGGTCAGTGACGATGCGCAGCGATTCCAAACGATTGGGGCACGATTTATTGGGGAGCGGATGGGCTCGACGGAAGTGGTCGAGATCGGGACGCGCTAACGGCCGGGGTCGTTAACGGTACACCTCCAGGGTGACGGTCGTTGGAGTCGCGATGGCGTATCGCATGCCGTCGAGCCATGCGCCCGGATTGATGTAGTGGCGACCGGGACCAAACTCATGAAGGGCCGGACGATGGGTGTGGCCCATCACCAGCAAACCAATCGATGGGTCGCGAGCGAGTTCGGCCAGAGCCCATGCACGCTGCCGTTCGGTCGCCCGGTCGCGCACGGAGACATCCCGGGTCCCGTCCGCGAGCGGACCGCTGAGTAGGTCCATCAGCCGAAAGCCAAGATCGGGATGAATGAGTCGCCAGGCGCTGACGGTCAACGGATGTTTCGTGAGCGCGTGTATCAGGGAGCCGGCCCAGCTCGATTCCGCGATACCATCGCCATGCACGGCGAGGACCTCGGTGTCGCCGATCTGAAACCGAAGGGAATCGGCGCTGAACCGGATGCCGAGGTCCCGGTCCCAAAACGAATCGCCCCAACGGTCGTGGTTTCCGCCCGTCATGACCACAGGAATCTTGGGGGCGAGGCGGGCCAGGGCGCTCACCACATGGAAGCCGTTTCGCGGGATGACGCGTCGATACGCAAACCAGAAGTCGAAGAGATCGCCGTTGATCAGCAGGCAATCACCGAGGGTTGGTACGCGATCGAGAAAAGCCAGGAGCGCCTCCTCGGTTCCTTTGGGGGAAGCACCGAGGTGGGCATCAGAAAGGATAACCAGTTGCTGGCCGAGCACGGCGGCAACATACCGGTTGCACCGCAAATGCCGCAAGCAGGATCGGTGCGGCGCGGTCCAAATCAGGGGGTGCCATGACCGAGGTCAACCTGCCCGTCATACCACCAATTTCTGAGATCACGGTCCGGGTGAACTACTCGGAAGTGGACCAAATGGGGGTCGTCTACCATGCCCGCTACCTCGAGTGGCTCGACCGGGCTCGGACCGAGCACCTCCGCCGGACCGGAACCAGCTATAAGGACCTCGAGGACCAAGGCATGCTGCTCGCGGTGGGCCACCTGGAGATCCGGTATCGCCGGCCCGCCCGCTACGACGATCTGGTCCGAATCCGGTGCTGGGTTCGTGAGATGGCCTCCCGACGCATTACGTTTGGGTACGCGGTGGAGCACGGTGGAACCGGGGCATTGCTCGCCACCGCGGAAACCGGAATGATGGTGCTCGATCGGGGTTTCAACTCCACGAGGCTCCGCCCGGCGGTGCTGCAGCTTTTTGCCCCGATTCCGGACCCGGTTCGGCTCTGAGTTGGGCCGAATTCCACAAAAAAGGACGCTTCATGAGGGTTCATGGGATTTACCGCCTGGGGGGACTTCTCGGCCCCTTTCTCCTTGGCTGTGGCGGCCGGTCCCTTGAACCGGTGATGCCAACCGGTTCCACGCCGGGGGGGGCTGTCGAGGCCGAATCTTGGGTGCGGGCCAGCCAGCCGAAGGAGAACCGCCTGTACCGCTTCAAATGGCAATTCATCGATTCCAAAGGGGCAGCGGGTGGTCGGGGCAGCGGCCGGGTCGGGGTGCCGGATTCCCTCCGGTTCGATGTGCAAGGCTCTCTTGGCGTCGGGCGGGCGGCCGCGTTCATTGTGGGGGATACGGCAATCTGGGCGGAACCCGAGGAGGATGTGGCAAAGCTAGTTCCCAGCTATCCTTTGTTGTGGGCGATGTTGGGTGTTCCTCGTCTCCCTAGCCGCGGAGCCACACTACGACGGTTCCAGGATGAGCGGGTGGAGGCCTGGCAGTTTGCGAACGGGGTGGATACGATCGAGTACGTGCGGACGAACGCCCCAACACCCAGGCTCATCGCCGATGTGCGTCAGGGAATGAAGCGGATCGGCCGGGTCGAAACGGTCTTGAACCCCGACGGCAGCCTCGTCTCCTCCCGGCTGACCGTGCCTGCTGCTCCGGCGCGTCTCGATATTACCTTCACCCTCAACTCGGTGGCCAAGGCTTTTGCGCCAGAAACGTGGGTTCGTCCTCAGCCTTAGCGCGCTGCTATTGGGCGCGTGTCTGTATAGCTTCACCGGTGGTGGGCTGCCGAACCACATCCGGACGGTGGCGGTGTTGCCGTTTGACAACCTCACCTCCGACCCGACGCTCACCCAAGAGATCAATGTCGATGTGCGGGATGCGATGGAAAAGCGACTGGGTCTCCGTCCGGCCGGCGAGTCGGCCGCGGATGCGATCGTGAAGGGCACCATTACCCGGTACGAGCCCGACGTTGCCCTCGCCTACCAAGGCGACACGCGCGGGGCCCTTACCGTGACGAACCGCCAGCTGCAGATTAGCGTGACGATTCAGATCATGGATCAGCGGGAAGGGAAGGTCCTGTGGGAAAGCACCGGCCTCACCGTGGAAGGCCAGTACCCGCCAGGGCAAGAGGCCAAGGGACGGCGCGATGCGCGGGAGAAGCTCATCACCAAAATTGTCGAGGGAGCCCAATCACAATGGTGACGCGGATCCGATCGAACGAGCGTGGGGCGAGCACCCTCGGGTGCGGGATCTCCGTGCTTCTGTTTCTTGCGGTGCTCTATTACGGGGCGATGATCGGCCCTCATGTCTGGAACTACTATTCGTTCAAAGACGAAATGAACACCGCGGCGCGCTTCGCGCAGACGCAAACCGATCCACAGATCCTGAGAGTCCTCGCGGCCAAGGCCGATGAGATTGGGCTTCCGCCGGCTGCAAAAGCGGGGCTCAAAATCCGCC
The DNA here is from genome assembly GCA_025358055.1 of Gemmatimonadota bacterium. Classification (GTDB taxonomy): domain Bacteria; phylum Gemmatimonadota; class Gemmatimonadetes; order Gemmatimonadales; family GWC2-71-9; genus JANYKV01. The sequence continues at coordinate 28,538 of JANYKV010000157.1, forward strand.
GAACGCCGAACCCTCAGCGCATCTCCATCAGCACGCAATACAACGAGAGAATCGACCTCCCCCTCCTGCATCGGATCATCACCTTCCGACCTCAGGCCGAGATGATGTACTAGTGACTCGGACGCGATCCTCCGACGTGGGCTGGTAGCACCGTATGTCGACCTCCGCCAAAATCCGGAATTGCCGCGCGGCCTTGGAATGGCGGACCGCCGAGCGAGGCCGGGTGGTATTCACCAATGGGGTCTTCGATCTCCTTCACCCAGGTCATGTCGAGTACCTCGAGGCCGCCCGTGCGCTCGGCGACGCATTGATCGTCGGCACGAACAGCGATGCTTCCGTGCGGCGGCTCGGAAAAGGTCCGGGTCGACCGGTCCTTCCGCTCGAGGCGCGAGCGCGACTTCTCGCGGGGCTCGAGGCCGTGAGTTGCGTGGTTCCCTTCGAGGAAGACACCCCCCTCGCGTTGATCGAGGCGCTTCGGCCCGACGTGTTGGTGAAAGGCGCCGATTATAATCGCGCGACCATCGTGGGAGCGGATATCGTCGAGTCGTATGGCGGGCGAGTGGCCACGGTGGCCCTCGTGCCGGGGTTCAGTACCACCGCACTCGTGGAGCGTCTTCGTGCCTCGTCCTGATGGTCGGTCCGAAAACCAGTTGCGCCCGGTGGCTCTCGAACGGGGAGCCAATCCCTACGCCGAGGGCTCCTGTCTCGTCCGGTTTGGTGGAACGCTCGTCCACTGCACGGCGAGCGTGGAGGCCGGCGCCCCGCCGTTCAAGAAGGGAACTGGAGAGGGTTGGGTGACCGCGGAATACGCGATGCTCCCTCGCGCGACGCTCGAACGTTCGTCTCGCGAACGCAATGGACCCGGGGGCCGCAGCCAGGAGATCCAACGCCTGATCGGGCGTTCCCTCCGGGCCGGCATGCGGACCATGGCCTTTGGGGAGTACACGATCAAAGTCGATTGTGACGTGCTCCAAGCCGACGGAGGTACTCGGACCGCGAGTATCACCGGTGGATGCATTGCGTTGGCGGATGCCTGTGCCTGGCTGGCCGCCAAGGCCGGAATCCCGACTCCGTTCGGACACTTGGTGGCCGCCGTGTCGGTTGGGCTCGTGGAAGAGAACCCGTGTTTGGATCTGGCCTACGTCGAGGATAAGGACGCCACAGTCGATGCGAATGTTGTGATGATCGAACCCGACCGGTTCGTGGAGGTGCAGGGCACCGGTGAGCAGGGGACTTTCGCGCGCAAGCAACTCGACGCCCTTCTCGATTTGGCCCATGGCGGCATCACCGAGCTGTTCGCGCTCCAGCGGAAGACTTTAGGCTGGTGAAAATTCTTGTGGCCACTCGGAGTGAAGGAAAGCAGCGTGAAATTCGTCCGCTGTTCGAGGGGTCGGGATGGACCGCCGTCTTCCCGGATGATGAGGGCATCTTTGAAAGCCCGGAGGAGGCCGTGCTTGAGCTGGGCGATGGCTTCGTCGCAAACGCGCGAGCAAAGGCCCAATATTTCGCGCGCGCCAGTGGGCTTCCAACCGTCGCCGATGACAGCGGCTTGGAGGTCATCTCGCTCGGCGGTGAACCAGGGGTGCGCTCGAAGCGTTGGGCCAATGCCACGGGAACGCCTGCCGAAATAGATGCGGCGAACAATGCCTATCTCCTCCGACGACTCCTCGGGGCCGTTGAAATGCGGCGTCGGGCACGATATCGCTGCGTACTCGTCCTCCTCCGCACCCCGCGCGCCACTCCCGAAGTGTTTGAAGGGGCCTCGTTCGGTCGCATCCTAGAGACGCCAATGGGGACCGGCGGGTTCGGGTACGATCCGCTGTTCTTTAGTGACGATTTGGGGAAGAGTTTCGGCGAGGCGACGCCGGAAGAGAAACACAAGGTTGGTCACCGGGGTCGCGCCTTCACCGCCTTGGTGGCGGCGCTCGGACCACCTCCGACGATCTAGAACTTCTCTATTGTTGATGCGGGCGCGGCACGCCGTGCCCCGGCATATGGTGTCTTCCCACCTTCTATTGTTGATCTCGATCTGAGTCGCACGGTCGACCGCGAATGATTGCCGCACGCCCATCCGTATGCATTTTCTGTCCGGAGCCATTTTTCGCCTCGGTCACCGCACCGGGCAGGCCCCGATACTCCACGAGTCGGGCGCAATTGCCGGCCTCGAGAGTCCGTACCAAGTAGTCCCGTTCGCCGTCGATTTCTGGGCTGATCTTGTGCGTCGCTTTCGTCGCCAGGAGGCCGATGTCCTTGTTCGCGGCGCCGACCCACGTGTGCTTGAGACTGTCAATGGACCAAAGCCGGATATGATGTCGAATCCTCGCATGCGGACCGGCGACCTCGTAGGCCACATCTTCGGGCCGGCCGTCGAAGTATTGGGCGCTCATCGGAGCGCGCGTGTTCTGCCGCTTGAAGATGGCCGTCATGATTCCCCAGGCGACGGTGTGAAAGCGTCGCCGATCGGGGACGATCCAGCCCGCATTGCGAAACGCCGAATCCAACTCCTGTCGGGTGCCGAGGAAGACGACATTGATGACGTCGCCAGCGGCCCGATTCTTCTTTGCGGTACGAAGCTCGAACGGCGGTAGCTCGGGGCCTTGGAGCGCCAGGTCACCCGGCACGGCAGGTGTGCATACTGGTTGGGTGAGCTCGAGCGGAACGGTGAGCCGCAACCGGCCGATTTCGCCCGCTACGATGCGGACGCCGCCGCCCCGTCGAGAGAGAAAAAATCCGCCGATGAGGGCGGAGGGAATCACGGCAAGAACGCCCGGAACCGCGAGCGCGCCGGACGGAAGCAGCCGTCGGCCGAGAGAGCCTCCGTTGCCACGAATAGCCCCCGAAGCCTCGACGTTCGCGGCTGCGGTGTATTCGAGCGAGTCCAGCACCGCGGTCAGGGAAACCCATCGATTCCGACCTAACTCAATCGAATCGAAATGGATCCGAAGTTCACCGCGGCCTCCGAACCACCCACCGCGGCGGGAGCGCACGATTCTCCCGCTGGCGCGGGCGTAGGGAGGCACGACGGTGCAGGAGTCCAACAGGACCGGAGCAATGGACTCCGCAGTGACAGGGGTCCCGATGGTGTCCTTCCCGCTACGGAGCGACGTGAGGAAACGAATCGGGATGGGGGTTCCAACGGGCACTTCGCGGGCTTGGGCGGCCGCGAAGCTGGATACTCCAAGGCTGAGAGCCGTGAAGCCTCCAGCAGTAAGCGAGCGCCTAAACCTGCGGAAAAACCGGAATCGAGGCACCCCGTAACCTAATACCCTTCTTGCAATGGCGTAGGGACCGGCCCAACATTTTGGCCTCCGGAGTTCCCGTCCGCCCCGAGGCTAAGGCATTGGCCCACGCTGCTTTACCAGGGTCCGGATCCGCTCTACCACCGGGGGGCTTGCTCCGCCGTAGTTGGAGAGCACGACGGCCACATACCCCGACCGGATAAATATGTCGAGGTTGGAGCTGATTCCGGGAAACCCACCGCTGTGCCCTACAATACCCGAGGCGGTATCCACTCCGAAACCGAACCCGTACTGCGGGGAGTTCAGCTCGGGCTTGGTCGAAGTGAGTACCTCCACGAATTGCTTGGCGACCAGCTTTCCGGACTTCAGTGCCTCGGCGAATCGGAGCAGATCTTCCGCGGTCGAATAGCCCCCACCCGCAGGGCCCCCGCGAATGACGTGCATGAAAATGTTGTTGCGCAGCCGCTTCGTGCCGTCCGCGCCGAAATCCGTCTCATAGCCAACCGCCAAATTCGGATTCACCCGGTCGAGCTCGTAGGCATCGCTGTTGGTCATGCCGGCGGGGCCGTAGATATGGTCGCGGATGTATTGGAAGTAGTCCTGCTTCGTCACCACCTCGATGACCTTACCGAGGACGAGCATCCCCGTATTGCTGTACGACCAGCGGCTTCCGGGTTCGAACGCGTTGGAGTCGCCTTTCGCCAGCTGCATCATGTCATCGACAGTCCGGAACCGGGCCCGCGAGGAGCGATCGAATTCATCGTTGAAATAGCTCCCCAGGCCGGACGTGTGCGACAGGAGATGCTTGATGCGGATTTTTGCGGCGGCCGCCGGGCTCGGGAAATCAGGCAAGAACTTCGACAGGGGATCGTCGAGCGAGAGCTTACCCTGTTCGACCAGCTGCGCGATCGCGACCGACGTAAACATCTTATTCATGGAGCCCAGGTTGAACTTGGTGTCCAGTCGGTTGAGCGCGCCAAAGTCTCGATTCGCCTGGCCGAAGGCCGCGGAATACAGAATCTTGCCGTCCTTCGCCAGCAAGACCGAGCCGGAGAACACGTCCGCCCCGGCGAGGGTCTCCACCGATTTCCGGAGGGCCGCCACCAGCTCGGCATCGCTGGCGAGCCTGGACTCGGAGCCTCCAGGAGTCGGCGGAGGCGGGCGGAGGCCGATTCGGGTGACTAGGTAGGGTGGTTGGGTGTCGACCATGACGAGGATAGCGTTCCAGTCTCCCGTCAGGCGCCGTTTCACGAGGGCCGTAACCTGCCCGGGCTGCTCGTCCTGGAGGCCGGCCCACTCGAGCCCTCCGGAGGCCTCGCGCTGACCCAACACGAAGTTCACATGGGCGTCCATCGGCAGACCCTTCATCCGGCCGCCGAAGGCGGAGTCGACGTAGGCGTGAACGGCGGCCACGTTTGCTCCGTTGATGAGGCCCACGATCTCCTGCGCTCGCCGAGCCGCCGGACTTGGCGCTTGGGCGAGGAGCGGACCCATGAGCAGAGGGCCGGCCGCTACCCCGAGGCCCACTCTGAGGAGATATCGCATACTCGTTTCGCTCCGTTATGGATTTCGCTCAATATACTCCGACGGGCTATTCGTCCCGCAGGGCCTCGACAGGGTCCACGGTCGCTGCGCGACGTGCCGGTACCCAGCTCGCGGCGATCGCGGCAGCCGAGAGCAGGGCCACCGCGGCGGCGAATATCATGGGGTCGAACGGCGCGACGTCGAACAGCATCGAGCGCAGCACTCGCGTGGCCAGGAAGGCGCCGGCCAGACCGATGGCCGAGCCGACTACGGCAAGCGCGACGCCATGACCGACGACCAGCCGAATGACATCGCTTCGCGCGGCGCCCAAGGCTACCCGAATGCCGAGTTCTCGCGTGCGCTGCGAGACGCCGAAGGAAATCACGCCGTAGATCCCGATTGCCGCGAGGAGGAGGGCCACGGCCGCAAACAGCGCCAACAAGAGCGCGCTAAAGCGCGCTTGCGATGCGGCGTCGGCCACGCGTGCCGTCATCGTTCGCATGTCGTAGACTGGAATATCGGGAGCGAGATCGTGCAGCGCGTGCCGCGCCACCCCTGCGATGGCGAGCGGATCTCCGCTGGTTCGCACGTAAATCATCATCCCAGATCGAGGCGATTGCGAGTAGGGGAGATACACGTCGGGTTTGGGGAGTGAGTCCAATGTGCCGAAGCGAACGTCTCCAACGACGCCGATGACGTACCCGGTGTCGTTCGAGAACCCACCCTGGCCGGGCTGGACCGGACGGCCGACCGGATCCTCGCCGGGCCAATACCGCTTCGCGGAGGATTCACTCACCAGCACCGCTCGGCGTCCGTTCAGCCGATCCGAACTGGTGAAGGAGCGCCCGCGAAGCAGCGGGACGTGGAGCGCCGAGAACCAGGCCGCCGTCACCCAGTGGATCCCGACAATGCGTTCGTTACCCGGCGCCGGCGCGGGCCGATCAGGGAGCTCGAGGTCGGTTCCGCTGCAACCGCCGTTGAGTGGTGGACAATCGGCAAGCGCGACGCCGGTCACCCCTGGTAGCGCGCCCAGCCGCTCCGTGAGCTGGTCATAGAAGCCCGGCATCGAATCCCGGCTGAAGCTGGCCTCGGGCAAGTTGAGGCGCATGGTCAGCACGTGGTCCGCATCGAACCCGGGATTGACCCCCAGCAGGTTCGCGAGGCTTCGCAACATGAGGCCGGAGGCCGCGAGGAGTACGAGGGCGAGGGCAATTTCGACTACGGAAAGCATGTTCCGGCTGGTGAACGCCCGGCGGGCGCGTCCTCCCTGTAGGGGCGCCGTCCCTTCCTTCAGCTCGGAAACCAGGGAGGGCCGGGTCGCTTGGAAGGCCGGAACCAAGCCGAACAGGACGCCGGTCAAGAGCGCCACTACGGCAGCGAAGAGGAAGGCGGCCGGGTCGAGATGGATGGACGCGAAATTGACCGCGCCGAGCCCGTTGATCTCCCGGACTCGAAGGGCATCGAGCGGATTCAAGGCGGCGAGGAGACGCACGCCCCACCATGCAACGGCCAGACTCGCCGCGCCGCCCAGCAGCGCCACCATCACACTCTCCGTGAGCAGCTGGCGGATGAGGCGTCCGCGGCTCGCGCCCACCGCGAGGCGGACCGCGATTTCACGATGGCGTCCGGTGGCGCGGACGAGAAAGAGGTTCGCGACATTGGCGCACGCGATGACGAGCACGAGCCCGACCGCGCCGAGGAGAATGAGCAGGGAGCTTCGGACGATCGGGTCGACCCGCGTCGCGTCCAGATCACGCACCGCCGCACCCCAATGCTCTTCATGGAACTCGGGGTGGGGGTAGGTTGCGTCGACTCGTCTGCCCAGCACCGCGACGGCTGCCTTTGCCTGTTCCGAGGTTACGCCCGGCTTCCGCCGCGCAATAAGGGTCCAGCTATGCGCCCATGCCTCCCGCTCAGACATTTCGCTCGGCCACACCGACGCGACTGGGATCCAGATTTCCGCTCGGCCGGACAGCCCACGGAATCCGGACGGCAACACTCCAACGACCGTGTACGGTTGCGCATCGAGATCGATCGCGCGGCCGAGAATTGTGGGGTCGGCGTTGAAGCGGCGCTTCCAGAGCGCGTCGCTCAAAAGTACCGAGCGACGGCCGCCCGGATGTAGATCCTCGTCGGGAAGGAAGTTGCGCCCGAGCACCGGTTGGAGCCCCAAGGTTGGCAAATATCCTCCCGCGGTGGTCTCGATATTCTCTCGTTCCGCCTCGGTCCCGCCCGTCAGCGTCACCTGAAAATCGTTGTACAGCCCAATGCTCTGGAATACCCGCTGGGCGTCGCGGAACACGGCGTACTTCGGGTAGGACCATATCATATCATCCGTGGCCGGCTCCTCTCCTCGGGCCGGCCGTACGAGGCTCACCTTCATGAGGCGGGCGGGGTCCTCGAACGGGAGGGGCCGGAGCAGGAGCGCGTTCACCGCGCTGAAGATGGCGGTATTCGCGCCGATCCCAATCGCCAGGGTGAGGACCGCAACCAGAGTGAAGCCCGGCGTTCGGCGAAAGCTTCGCCAGGCGAAGCGAACATCTTGCGCCATGATGTCGAGGAATCCAAGCCCTGTCATTCGCCGAGTCTCCTCTTTCAGGTAAGCGACGTTGCCGAAGCGGCGCCGCACCGCCGAACGTGCCGCGGCGTCCGGCAATGGCCCTGCGCGAGCGTCCGCCTGCTGCATCTCTTCGAGATCGAGATGAAACCGAAACTCTTCGTCCAGGTCGCGCTCATACCGGTGTGGGTGTAGGAGGACCGAGAGGCGATGGCGG
>JANYKV010000009.1 GCA_025358055.1 Gemmatimonadota bacterium
CCGCGGCTAGCAAGTACTTCGGCCAGCGCGGCACCGATTCCGCCGCTCGCGCCGGTGATCACCACGATTTTATCCGGCATGTGAAGTCCTATACCAACGGGTGAGCGATACGCGGTTTGACCGTGGGCGCCGATCCGAATCTATGATAGCCGATCCGGGCGGGTTCTGAGCAGATATTGACAATCTTGCGTCAATCTCATCTCCAATCTCGTCAATGCCTACGTCCTCAGATACCGCATCCCCCCATCGGGTTCCTTCGCAATGAAAAACCGGTGCGCCTTTGCCTCGCCGATACTACCTCCCCCCGCGGTCAGGAGTTTCTAGGCTTGACCCCAACATCCGGTGGGTGAGGAGCAGAGGTTGGCCGACTACAGGCCGGCCGATGCGCTATTTTGCATGTTCGAGTCCATCACCTCTGGAGCTTTCGTGTCCGAACTCGTCTATCGTGCCGTCGAGGCCAAAGCACAGGCTGGGGCCTACACGGCTGCTCTCCTCTCGGCCCTTGGCTCCCGTGAGCCGATCGATGTGATGCGAGAAACACCTGCTATCCTCCGTGGTGGTGTTCTCGGCCTCACTTCGACGCAGCTGGGCACGCCCGAAGCGCCTGCGAAATGGAGCATCGTACAGCTACTTCAGCACCTCGCTGATTCCGACCTGGTCAACGCCTATCGCTTTCGGATGGTGCTCGCGCAGGATCGAGCGCCACTGATTGGGTATGACCAGGACTATTGGGCCGAGCATCTTCATGCTGGGGACACGGATGCGGGGGAACTTCTCACGCGAATTGAAGTGTTGCGCCGAAGCACCGTCCGCCTTCTAACCGCCGCGCGGCCGGCCGATCTCCAGCGGGTGGGGATGCACGCGGAGCGTGGCGAGGAGAGCATTCCTCTGATGATGCGTCTCTTCGCTGGCCATGACATTGTGCATCGGCGCCAGCTCGCTCGCATCCGGCTAGTACTCGGTGTCGAAGCATCCATCTGATCTCGCGAGTGAACTGATCAGGGTGACCCATTGATTTCTTCGGTTCTGGGAGGACTCGTTCATGCCCCGTCTCGACGCCCTTTCCTTGATCGCAGTGCTGCTCTTCTCAATGCTTTCCGCGCCGATGGCGCTCGGGGCCCAGGCCGCGGGCGCGGCCGACGAGCGTTTTGTCATTCGGGGCGCCCGGGTGTTCGATGGCGAGCGCTCCCGCGGCGCGATGGACGTACTGGTACGGGACGGTCGCATTGCCGCGCTGGGCATCGGGCTCCAGGTGCCTTCGGGGACGATGGAGGTGGACGGACGCGGCAAGACGCTACTGCCGGGACTGATCGACTCGCACACTCACGTATATGGCGACGCGCTCCGCACCGCGCTGGCATTTGGCGTGACGACCGAGTTGGACCAATTCACGGATGTCGCGATGGCGCGGAGCGTCAAAGAGCGCCAAGCCAAGGGAGGGTTGGCTGACGTCGCTGATCTTTTCTCGGCCGGCACGCTCGTTACGTCGCCCAAGGGACACGGAACTGAATACGGTATGGTCATTCCGACCATCTCTACGCCTCAGGAGGCGCAGCCATTTGTGGACGCGCGCCTTGCGGAGGGGTCAGAGTGGATCAAGATCGTGTATGACAACGGACGCGCGTACGGATTGACCATTCCGACGATCGATCGCGCCACGCTCAAAGCGGTGGTCGATGCGGCGCATGCGCGGGGCAAGCTGGCGGTGGTGCACATTGGCGACCAGCAGGCCGCTCGCGAGGCCATCGAAGCCGGGGCGGACGGTCTGGTGCACCTGTTCGTGGACCGAGCGCCCGACGCGGATTTGGCGCAACTGGTCGGGCGCCATCATGCGTTCGTCATTCCCACATTGACTGTGAGTGAAAGCGTGACGGGTTCCGCGAGCGGTACTTCGCTCGTGGCGGACGCCGCGCTCGCTCGCTGGATCGATCCGGCGGCCGCGGCCAACCTGCAGCGGGGGTTTTCCAAGCGGCCCGGGAGCATGGCGCGCTATGCCTTCACCGAAGATGCGACGCTCGCCCTCCACGCCGCACGGGTCCCCTTACTGGCCGGCACCGACGCTCCCAATCCGGGCACCTGGCAAGGAGTGAGCATGCATCGAGAGTTGGAGTTGTTAGTCCATGCGGGGCTGACGCCAATCGAGGCATTGACGGCCGCCACTAGCGCGCCGGCAAAATACTTTCGTCTGACCGATCGGGGACGCATCGCACCCGGATTGCGCGCGGACTTGTTGCTCGTGAGCGGCGATCCGGTTGCCAACATCCTTGCCACGCGCGAGGTCGTGTCCGTGTGGAAGCGCGGCGTACGGATGGATCGCGACGCTTATCGAATTTGGGTGTCCCAACAACGAGCGAGCACGACCGAAGCACCCCGTGAGGCCCAAGACGGCTTGGTGAGCGATTTCGAACAAGATCAGCCCATGGCCCGCCTGGGCTCGGGGTGGGTCGTCACAACGGATCAGTTCATCGGCGGAAAATCGGTTGGAACCATCCGTGTTGCCCCGGATGGCGCGGCGGGCAGCGCTAAGTCCCTGCTCGTGGAAGGGACGGTGAACGCCGGCAGCATAGCGACCTGGTCGGGCGCGATGCTCCTGACCGGCAAGACGCCCATGCAGCCAGCCGATTTTTCCGCTCGAAAGACACTTCGATTTTGGGCCCGTGGCGACGGAAAGACGTATTCGGTGATGTTGTTTTCACAGCGTCATGGTCCGCAACCGATGACGCGCACCTTTACAGCCGGAGCGGAGTGGAAGGAATTCGTCTTCGCGTTGGCCGATTTCGATGGGTTCGACGGCAAGGATCTGCAAGGCCTCGCTTTCACCTCGGCGTCGGCGCCGGGGAGCTTCGAGTTCCGGTTGGATGACGTGCGGCTGAAGTAGCCTCAATTCATGGCCTCCGCCTCCTGGGTACGGGGTGGTCGGGTCCGCAGCCGTTTCGTCGAAACTCGGCCCCTCGCCCGACAAGGCGAAGTCGTGCGGCAGCCGCCTACTCCGGTTCGAACGCCCGCTGGAGCAGCATCCGCGCCTTGCGCCAATCCCGTTGCACCGTGCGATCCGACACACCGCGAAGGGCGCCGATTTCGACGAATGAGAACCCGCAGAAGAAATGGAGATCTACGATCTGCGCCAGATCCGGGTCGATTGCCGACAGCTCCTCGAGACCGTGGCCCAGGCGTTCGATATTCTTGTCCGATCCGTGGGCCGCCCGACCCGGCTCCTCGTCCCCAATCCGGGTGATCTCGAAATCACCGCCTCGCTTCTTGGCACCGCGCGCCCGGGCATAATCGACGATCAGCCCCCTCATGGCCTTCGAGGCGTACGCCAGGAACCGGGACCGGTCCGGGAACGCAGCAGGTTCCCGTTTGGAGAGCGCGAGATACGCCTCATGAAGGAGGGTTGTCGTACCGAGCGTGAGCTGGCCGCCTCGCTTGCGTAGCTGGTGTTCGGCCAATTGATGGAGCTCATCGTACAATGCCGCGAAGAGCTGCTTCGACGCGGATGGGTCACCACGCTCCGTGGCCTGCAATAGGTCGCTGAGTGTCGTCATGAATGTCCCTCTCAGGTAGACGTGGTGCTCCGGCGAGCCAGTCCAGCTGTTTCTTGACGCCCCGCGCAGGTCCTGCGACTCTGGACCGGGCCATCCCACAATTCGGGGAACTTATCCTCAGCGAACCAGGGAATAACCGCCGGCCTTGCGCCTGTGGGCCAAATCATCCGATCCGTTGCGGAGAGATCCGGACCCACAGGCAGGGAGGACAAGGAAGGGCTATGGCCTGTGAGATAATTCCGATACATTCACTCCCCATTAGAGTTGGCGACTCACGCTCTTCTCATTCACTCCTTTTTGCCCCGAGATCACCCTCGGGGCATATCGGCACAAATGTCACGCCCCTGTGGAGAGTTAACCAGATGGCAGCTCGGCCTCGCGTTGGACCACTCATGACCCTCTTCTCTCTCCTGTCGACCAACTTCGTTGCCGCCCAAACGCCGGTCGGGGATATCCGGGGGCAGGTTCGCTCAAGCGCCAATCTCTCGGTGTGAGATCTGGTGGTTCGTCTCGACCGCACGTCCTTTCGCACCGTTACAGACACGCTCGGGCGGTTCACCTTCGCGCGGCTGCGCGGGTTGACCCCGACGCAATCCGTGGAAATGAATTCCCGGCAAAAACGGGGTCGACATCGCGGCGAATCTCTATGGCTATCCGGAAACCTACTATACCCCACCGATGGAGGCGGTCGAGCGGATTGAGGTGGTTCGCGGCGCGGCTTCGTTGCAATATGGACCGCAGTTTGGGGGCACCGTGAACTACGTCCTGCCCGGCGGCGCAGTGCATACCGGGCCGACTATCGCCGCGCGCGAAACCGTCGGCAGCGATGGTTTGCGCAATACCTTCGGAGCGGTGCGCGGCGGGCTCGCTCGGCTCACCTACTCCGGGTTCGCACAGTCCCGAAGCAGCAACGGCTGGCGTCCCAACTCTGACCTCTGGCAAGCGTCCGGGTGAGCCTCGCTCGGGTACGCTGTGTCGGATCGAGTGCAGGTGGCCCTCGAATATTCGATGTTGCGCAACAGCATCCATATGCCGGGCGGGGAAACCGATGCCGAGTTTGCGAACGACAGCCGGCAGTCGTTTCGGGCCCGCAATTGGCTGGCGAGTCCGTGGAACATCCAGGCCGGACGGGTGGACTGGAAGCTTAGCCCCTCCACCTCTCTCACGACCTCACTCTCGTACCTCTTTAGCCAACGCTATCTAGTGTGGAAGAACGAGGACGGCGGAGCGGAGGATCCTGACGCCATCGATCCACTGACCCACGCGTTTGTTCCCCGTGAGGTGCAAAAGGAGTCCTTCCACAATGCCACGGCGGAGAGTCGTCTGGTGACGACGCATCGCATCGGCAACGTACCAGGGACGGTGGCTATGGGCATCCGTCTTTTCAGTGGCGAGATGCTGCGCCTGGGCGGCGGCCATGGGACGACGGGCGCGGACTTTGACACGACCACAGCTGTGGGGGTGCCGTTTGGCTCCAACCTCCGCTTTACGACCGCCAGCGCAGCTGTATTCCTTCAGGACGCGTTGCGGCTCACCGACCACGTCACGATCACGCCGGGCGTACGGTTCGAATACGTACGTTCCTCCGCAACCGGGTATACGGACACCGCCTCATGCTTTCTTCCTCGGACCTTCTTGTATCCGCTCCTTGGCGTCGGGTTCGAATACGGGAAGCCCGGCGCCGCGCAGTTCTATGGCAACATCTCCCAGGCCTACCGCCCCGTCCTGTACGAGTCGCTGACCCCCTTCGCCAGTGCGGCACGCGTCGACCCGAGCCTCCAGTCCGCGCGCGGCTTCAACGCGGATCTTGGGGTGCGAGGCTCCGTGGGTGGCGCCCTCCGGTATGACCTCGGCGCGTGCAACCTCCGGTATGGGAACCGGATCGGGACCGTGTCGGGCACCGACCCCGACGGCACGCCCTTCGCTGCCATCGCGAACGTCGGAACCAGCGTACACGCAGGACTCGAGGGCTATGCTGAGGCCAATCTGTCGTCGCTGCTCCGGGTGCCGCCCAAGGTGGGATCACTTGGGATCTTCACCTCACTGGCCTATGGGCATGCTCAATACGTCTCGGGAGCGTTTGCCGGGAATCAGGTCGAGCTAGCCCCCAACATCATTGCGCGCGTGGGAGCTACCTACACTCTGGGGCGACTGTCGAGCGCGTTGCAATGGGGTCACACTGCGCCGTCGTATGGGGACGCCAATACCTCGGTCGAGGGAGACGGTCTTGGGGCGGGGCTCATCCCCTCCTACACGGTGGTCGATTGGTCCGGCAGCGCCTCAATCTCGAAGGTCCTGGGTCTCACATTCGGGATCAACCGCAAGCAAGACAAGAATCGAGCCGACCAGCGGCGGTATAGCGACCACCGCGGCGAGGTAGCGTCCGAAGGCGAGTGCAGCGAGCGCAATCGGGGCAGCGAATCCAACCGTCATCGATACCCAACCGCCCAGGAACCCAATCAGCGGCGAATAGATCCGGCCTAGGTAGACGTACTCGCCGCCCGATTTCGGGAGTGCGGCACCAAGTTCGGCGCATGAGAGGTCACCCGAGAGCGCCACCAACCCACCCACCACCCACAAGGCGAGCAATGCGAATCTGGTATGAGTGCCCACCACCTGAAATCCGAGGCTGGTGAACACGCCGGTCCCGATCATGTTCGCTACAATCACCGCGAACGCCGGGCTGAAACCAGCTTCTCGTCGCGGTTCACGGGTCGTCACGATTTTTGCTCATTGGTTATTGAATCTACCCTTGATCTCCGTTGCTCCTGGTATCTCGTTAACTTCCTGGCTCCAGGGTCTTCCACACCTACGGTGGTCTCATGATGCCCGGTTCGGTCGTCGGAGCGTTGGTCGTCTTCATCCTCGCGGCGCTGGAAATTCGGCGAAGGGCGAGCGTCGAAAAAAAGGTTCAGACGCTTGCTCGGCAGATCGAGAACCTCCGGATCTTTGCCGCCCGCAAGACGAAAAATCGTCTGGCTACCCCAACGGATATCTCGCTCGTACCCGACCCCGCCGTCTTTGCTGCGGCTGAGCGCGAGGCACTCGACGTCGGTCTCTCGATCCTTGGTGATCTCGTCGAGGAGCGGGCCGACGGCTCTCCCGTTGGTCTCACCCGCTGGTTTGCCGATCCAACTCGCCACATTTGTGGGTGGTTTTCGGTGATCAAACCGCAATCGTCTTCGGCCGCCACCCCGGCGATGATGTTCTTCTCCGAATCTGCCGCGGGGGAGTTCTATTTTACGGGGCGCGGGGATCCGGGCCGATCGCTCGCACATCCGCCAGCACTTCACCGCCAAACGGTTGCCTGGGCGGATGGCATGGCGCGCGCACTCGACCGGCACCACGCCGCGCTGCCCAAAGTGGTCGATGGCGGGCTTTCCGAGCTCACAAAGGTGGAATCGCTCGACGCGGCGCGGGCGCTGCTCGATCGGCTTCGGGAGGGGACCTCCGCGTGGCGGGCCAAACAGAGCATGGATGCGCTCCTCGACCTAGATTTGCGTGCTGTTCTAAAGGAGCGGTTTGCGGACCTGGGTTCGCGCGTACTCAAGGAGATGAAGCGTCGAGGGAAGTAACGCCTTCATGACACGAGCCGACCACCTCTCCCCATCGCCGGTCTCTGATTGGCTAGAGCGATTCTTTGCGTCCTACTATGCGCATCGCCCGGTCAACGCCACCTTCATCGGCGTGCACGGTCACGATCATCAACTTCCTGACTTCTCCGATTCCGGGGCCGGCGATACTCTTGCGGATATGCAGCACCTGCTCCGGGAATCATTGCAACTGGCGGAGGAACCGCGCTCGATATACGAACGGCTGGACCTGCGTTTGGCGCAGGGCTTCCTCCGAACCCAGATCTGGGAATGCCAATCCGCCCATTTTCACCATGGCAACCCAAGCACCTACATCGGTGAAGCCGTGTTCGGGGCCATGTCGCTCTTCCTCACCAGGTTTGCTCCGCTGTCGGAATGCGTGGAGGCCGCAGCAGCGCGGATGGAAGGTGTCTCCGCTCTATTGGCTCAGGCGCAACGGAACGTGCGGCGCTCTCCGCTGCCATGGACGGAGCGAGCCGTCCGCGAGTGTGTGGGGGCGCTGGCCTTCTTCACGGAAGGCGTCGACCTCCTCATCGCGGCCGATCCGAAGGTGGTTTCTCGTTTAAAGCCTGCCGCGGATAGGGCCGCTGTCGCGGTTGCTGCGTTCCGGCAATACCTGGAGACAGATCTCAGGCGGGCCACTGCCAGCACCTATGCTAGCGGTGAACAGGCATTGGTACTCTACTTCCGCGAAGGACATTGTCTCAACACCGGCGCAGAGTCGATTGCGGAATACGCGGAGGGCGAGCTGGGCGCAGCGAGCCGATATTTGCATGAACACGTGGCGGACTTTGGGGCGACCGATGTCTCGGGTGTGCTCGCCCGGTCGAGCGCCATACACCCGAGCGCGGGTCGATACTACGGCCGATATCAGGAAGTCTGGGAGGAGGTCCGAGAGACAGCGGTGGCCAACGACCTCCTTACCTGGCCGGACGCTCCGATTCGTTATGCGCCACGGCCGCGGTGGGCGCGAAAGGCAGCTCCCCATCTCTACTTCCTGTTCTATCGGTCTCCCGCGGCCTTCAACCGCCCTGCGGTGCACGACTATTTCGTCACCCCCATCGACTCCGACCTCCCACCGGAGGAGCAGAACCGACTACTCGCTCTCAACAACGACAGTGTCATCAAGCTCAATCATGTCATTCATCACGGAAGCATCGGTCATCACGTGCAGAATTGGCATGCATTTCGATCTCGGTCCCGCATCGGGCAGATCGCCGCGGTGGACTGCGCTTCACGAATCGCGATGTCGTGTGGCGGCACGATGGCGGAAGGATGGGCCTGCTATGCGACGGATCTCATGAATGAAGTCGGCGCCCTCACGCCCCTCGAACAGTACGAGGAGTACCAGGCCCGGCGCCGGATGTGTGCGCGAGCGGTGGTTGATGTCCGGCTCCATTCCGGCCGGTACACGTTGGAGCAAGCGGCGGACTATTATGAACAACGTGTTGGGATGGATCACGCAGCGGCTGAGAGCGAAGCCGTAAAGAACAGCATGTTTCCAGGGGCCGCCGTCATCTACTTGAGCGGACGAGATGGCATCCAACGCCTCCGGAAGGAGCTCTCGGCGACGCTGGGACCACGCTGGAGCCTTCGCGCGTTCCACGACGAGTTTCTCTCGTACGGCTCGATCCCCGTGGCCTTGATCAGTGACGAGATGAAAAGGAGGGCCGATGGTAGCCAGTAAACACCGACCGCGCGCCGCCCTGTCGACGCTGATTCTCATCGTGAGGGGCTGAGGAGCCTCATGGCGTTACTCGGTATGCGAGAGGTCAGTATGGCATTCGGCGGCCCGCCGGTCCTGGATCAGGCCAGCCTGAGCATCGAGCGCGGAGAGCGAGTCTCTCTGCTCGGGAGGAACGGCGAAGGTAAGAGCACGCTGATGAAGTTGCTCGATGGCACCCTGCGACCCGACCGCGGCGAGGTAATCCGCCAGACCGGTGTCACCGTAGCCCGTCTCGAACAGGAGATTCCGAGCGACGTCGCCGGGACGATTTTCGAGGTGACGGCCGGCGGGCTCGGCGAGGCGGGGACGCTCCTTGCTCGCTATCACGAGGCGAGCCATCGAGTGGGAACCGTCGGGAGCGACGCCGCCCTCCGCGAGATGGATCGCCTCCACCACGCACTCGACGCGGCGCACGCATGGCATTTTCAAAGCCGAGTCGAAACCGTCCTGTCCCATCTCGGGCTCGACCCGGATCTACCTTTCGATGCCGCTTCAGGTGGGCGCCGCCGGCAGACTCTGCTCGCGCGGGCGCTCGTTCGCGACCCGGACGTTCTCCTCCTCGACGAACCCACAAACCACCTTGACGTCGACGCGATCGAATGGATGGAAGAGTTTCTCATCGACCGCGGAACCACGCTCCTCTTCGTGACCCACGACCGCGCGTTTCTGCGTCGCGTCGCCACCCGCATAGTGGAATTGGACCGCGGCCGCCTCCGAGACTGGGGGAGCGACTACGCCACTTACCTCGAACGGAAGGTGGCGTCGCTCGCAGCGGAGGAGCGGGAGTGGGCTGACTTCGACCGCAAGCTCGCGCGGGAAGAAGCGTGGATTCGACAAGGGATCAAAGCGCGGCGCACTCGGAACGAGGGGAGGGTGAGAGCGCTGGAATCATTGCGAAGCGAACGCGGCGCGCGGCGGGAACGAACTGGACCCGTCCGGATCGAGGTTCAGGAAGCGGAGCGGTCGGGCCGGATCGTGGTCGAGGCGAAAGCGGCGGGCGTTGCGTACGGCGAACGCACCATCCTCCGTGATCTCACCACTACCGTCATGCGGGGCGATCGCGTCGGTCTTATCGGCCCCAACGGTTCCGGCAAAACCACGCTGCTCCGGCTACTGCTCGGCGAAATCGCCCCGGAGCGGGGCACGGTCCGCCATGGAACTGGGTTGGAGACGGCCTATTTTGACCAACTTCGTGAACAACTCGATCCGGACCGGAGCGTCTTCGATACCATCGCAGGCGGAAGTGATCACA
This sequence comes from Gemmatimonadota bacterium, assembly GCA_025358055.1. Classification (GTDB taxonomy): domain Bacteria; phylum Gemmatimonadota; class Gemmatimonadetes; order Gemmatimonadales; family GWC2-71-9; genus JANYKV01. The sequence continues at coordinate 10,117 of JANYKV010000009.1, forward strand.
TCGAGATTGGCGGGAGTCAGCGGCACGTCCAGGGTTATTTGCAGGACTTTCTTTTTCCTCCGGCGCGGGCCCGAACGCCGGTGCGTGCTTTGTCGGGCGGAGAGCGAAACCGGTTGCTCTTGGCGCGGCTGTTCACGCGATCGTTCAATGTGCTCGCCCTGGATGAACCGACTAACGACCTCGATATCGAAACGTTGGACTTGCTCGAAGAGCAGTTGCTGGACTTCGCCGGCACGCTGCTGATCGTCAGTCACGACCGCGAGTTTCTCGATAGCGTCGTCACCAGCACCCTGGTGATGGAAGGCGACGGTCGAGTCGGCGAGTACGTGGGTGGGTACTCGGACTGGGTTCGTCAGCGCCCCGCAAATCCGGACTCAGCAGGCTCGGGGCCGGCGAAACGCGCGACGAGGCCGGTGGCTGCCGAGCCCAGGGCAGGGAAAAGGCGAAAGTTGACGTTCAAGGAAGCTCGGGAACTCGCCGAACTTCCCGGACGCATCGACGCCCTGGAACGAGAACGTGATGCGCTGTATGCCTCGCTTGGGGATCCGGTTCTACTTCGAAGCGGATCCGGGGCGATTGACGCTAAGGCCCGGTTGGCGGCGCTCGAGGCGGAGTTGAACACCGGGATCGCTCGGTGGGAGGAACTGGAGACGATCGACTCGGCAAGGACCTGACGTGAAGAGCCATTGATGCTGAGTGAACGGACCTTGGGTTACGGCCGAAGGGTGGCGACCGCCTTGCTCGGCGTGGACGCGCTGTATCGGCAAGAGAGCGGAGACGGCGATGGCCTCGCGGTGCTCAACCTGGACGTCGCGGGCGATTTCGTTCCCGAGGCCTTCGGATCGTATGAGGAGGCTCGTCGCGGCTTCGTGGAGCTTGGGATCGTCGCCCGCGAGCTGAGGGAACCCGATCGACGTGTGTATTATGCCGATCTGTGTCATTCGACGCTGTCCTTCATCACTTGGCGTGAATTCGGACTCCCGTTCCGGTCCCAGCTCAGCGAGTTCCTCCATCTGCCATCGGAGCCGGTTGGGGACGCAGAGGTGGACGACCTCCGTACCGGAATCCGCGCCTTACTCGAGCGGATGGGATACGCCGGCGACCTCCGCGCGCAGTGCGCGGCCTGGGAGGCAGAGCATCGAGTGCAAGCGGCCGATGTACCCCGGGTCTTGAACCAGCTCCTGCACGAGGCCTGGGAGCGGACGGAAGAGTTCGTGGTCCGCATCCCGGCCGCCAAGTCAGATGGCATGCGGGTAACACCGGTATCCGGGGTTTCCTTCAACGCGCGCTGCAGCTACCTCGAGCGTCAAGTCGAGATCAACACCGATCCCATCCTGACGCTGCCAGGGCTCAAGCATCTTGCGGTGCATGAGGGGTACCCGGGCCACTACCTCCAGTTCAAGTTACGGGAAACCGGCTTCAAAGAGGGCACCGCCCCGGCCGACGTATTGCTGTCGGTAGTGAACACCGCCAGTTCCTCAGTATTCGAAGGTATCGCCGACATTGGCTTGAGAATGCTCAACTGGGCCGACACGGACGACGATCGGCTGCAATCCCTTTTGAATCGTTATCGTGCCGCGATCGGGACTGGGGCGGCTTGGCGGCTCCATGCCCTGGGCTGGTCCGAGGACGACGTGACCAAGTGGCTCGAGGGTCAGAGCTTGGCCGGGGGTGTAGGATGGGTCGCGAACCGCATGGGCTTCATCGCTGCCCCCTCGCGAGCAACCCTGATCTGGTCATATTGGTGGGGTGAGCCTGTAGTTGCTTCGGCGTGGAACCGTGTGGCACCCTCGCAACGCCCGGATTTTCTCCGCTTTTTGTACGGGCGGATGCATTCCAACAAATCAGTCGGGATGTTCGGCGCAGCATAGGCTGCGAATCCGGTGCACGAGCGGCTCGCAGCACTTCTTCGGTGCTGGGTGAAGCATCGAACAGAACGGATGTACATGAGACGGCTTTCCCGGGCAATCCGAACTCCGCTGCTCGTCGCCCTCTCCATCCTCAGCGGGTGCGGCGGCACCAATTCGCGTGGTGGGGCGAACTCCGGTGGCAAGATTCTTCGGATTGCCTATGACCGTGAGATTGACCTGCTCAACCCGTTCACCAGCCAAAATCTGGTGGACATCAGTTTCAGCATGATCGAAGGCCTCGTCACAACGGATGAATCAAACCGATACATTCCCGTGTTGGCGATGACCATCCCGACTAAAGAGAATGGGCTCATCGTAAGCAACAAGGATGGCTCGCTGGACATCACCTGGCCCCTCCGGCAAAACGTTCAATGGCATGACGGCGTGCCGTTTACCAGCAAGGATGTCTGTTTCACGTGGAGGTTCGTGGTCGATCCAGGATCCGAGACGTACAATCGCGAACAATATCTTGGCATTCAGGGTTGCCGCATGCCGGATGACCATACCGTGGTATTTCACTGGGATGGTGAATACGCGTTCTATGATGGCCTCTTCGAAGCCGTCCTGCCGGCCCACATTCTTGGAGCGATGACGGCGGAGCAAATCGTCAAGTACGAGCCGTTCAACCGAGGAAGCGCCACGGTCGGGACTGGGCCGTTCCGATTCGCCGAGTGGAAGGCCGGCGAGTACATCCGGGTGGTGCGGAACGATCACTATTGGCGCGGTGCGGAATATCCCAAAGTCGATGCAATCGTGTGGGCGTTCATTCCCGATGCCAACACACGTCTCAACGCGCTCAAATCCGGGCAGTATCACTATGGGCGCATTCAGCCAACCCAGGTGAAGGAGGTCGCCGGCCAAGCCGACTACACAATTCATCTCATCAAATCAAACTCAGTCATGCACCTGGACCTCGGCATCCGCACCAAGCATGGTCAAGCCCTGTTCGCCGAGGCCCGTGTTCGAACGGCCCTATTCGAGGCGATCGATCGTAAGGCCATCGCAGAACAGCTCATGGAAGGCACGGTCCGGATCGCCAACAGCCCGATCAATCCGGTCAGCCGGTTCCACCAGCCCGATGTGACCATGCCGGAGTTCAATCCGAACACCTCTCGGCGCTTGCTGGAGGAGGCTGGATGGACGGTCGGGTCCGATGGCGTTCGCGTAAAGGACGGCGTTCGATTCTCCTTCGTCATCCTCAACCGCGCCGGAGCCGCGGATCGCATCGTCGTGGCCCAGGTCGTCCAATCGCAGCTCAAGGCCATCGGGGTGGAGGTGACGTTCGAAACCCTCGAGAGTGCTGCGTGGACCCAGCGTTGGCGAAGCGGCCAATGGGAGGCTGTTGTCAGTGCATGGTTCCTTCCCGCGGACCCGAGTCTTACCGGCTTGTATGCGTGTGACGGAGCGAACAACATGGCCGGCTTCTGCGACCCGTCGTTGGATACGGTGCTCAAGCGGTCGGATCATACGATGTCATTTCCGGCGCGCAAACACGACCTGGACGAGGTGCAAGCACGCCTCGCGACGACCGCGCGAACGCTTCCCCTCTACTACAATGTCGTTCCGGAGATGGTGAGCAGGAAGGTTGGCAACTACCGAGGTAGCGGCACCAACCTTGGGAGCTTCTGGAATGTGTATGAGTGGACCCTTGCTCCATAGTTGGTGCAGTACTCTTCGATCGGGCAGTTTCTAAGGTCTCATGGGCACTTACGTTCGCCGTCGGATCCTGCAAACGGTGCCCCTTATCATCGGCATCTCTCTCGTCGTCTTCGGTATCATTCAAGCGGCGCCCGGCGGTCCGGAAGGCAGCCTATTGGGCACCGGGCGTTTCGTCGACCCCCAAGTGATCCTGAGCTACCGGCACCGGCTCGGAGTGGATCAACCGATTCCCATTCAGTACGTCCGCTGGCTCGGCGCAGCAGTGAGCGGCGATCTGGGCGTGAGCTTTGCCACCACGCGCCCGGTCGTCAACCTGATCGTGGAACGCCTGCCCGCGACGCTTGAGTTGATGGCATCCTCGTTTGTGTTCGCCGCGATCATCGCGATCGCGCTGGGGATTTACAGTGCCCTTCGTCAATACACGACACTGGATGTCGTGGCCACCGGCGTCTCGTTCCTGGGCATTGCGATGCCGGTGTTCTGGTTCGGCCTCATTCTGCAGTTGGTGTTCTCAGTCAAACTCGGACTCCTCCCCGTTGCGGGGACTGAAACCGTCGGCGCGACCTCGCTCGCCGATCACCTGAAGCACCTCATCCTGCCCGCCTTCGTGCTCTCCTTTCGCAATGTGGCGGGATGGTCCCGCTATTTGCGCTCCAGCCTGATCGGGGTGAGCGCGGCGGACTACCTCCGCACCGCTCGGGCGAAAGGGCTGACCGAACGTCGGGTGATCGGCGTGCATGCTGTCGGAAACGCGTTGATACCCCTGGTTTCGATCATGGCCCTCAATGTGGCCGACCTGTTTTCTGGAGCGGTGATCACCGAGACCGTCTTTGCGTGGCCCGGCATCGGGCGCCTATTCGTCCAAGCTATGTTCGCCCGGGACTACCCTGTCCTGATGGGGATTCTGCTGATGGGATCGTTCACAGTCATCGTGTTCAATCTGCTCGCCGATATAATGTATGGCGTGCTCGATCCCCGCATTCGCTATGAGTGAGGCGGCCCCCGGCTCGACTGCCAACATCTGGCGCGGCCTTCGGAAACACCGGATTGCTCTGCTCTCGCTGGTGATCTTGGTTGGGATGATTGCCGCCTGCTTCGCCGCGCCGCTGGTGGCGCCCTACGCATTCGACGCAATCGATCTCGCGAGCCTCCGGCATTCACCGACGTTCACCCATTGGATGGGCACCGACGAATTGGGTCGAGACGTCTGGACGCGAATGCTGTATGGCGGCCGGGTCTCGATTCTGATCGGCCTCCTCGCCGCTCTCGTCGGCACCGGTCTCGGCACGCTCATCGGATCGGTCGCTGGATTCTACGGACGCTGGGTGGATAATGCTCTGATGCGGGTAACCGATGTCGCCTACGCGATCCCGACGCTACCGCTCCTGATCTTGCTCAGCTCCTATTCGGGGGCTGCAGTGTTCTCGATGGTCGTCATCATTGGCGGTTTGAGCTGGATGGCGACGGCCCGAGTGGTGCGATCGGAAGTACTTTCGATCAAGGAGATGGCCTACGTGGTGGCCGCGCGCGGGATGGGAGCCACCAATTGGACCCTGGTCGTTCGGCACATCATCCCCAACGCAATGGGCCCGCTACTCGTCGGCGCCACGTTGGGGGTCGGAAACGCGATCATGATCGAGTCATCACTCAGTTTCCTCGGGCTTGGAGTGCAGCCACCGACGCCAACCTGGGGGAACATGCTCATGGACTCGCAGGCGACCATGGCATCGAAGCCCTGGCTCACGATTTTCCCAGGTTTGGCCATATTGGTTGTGGTTCTTGCGATCAACTTCCTCGGCGACGGGCTCCGCGATGCTTTGGACCCGCGCGCGACCTCACCAGTGAGGCGCTGAGGGCGAGTCCGAGGATGAATCCCAAGTCGGACGGTGGTTTCTGAAACGGAGGAACCGGTGGCAACGAGAGTACAAGCTCGCCGTGGGCTGGCGATCTATTTTGCCGTCCTCATTCCGGTCTCGGCTTTCTTCGAGGCCTGGGTCATTACCCACGGGGGGCTGGTGGGTCCGTTCGGGTGGCTGGTTCTTCCGCTCATGTATACGCCAGCCATCTCCTCCATTGTAGCTCGGACGGCAGGTCGTGAAGGCTTCTCGGACGTCTCGTTTCGTTGGGGCGGAAGGGCCGGGACTCGAGCCGTGATTACGGGATGGCTCTTTCCCGTTTTCGTAGGCTTCGTCGCGTATGGAGCCGCGTGGTCGACCGGTCTCGTCGGCTTCAGCGCGCCGGCGGGTGGTCACTTTGTGGAGATCAACGAACCTGCACTTCGGTTCGCCGCCATGCTCGGCCGCGCCCTCACGATCGGTACCCTGATGAGCATGGTGTCCGCCTTTGGTGAGGAACTCGGCTGGCGCGGGTTCATGGTACCGAGATTGGTCGAGGCACAGCTGCCCGCGCCGCTCCTCATCAGCGGGCTCATTTGGTGGGGTTGGCACATTCCGCTCATTCTCTGGGGAGGCTATGCAGTCGGACCGCATCGATTTGCGTCGGTTCTCCTTTTTGGTGCGATGGTCGTGCCCACCGGGATTCTGTATGGCAAATGGCGGATGGCCAGCGGCAGCATTTGGCCGAGTGTCGTCGCCCATGGCGCCTGGAATGTGCTGATCCAATCCGTGTTCGATCGGTTTTCGTCCGGAGCGGGTGCGACAGTATGGGTCGGTGAGTCCGGCATTCTCACCGTGATCGCAGTGGGGTTGCTCTTCCTTCTCATTCATCGCGCGCCGTGGGCCGGGACTGGACGGCAGGCGCCCTCGAGCTGATGCGGTGGGGCGGGGCTTGACAATACATGTTATAACACTTAATATGTGATATGGCTTCTCACCTGCAGATCGAGCTCAAGCAGAACAAACCGTTCCCGAGCGTTGAGCAAGAAGCGTTAGTGAGCATCGCCCGGACTGCGGCCGTCTTCGATCACGCGTTCGCCGAGGCCCTCCGACCGCACGAAATCACGCCGACGCAGTACAACGTGCTCCGGATTCTGCGCGGGGCCGGGCCGGATGGACTCTGCCGGAACGAAGTACGAGACCGGCTCATCACCCGAGTCCCGGACGTTACGAGGCTACTCGATCGGATGTCGGACATGGGGTTGGTTAGCCGGGATCGCGACACGCCGGATCGCCGGTTCGTCACGGCTAGAATTACAGCTGAGGGCCTCACGCTGTTGACGAAGCTGGAGGTGCCGGTTTCGCGAGTCCAACGCATCCTGGTGGGTCATCTCAACGTGAAACAACTGAGTGCCTTGGTCGACCTGCTCGCTTTGGCGCGCCGGTCCGGCGGGCGCGCGGAGTAGTTTTTCCTAGACGTATGTTATCACACTGATTGTTGTAACAGATGTATCGGCTACCCCAAATTCACTAGAAAGGACAGACCCATGACCGCCACACAACCAGCACCGACCCTTGTAACACCCACGACGTGGGCGTTGGATCCGACGCACTCGCTGCTTGAGTTCTCCGTCAAACACCTGATGATCACCACGGTGAAAGGCCATTTCGGCGCCGCCACCGGTACCCTTACGATCGATCCGACCCGTCCCGCCCAGTCCCACGTGGACGTGACCATCGACGTCGCCTCCATCGATACGCGGACGGAGCAACGCGATCAGCACCTGCGCTCTCCCGACTTCTTCGACGTGGAGAAATTCCCATCCATCACGTTCAAGAGCACCCGGATCGCCGGCGCGTTTGTGTCTGCCGGGGACGCGTTCCAAATCGTAGGGGCCCTGACCATCAAAGGGGTGACCCGAGAGGTCGTTCTCGAGGCCGCTTTCGATGGCACCATCCGCGACCCGTGGGGTGGCGATCGGGTGAGCTTTACCGCGCATACTAAGATTGACCGCCGTGACTTCGGTCTGACTTGGAATCAAGCGCTGGAGGCGGGCGGTGTGGTGGTGGGGACCGAGGTCAAAATCGCGCTCGAGGTTCAGGCCACCAAAGTCGCGTAGCGCCCCCGAGCCGCGAAAAGCTCCGGGCCGCTGATATTGAGTTTCCGACACCGGTTGACGATCATCCAGGCGGCTTTTGATTCGGTGGCATTCGGTGGACGGGGAGGAGCGTGGTATCCATGGGACTGCTAGGGTGGGTCGCGATCGGGCTCGGCGTGGTAGTGCTGGTCGTGATCGTGCAGGGAATCTATCTCTCGACCGTTCTCCAGTGGGAGGACGAGAAGACTCGGGGACTCGGATACTACGGATTGCCACCGGCCGAGCGTGAGCGGTTCAAGCGATCGCTTCGACTGCACGCTCGGCTTCTCCTCCCCCTGCTGCGCCTCAACGCAAAGCTCGCCAAGTTCGACTTTCGCAAGGTGAGCTTCCAGTATCAGGGGGTCTCCGCGCCGAGAGGAAGCTGCAGCGCGGAGAGCTTTGCGCGGGCGACGGAGTATCGTCCCGGGCGGGAAGACATTTTCGTCGTCACTCAAATGAAGTGCGGCACGACCTGGATGCAGCATGTTGTCTATGAGGTGTTGCTCCGGGGCGGCGGCGATCTCGTGGCGTCGGGAAGAACCCTCTACGGGGTCTGTCCGTGGATCGAGGGGCTCCGCAGTGTGCCTATGGCACAGGCCCCGATCCACGGTGCCGAGCGCCCATCTCGGATCGTCAAGACGCATCTCCCTGTCCAATTGTGTCCGTCGAGCGCCGAAGCTCGCTACATCTACGTCGCGCGACACCCCGTATCGTGTTTCGCCAGCTGCATTGACTTCATTACGACCAACGTCGGAGGGATGGCGCCGGCGATCGGTGCATTCGAGGAATGGTTCTGCTCCAAGGACATGATGTGGTGGGGGACGTGGACGGACCACGTCCGAGGATGGTGGGAACAATCCACGCGAGAGAAGAACGTCCTGTTCCTCTTTTTTGAGGACATGAAGAAGGATCTGCCCGGGGTGGTGCGGCAGGTCGCCGAGTTCTTGGGAGTCGCGCCCCTCACCGAGGGGGAGTTGGCCCAGGTGGTCACGAAATGCGGGTTCGCGTACATGCAGCTTCATCAGGGCAACTTCGAAATGCAGCCGCCCCACATCCTCCAGGCCGATGCCGAGTTGTTCGTCCGAGGCACGGCCGACCGGCACAAAGACGTACCGGCGGAGGTCCAGCGACGACTGTTGGCCTGGAGCGAGGAGGGCCTCAAATCGAGTGATTTCCCCCTGAGCCAAAAGTACGCCGATGGGGCGGCGGCCCACCAAGCGTGAGTCCGGACCTCGCGATGCCGGAAAGACTCTAGACCGTCATGGCCAAGCCGCTTCGTGTCGGGGTCATCGGGGCAGGGCGATGGTCGGCAAGCGCCCATTTACCGGGGTTCCAGCGCTCGCCGCTCGCGGAACTCGTCGTCGTGTGTGACCTGGATCGAGACACCGCTCAACAACGAGCCCAGGAATTCTCCATTCCGGAAGTGGTTACCGACTACTGCGCGATCCTCAGTCGGAGTGACATCGACGTGGTCGACATCGTTACGCGCGGGGATCACCAGCAGCTAGTCTTCGAAGCGCTCGAGGCCGGGAAACATTGCCTGGTCGAGAAGCCGGTCTGCCATGATTACCGGGACGTCTGGCGGGCCCACGAGCTCGCTCAATCGAAGAACCTCAAGACCAAAGTCGGTCTCACGTTCCGGTACGCTCCCGCGATGATGTATGCATTCGATTTGATTCGCCAGGGTTTCGTGGGTGAGCCATATATCTTCAACGGCTACGAGCAAAACTCCCAGTGGATCGACCCGGACCATCCGATGGACAAGCGAATTCATCGGACCAAGCCGGTTGGTGAAGCTCCGTGGGGCACCGATCTCGCCCGGGAAGGGATCACGGTCTCCTCGTTGGAGGGCTACGGCGCCCCCACCATAGACATTGGGCTGGAAATGATCGGCTCCGATTTGAGACAGGTCGTTGGGATGCTGGCCAACCTGGTGCCCTATCGCCGGCGAACCAACCTCGATACCGAGCGAGAGCGGATCAATATCGACGACGCCGACATGTTCATGGCTGAGGCGAGAAACGGGGCGCTGTTCTCCATGCAGTCGAGCTACGTCACGGTGGGAAACTACCCCGGTATCGAGGCCCGCATTTTCGGCTCCCAGGGTGCGATCAAAGTGCGGCTCGTGGAGGAATTCGGTGTCATCCAAACGATCCACACGGCCACCAAAGACGCGGTCGAGTTCGTGCAGGGGAACGTCCCGGCGGACTACTTCCCTCCTGGATTTCGCACCGATGATCCGTGGAGCACCGTATTTTACGGCAACCTGGTGCACAACTTTTGTCAGGAGATCCTCGAAGGTGACAATCACAATCAGGGCAACTTCGCCCAAAGCGCGCGCGTTCAAGAGATCATAAACGCGGTCGCGCGCTCCCACAGAGCCCATCAGTGGGTGAATTTACCGCTCCAACCGGACGAAGGCGACGCGGTCCAGGCGAGTCCATTCTGAGACCGCAGCTGACACCGATGTAAAGCGGCCTCAACCGTTTGAAGTGTTGAAGCCTGAGTCGCTCCTAACTCCCTCTTCCATCGGGGTTCACTGCCCGAATCCCCGCCCCCGCATAACCATTCTCATCGCCCTGTTCATTCTCGCGCAGCGGTCGGCCGCCCGTTCCATTTGTAAACCACACCGCCCTTCATCACAAAGACAACCCGTCGCACCGCGGTGAGGTCCGTAATCGGGTCGCCGTCGAGCGCAATGATGTCGGCCTCGAAACCCGGTGCGATGGACCCGATCTTGTCCCCCATTCCCATTGACTCCGCCGCCAAAGAGTTCGCCGAGACCAAGGCGGCCATCGGGGTTTGCCCGCACTCCTGGACCCGGCCAAAGAACTCTTCGGCGTTTCTTCCATGTGCTCCCGCTGTGGCATCCGTGCTGAATACGATCTTGAGCCCCGGGGTAGCGAGGGCAATCCGGCATATCTTGTAGTCCTCAGGCAGGTCCCGCGCCATAATCGCGAACCCTTCCTCGGTGTAGTTCCCGATACCGAGGTATCGCGATTTGTTCTCTAGGTAGTTCTGAATCACAAGTCCAACTTGCGGGCTGAAATACGCGCCCCGAGCGGCAACCATCTGAACGTCCGCCGCCGCCGCGTACGTCGCATGCTCCACCTGGGTACAGCCGGCGCTTGCTGCGTCACGGATGGAAGCCCGATAGGCGTGGACCAAGGTGCGGAGGCCATGAGCCTTGGCCTCGTCGCAGAGCACCTTGAGTTGTCCCTCGGTGAGGGTAGGGCCGGCACCAACCCGCATGCTCTTCGAGGCGAAGATCTTGATCACGTCCGCACCGTCCAAGACCCGCTGCCGTACCATCGCGCGGAGCTCGTCCGGTGTACCGGTGGAATCGCCTTTTCCGAATATCGGTTCGAGTGAAGTGAGGATCCGCGGTCCCGGGAGGCCGGTCACAATCGCATCGCGCAGGAGTTTGTCACTCGCTTCGCCGACGCTCTGCACGGTTGTGAATCCCCCCAGGAGGGTACGCCACGCGTTCTCAGCCGCTCCCAGGCTCGACTCCGCCGGTGGTTCCCTGTCAGTGGCGTATCGTCCGTCGCGCCCAAAGTGGGAGCCGATATGCACGTGGGTATCGATCCAGCCCGGCAGCACGGTGTAGCCCCGCAGATCATACGTAACGCCGGCCGCTTTCGGGTCGAGCTGCGCGATCTTTCCGTTCTCGATGACGATCCGCGTGTCCCGCAGAACCTGACCGCGACCATTCAAGACCCGATCCGCATCGATGACCACGCGTGCGGCAGGGGTTTGCCCACCTACGGATTGGAAGGGACCAAGGCTCAATCCAATGGCCGCCGCAAATAGACCGAGGAACGTTCGCATCGGCATCTCGGGCAGAGAGGAAGATAGTGCTCGCGGTAAAGGTACCGCGTCGCCACTGCCGCCTCCTATTGACATTCGATAGGAGGGGCGTCAAGTTCATATCGAACATCTGTAGGAGACGCCATGACCGAACGCTCCGAGTTACTGCAGGGCACGCTGGACCTGCTGATTCTCAAGGCCCTTTCGCTCCAGCCCAATCATGGCCTAGGCATTGCTCGCCGAGTCGGCCAAATGACCCAAGGCACGTTCGAGGTGAAGCCAGGCTCGCTCTTTCCCGCCCTCCACCGGCTTGAGGAGCAAGGCTGGCTCGATTCGAAGTGGGGTGTGTCCGAGAACAATCGGCGGGCTAAGTACTACCGGCTCACCAAAACGGGCTTAGGTCAACTGCGCACCGAGACCGAACACTGGTGGCGCATTTCGCTCGCCATCAACCGTTCCCTCGAAGCCGTCATCTAGGGCCGAACGGTGCTTCGACGCTTGGCGCGTCTCTTCCGGAACGTCTTCCGCCAAAACCAGGTGGAGGCGGATCTTGCCGCCGAAGTCGAGTCCTACCTCGAGCTCGTTGCCGCCGAAAAGATCGCGGCGGGAATGAGTCCGGAAGGGGCCCGCCGCGCAGCCCATCTCGAACTTGGTAGCCGGGACGACGTGAAAGAACGGGTGCGGGCGGTTCGCATGGGAGCGATGGCGGAGCAGGTGGGACGCGACATCCGGTACGGTCTCCGGAGCCTTCGCCGAACTCCCGCGTTCACCACCTTCACCGTCCTCACCTTCGCGCTGGCTATCGGAGGCATCACAGTCATCTTCGGGCTGGTCGACGCCGCCCTGCTCAAGCCCCTCCCCTATCCGGATTCCGACCGCCTCGTGATGGTACTGGAAGCGGATGCTCGTGGGCCCGGCGATGGCTACTCCGTGGCGGCGCCCAACTTTCTCGATTGGCAGAGCCGGAATCGCGTATTCGAACGAATGGCCCTGTATGAGTATCTCGGTTTTAATCTGTCGGGCGAGAGCGAGCCCGAAGCGGTCGCGGGCATTCGCGTCACCAATGAAGTGTTTCGGATTCTCGGAGTTCGTCCCTTACTCGGCCGCGACTTTACACCCGCAGATGACGCCGGCACCAACGGCCGAGTTGTGATGCTGAGTTATGGCCTGTGGCGGCGACGATTTGGGTCCGATGCGGCCATTGTTGGCAAGGCCATCCGGATTAACACGCTGCCTTACACTGTCGTGGGCGTGATGCCGCAGGCCTTCGCCTTTCCAAGCACCGGGCACGCGCTCTGGGTGCCGATCGGACTCAACGAGGAAGACCGTGGTCGCGGTTCGCACTCGTTTTGGTCGATCGCCCGGCTCAATCCTGGCGTGTCCCTTGAACGCGCCCGCGCCGAGCTGCGAGCGATCGGGGACCAGCTCGCGAAGGAATACCCCGCCGCCAACAATGGGGAGACTGCCAACGTCCTTCCGATGCGGGATCTTTGGCTTGGGGACATTCAGCGGCTCCTACAAGCGCTGTTCATCGCCGTCGTTCTCGTGATGCTGATCGCGTCGGCGAACATCGCAAGCTTGCTCGTTGCACGCGGAAGCGCGCGTCGGCGGGAAATGGCGGCCCGGATTGCCTTAGGTGGAACCCGGGCGCGACTGGTCTCCCAGGTGGTGACGGAAAGCGTGCTGCTCGCACTCGCAGGCGCCATCCTGGGATTCGGCCTGAGCGCCATTGGTATCCGAACCGTGGTCGCCGTCTTCCCGCCTGGGCTCCGCAACGTGCCATTTCGAGATCTCAGCACGATTGGGCTGAGCCTGCCCGTCTTCGGGTTCTCGGTCCTCACTGCGCTCCTGGCGGGTGTCGTGTCCGGAGTCGCTCCCGCGCTGGCGGTCCTCCCGGCAGATCCCGCTGAAATCCTGCGGGACAGCGATGGGCGGGGGATGACCGCACGCCGGGGGCGGAGGATGAGAAATGCGCTGGTCGCGGGGGAGGTTGGGCTGGCCGTGATGGTGCTAGTGGGGGCCGCACTTCTGATGACCAGCATGCGGCGGCTCCATGCAGTGCATCCAGGCTTCGATCCGCGAAACATCGTGGAACTCTACATGCAATTGCCGCAAGCGGATTTCTATGGCCCGCCGGAACGAACCGAATTCTGCTCCGACATCGATCGGGAAGTGGCACAACTTCCTGGTGTCGTCGCCGTGAGCGCTGTGAGTCACCTGCCGTTGAGTGGGGGCAATGCCAACCGAAGCTTTGTCGTCGAAGGGGAGCCGGATCCGGGCCTGGATCACTTGCCGATTGCGAACTACGGAGTCGCGTGTCCCCATTATTTCCGGACGATGGTGATTCCCGTTCGCGAGGGGCGGGAGTTTGCCTCGGCCGATCGCGTCGACGCGCCGCCGGTGGTAATCATCAACGAGACCCTCCGTGCCAGATACTTCCCCCACCAGGACCCGGTTGGGCGACGTTTGCGCCTTGGGCGTTACGACACGCCGTCGCCCTGGTTTACGATCATCGCTGTGGTTGGGGATGTCCGACACACTGGCCTCCAAGACGATAACCTACCCTACCTGTACCGACCGTATAGTCAGAGTGTGTGGCCCGGGATGACAATCGTCGCGCGTGCTTCGACCGATCCGTTGTCTTTGGCAGCACCCATTCGCAAGGCGCTGGCGCGAGTCGAGGCCGAGGCGCCCGTCGGCGCCCCCAGAACGATGGAGCAAGTGGTGGAGGAATCCCTCGGCCACCTTCGGTTTCCCGTCCTCCTGTTCACGGCATTTGCCGCGATGGCCGTCGTGCTTGCCGCGGTGGGCATCTTTGGCGTGGCGAGTCAGTCGGTGATTCAGCGGACGCGGGAGCTGGGAATTCGGCGTGCGCTAGGGGCGCGGGAAAGCACGCTCACGGTCATGGTGATTGCCCAAGCGATGACTCCGGTATTCTGGGGCCTCGCGGCCGGCGTGGTTGCCGGGCTCTCCGGTGCCAAGGTGATGCGGGGCCTCGTCTACGGGATCGAGCCGACCAATCTTCCGACGTTCGGCCTCGCCTCAGTCGCACTGGCCATTGTGGCGCTGGTGGCCTGCTTCGTCCCCGCCCGAAAGGCCGCTCACGTAGACCCCATCATTGCATTGCGGGAAGACTAGCCGACCGAGTTCTTCCGCCCCGGCTCCGTCCGAAGCGCTAGATCAGGCCTTCCCTGGTCAGTGCTTGGAACGATTCCTCCAAGGCCCCGACTGTGACATCGACGTCTTCCTTGGTATGAGCCGAGGAGAGGGTGAACGCCTCGCCGCGCATGCTCGCAATTCCGCGCGTAAGGAGATGGAGGTCGAGGCGTTTGTGGATCGGAGCAGCCTCCGGGGCCATGATTTGCCCAATGTCGGTGGTGGGAGGATCCGTGTCATCCGCCGGGTCCCGGTCCAGCCTACCGATGTAGATATGGACAATGGTTCGACCGTAAAGGCGTGCTCCTACACCCCCTCTTCGGAGCACCGAGTTCCCTTGGCGGCGTAGCGCATCCGCCCTCTCACGCGCGAGGCGTTGTGGTACTCCATCGCGATAGAGATCGCAGGCCGCAATACCGGCCGCGCAAGTCAGTGGCACGGCGTTCCACGTGCCGCCATGCACCACCAATCGCTCCCGCGGAGCGTCGGGACTCAAGACGGCCATCACGTCGGCTCGGCCAAGCAACGCGCCCGACGGCAGTCCTCCGCTCGCCGCCTTGCCGATGGAGGTGAGGTCGGGTTGGATTCCGACGACGGATTGCCAACCGCCGGCCGCTTCGCGGAACCCTGTTACGACCTCGTCCAGCAAGAGAACGGTTCCGTGACGTCGCGTCAGTTCGGGTAACGCCCGGAAGAAGCCGACACTGGTGGGTACCCGACCACTGATTCGGCCCCCACCGCCCTCGATCAGTACGACGGCATACTCACGACTGGATAGATGGCGCTCCAGGGTGTCGAGATCGTCCACTGGGATGACGGTCACCTCGGAGTCGAGCGCCCCTGCCGACCCCTCGGCGCAGAGCTCGTCGGCCCATCCGTGGTAGTTGTGTTTGAACTTGAGCAACCGTTTTCGCCCAGTGAACGCCCGGGCAACCCGGATGCCCATTTGGTTCGCTTCTTGTCCCGACGCGAAAAACTCCACCCGTTCCGCGGCAGGCATCAGATTCCGGATTCGCCCGGCCCACTCTACTTCGAGCGGGTGGTTGTCGCCAAAGTGGAACCCGATGGCGGCCTGTCGTTGTACCGCCTCGACGACGACGGGATGGGAATGGCCCAGGATGAGTGCGCCGTGACCCATCACGTAGTCGATGTACTCATTGCCATCCACGTCCCATTTTCGCGATCCTGCGGCCTGACTGATGTAGGGCCGGAACGGAGTGCGGACGCGAGAAAAGTGTGTGGCACCCTGGGCGGAAAAGAGCTCCTTGGCTCGCAGGTGAAGCTCGGCCGACCGGGGATGGGTTCTCTCGTAGGCCTGGGTGAGTTGATCGAGCTCTGCCATCACAATCTCCGGCCGGCGGGGTAAGTTGAGAAGTAGAATCAACCTCGCACAATGGTGGACGACAAGTCCCCCTCCAGGTCCTCGTGAGGAGCACCACATGGCTTGCGATCCGCTCAGATGGGGAGTGCTCAGCACCGCAAACATTGGCCGGGTGGCCGTCAACCCGGCGATCCAGTCCTCCCGGAACGGCGTGCTAATGGCCGTCGCGAGTCGCAACGAGGCCACGGCCCGGGTCTTTGCGGAGAAAAGCGGCATTCCCGCGCACCATGCTAGCTACGAAGCCCTCCTGGAAGACTCCTCTATCGATGCCGTCTACTTGCCGTTGCCCAACAGTATGCATCGAGAGTGGGCTGTCCGAGCCGCGGAGAAAGGGAAGCACGTTCTCTGTGAGAAGCCGCTCGCACTCACCGCCGGGGAGTGCCTGGAGATGGAAGCTGCGGCCCGGGCGAACGACGTCAAGATCATGGAGGCCTTCATGTACCGATTCCACCCTCGTACCGACCTGGTCATTCAGATGGTGCGGGGCGGGAAGATCGGTGAGCTTCGAATGATTCGAAGCGCCTTTAGCTTTCGACTCACCAAACCGGAGAACATCCGGTTGAAACCAGAATTGGGCGGCGGGGCGCTAATGGATGTCGGGTGCTATTGCGTCAATGTCAGTCGCTCGGTCGCCGGCGAAGAGCCGGCCGAGGTTCAAGCCTGGGCCAGTTGGGGAGCGACCGGCGTGGACGTTGAGATGGCTGCGACCCTCCGATTTGCGAGCGGAGTCGTGGCCCAATTCGATTGTGCTCTCACCATGGAGCGACGCGAGGCGTACGAAGTTGTGGGGACGGAAGGTTCGCTCTTCGTGTCCTCCGCTTTCCTTCCCGGGACGAACGACGTCATCGTCGAGGAGCATCACGGGCGAGATCGCAACACGCGACACGCCATTCAAGGCGCGGATGAATACCGTCTCATGGTCGAAGACTTCGCGGACTGCGTCATTCACAATCGTCCGGTTCGTTATCCAGTGGTCGAAGCCGCGCGGAACATGCAGGTCATCGAAGCATTGTACCGATCGGCGCGAAATCGTGGAATGCCCGTTTCGCTTTGAAGGCCGGAGGAAGGTTATCCCTGCCGATGGAGAGGCACGGGTGACCGGAACCACGGGATCGCCGTGATCCACGTCAAGACGACTACCAGCCACCACGTGCGCGCCGAGAAGTGATCAATGCGCATCACCCGGGGCATGAAATCGGTGCTGGCGTGTAGGAGCAGAACCGCCAGGAGGCTTTCCCGAGTGCGATGGTACAGGGTCGCGTAGGTAATCGAGAGGCCAACCGTGAATAGAAGAAAGGCCCCGAACGGAAACGTCGATTGACCGGGGACCAGGTAGAGCGGCAGGTGCCACAGACCCCATACGAGTCCTAGTACGACACTCGCACGGAGAGGGGTTCCGAGGAGGCTCTCGAGCCGAGTGAGCGCGTATCCGCGCCAGCCGGTTTCCTCCCCGGAAGTGATAACCAGGAGAAACGTGAAGCTGGCTGAGGGAAACCACCACGAGGTCCTGATCCGCAGCCCCTGGAAATCGGCACCAAATGCGACGGAATCGATGGCTGCCGCTGAGACAAAAATGGCGGGGACCACCAACAAGGCCAGAACGTACCACGAGAGACCAAATCGCCAAACCAGGTAGCGGCGCAGGATCACCGCGATGCCGGCCCGGCCTGACGACCGCCATGTCAGGACGATTGCAGCGATCGCCGGCGCAAAGAGTCCAACCAAGGTGATTGCCCTTGGGATGGCCGGAAATAAGAATGTCGGAATCCAGCTTCCCCACCCGATCGTGAAGGTGAGGCCGATGAACTCCGCTGTCTCGCGAGCGGGCGAGCGATTGGGCATTAGAGAGGAGTTCTTCGACGACGAATCAGCGGGGCGAAATGGGCATCGGGCCGGTCGATACGGGTATGGTGCCCTTTGGCTCGTTCGTGCCTCGGTGGCACATCGCGCAGGACACCTGCTCGTACTCCTTGTCTAGCTCGGTGATCTTCGGCAGCTCCGTTCCGTTGATGTAGTTCGTGAGCACCTGCATCTGACGGGCAATGCGTTTGTTCTTCTTGTCGGTATCGAACTGCCCGACGACATGGCAATTGCTGCAGGTCCAGCCCAACGCTCGGCCGTAGTCGACGTCCATCTTCCGGAGGAAATCGCGGGCCGGCGTGTCCTTGAGCAGCACCACGTTCTTGAAGACCTTGCCCGCGGGCTCCAATTCCCGTCCCACGATCTTTTTGAGAATGGAATCCACCGTCGCTCGCCGGATCGAGTCTTGAACAATCGGATTCTGTGGTTGCCGCCGCCGCTGTCCAGGTGGCCCTTGATTGGTCGGGGTCCCCGGAGGAGCTCCTGGAGCGGGGGCCGGGGCGGTAGCGGGTTTTGGTGCCGCGGCTGGCTGGTTGCGCTCGCCACCGGTTGGACCGGGCTGTCCCGGAGGGGTTGGCGAGCAGGCCAAGACAAAGAGAAGTTGAAGGGCGAGGGCCCTGAGCTTCAGATCCTGCACGGAATGTCCTTGGGCGAAGTGAGCGACTGGATCCTGCGAGTCAACACGTGCCTCCGGGGGTCGGATTCGTTCCGGTGCCTGGGGCGAGTCGTCGAACGGGTAGCGTTCCGGTCTGAAAGAAGCAGATCGAGCCTGCTCGCGCTTCAGGCTCTTACGCCACGTTGCCGACGTGAACCGACGGAACTCGCTTTGACCACGGGGCCGCCTCCTCCAGCTGCCCCGCAAGGTTGAACAGCGTAGCCTCGTCACCATAAGGTGCGACGAAATGCATCCCGATCGGCAGCCCGGCGGCGCTTTGCTGCAGCGGCAAGCTCATCGCGGGCTGGCCGGTCATGTTGTACAGGGCGGTGAAAGGTACGTGTTGAAAGACGAAGTCGTACCACCCCTTCGCGTCGCCATAGGAGCCATTCTGGTTGAGCACGCCTAGTTCGAGCGGCGGAGCGCCATTGACCGGAGTGAGTAAGAGATCGTAGCGAGTGAAGAACTGCGCCACCGTTCGACAGACCATGTTGCAAAGGGTATCGGCCATCTCGAGATCGAGGAGCTTGAGGCTCGCCCCGTGCTGAAAGCAGGCCCATGTGGCCGCCTCGAGATTGTCCGGCGAGGGGGTGAGGCCGAGCATCTGGCTGGCCCCGGCGATGCCCCCGGCTAGAAAGCCGCACCAATACACAAGGTTCGACGCGTGGAAGGCACCTTCATCGTACTCGGGCGTGGCCTCTTCAACATGGTGCCCGAGCGATTGGCAGAGTTTACCGGTTTCCTCGACCGCGCGGACACACGCCGGATCGATCTTGGCGTTCATCATGCCCTTGGTGGAGAGGGCAATCTTCAAACGGCGGGGCTTGGTCGCGGCTTCCTGAGCATAGGGCCGGGTGGGGCGGGGAATGACGAACCGGTCGCCGACCGCCGGACCTTCTATCGCGTCGAGCATGGCGGCCGAGTCGCGCACGGTGCGGCTCACGACGTGCTCGATTCCCATGCCATGAAGCGGCTCGCCGAACTCCGGTCCCACGGGCGTTCGTCCACGGGTCGGCTTCACCCCGACGAGGCCGCAATTGGCCGCGGGAACCCGAATTGAGCCTCCCCCGTCGTTCGCGTGCGCGATGGGCACGATCCCGGCCGCCACAGCCGCCGCGGAGCCGCCGCTCGACCCGCCCGCGCTGTGCCGAGTCCCCCACGGATTCCGGGTAGATCCGTAGACGAGGGGCTCCGTGTTCGCGTTGAAGCCGAGCTCGGGCGTGTTGGTGCGAGCGAGGATCATGACGCCACTCTTGCGGAAACGCTGCGCGAGGTCTGTGTCATGGGGGGAGACGAATTTCCCTTTGATCAAACGGCTTCCCATGTCACAAGGAACGCCCTTCAGGTGGAGCACGAGGTCCTTGACCAGGAAGGGCACCCCGTAGAACGGACCATTCGTCGGCTGTTCGGCAAACGCCGCCTCCCAGTTGGACAGCTTGCCGATTACCGCGTTGAGGGTTGGATTGAGTGCGTCGATGCCGTTCAGCGCCAATTGGGCGAGCTCGCGTGGAGTCACTTGCTTTCGACGCACCAGGTCGGCGAGTCCGAGCGCATCGTAACTCGCGTATTCCGTCAATTTCATCTTCAGGGCCCTTTCGATGTGACGGGGCATGCCGGTGAGGAGGGCCTAATTGTAGCCTCAAAACAGCAGGACCGCTTCACCACCGCCTTGACCTTCGCCGGAAATGAAGGATCATTCAACTAGTGAAACGCCGAGGCAGCATAATTTCCCGGGGGATCCTTCTGATGAATTCGCTTTGGACCCGCCGCTCGATTCGGGTGTTTTTCTTGGTGGGGTTCGGCGTTCCATGGATTGGCTGGTCGATCATCGCCTTCGGAGGTGTGCCACCCTCGTCGCTCCGCACGGCGCTGTTTTACACCGGCGACTTCATGACCATCGGCGGTCTCGTGGCGACCTATGTCGCCGGGGGCAAACCCGCACTCCGTCACTTGCTCGCCCGGTGTATCCGCGGCGCCGGCATTGGCTGGTGGGCGTTCGCGCTCTTCCTTCCGCTGGCGTGGCAGCTCGGGGCTCGAATCCTCTACGGACTCCTCCACGGCGGTGTGGGCGAATTCCATCCATTCGGCATCGCCGCCTATGTCGCTCCGGCCGCCCTGATGGCGTTGACCACCGGACCGCTGGGCGAGGAAGCAGGGTGGCGAGGCTTCTTCCTGCCTCGTCTCCTCGGCCGCTACTCCCCCTTGGTGGCAAGCGTGATCCTTGGAGTGATTTGGGGGATTTGGCACGTGCCGCTCTATGTCCACTCGGTATTCGCGCAGGTCGATACGGGCGTCTCCTTCGTCACGAGCACGGTGTGTTTCTCGATCATCATGACGTGTCTCTTCTTCCACACCCGCGGGAGTGTGCTTCTCGCCATCCTGTTCCACTGGACTGTCAACATCTCGCCCCAGGCGGCGAACCAGATGTTGCCGAGGCACGTGGCGGCAGTCGGCGCCTGGGGCACGATGTGGAATACCGGCTTCGTCGTCGTGGCAACCCTCATCGTCATGGCGATTGCCGGGCCAGTGGCCCTCCGGCGGAACGGCGCTTTCGATGCAGCCCGGGACCTCGCCGGCGAGGGCGTCGAGAACGACTTGGCTCACTGAACTTGATCGCAACGCTGCACCCTGGGGCCGGTTGTCCGGCTCGACTCATTCACCGAGGCGCCGTCATGCGGACCCATTCTATATCGATGGTATCAACCCTTCTGTTCTTGTCTCGCGTCTGTTCGGGCCAGGCCACCGGGCCGGACCTCGATGCGATAGCCCAACGGGTTATTGCGGAGGAGCGGGTTGTCGGGGCATCCGTTCTCGTGGTCAAGGCGGGCCGCGTCCTTCTCCACAAGGGGTACGGCTTCGCGGACCTGGGGTTGGAGGTGCCGACCAAGGACGAAACGGTCTATCACATCGTCGGCCCGATGCTGCCGTTCACCGGGATTGCGGTCCTCCAACAGGTCGACCGCGGCAAGCTGTCGCTGGATGACGACATCTCCAAATACATTCCCGAGTTCCCTATGCAAGGACATCGGGTCAGTATCCGTCAGTTGCTCAACCACACGTCCGGTATCGTCGACTACCACTACCTCGGCGACCCCATCGAGGCGACGAGCCGTCTGCCCAAAGCCTTGGATGAGGTCATGGGGCTCTACTCCGGCCACAAGTTCGTCCACGAGCCCGGGACGAAGTGGGACTGGTCGATCTCTGGTTTCCAACTTCTCGTGACGATCGTCGAGCGGGTCACCGGCCAAAGTTTTCCCGACTACGTGCAGCAAAACATCTTCGCGCCGGCGGGCGTGAAGTTCACCAGTTATTGCGACGATTTTGGTGTGGTGCGCGGTTTGTCGCACGCCTATCGCAAACGGCAACACGGCTATGTCCCGGCCAATGAAAACGACATGGCGTACAATTCCGATCTTCGGTTTTGCAGCACCGTCGGAGACCTGTATCAGCTGTGGGATGCGATCCGGACCAAGCAGCTCATCCGGTCCGAGACCTTCAAGCAAATGACCACGGCGGAAGGACCCGCGGCGACGATGAGTGTGGATGATCCGAAGTCGCAATACGGCTTCGGGCTCATCCTCAATCATGAGGAAGCGCATCGCCGGATTGGGCAGAACGGCTCTCTGTTCGGGTATAGCGGAAGCTTGTATGAGTATCCGGAGGATCGATTGACGGTTGTGGTGCTCACGAACACCGAGGATCAAAACGCCTACGCCGTCGGCCGGGCACTGGCGCGAGCGGTCTTGGGCCTTCCGAGCCTGCCGCCTCGAACCGCGCCTGCGGATCGGATCCTGTCGGATCAGACCGTTACCACGGCTGAGCGGACCCAACTGGCCGGGACCTTTGTGCTCAAGCTCGAGCGGCTCACCAAGGATCTGCACGATTCTTTCGAGCAGTATCGCCGCACCTATCGGGTATTTGACGAAGATGGACGGCTGATGATTCAAACCCTCGGCGAAGGCCCGGAACGTCTGCTCAAACAGGACGACGGGAGCTTCGCGATGCGTTCCTCACCAAGGAATCGCATTCTGTTCACGATGCGGGATGGGCGCGCAGGGGAGCTGCGGATGGAGACGTCCGGCTTTGGCGTGCCGATGTCCGGCGTGCGCGTCGGCGATGGTGATCCACAGACGTTCCACCGGCAGCTGCAGTAGGCCCGCCCCCATGGGCGGCTCCGAGTCGCTCCCACGCGTTGGCGTACTAGGCTTGCTCCGGTGATGAATCATGTTCTCTGCGTCTCCGCGCGCCACTCTTGGCGCCCCTGCGGAACTACCAGAGAGCCGCCCGGGTCCGTTCCCAGCCCTCGGGTCGCAGGTGTTCCAGGAAGTAACTGAGCATCGTCTTGATGCCGTGCCACGCATCGAGCCCTTCCAAGACGTGCGCGCCTCCGGGGTAGATCATCATATCGACTGGCCGACCAGCATCGATGAGTTTCCGCGCCAGCTGCATGGTGTTGCCGAGCACGGCATTGTGATCGTTGGTGCCGTGATACAGCAGCAACCGCCCCTTCAGATTGGGAGCCAGCGTGAGAATGTCGGCCTTGGCGTAACCCTCGGGGTTTGCCTGCGGCGTGCGCATGATCCGGCCGATGTACTGTCGAGGTCCATTGCGCACGTCGGTGAGCGGGGCGCCGGCGGCGCCGACTTGGTAGACATCCGGATAGCGGAGCATCATCATCAGCGTCATGAACCCACCGTGAGAGATTCCGGTGACTCCCACGCGGGTGGAATCCAAATACGACCGCATCCGAAGCTGCCGAACCCCGGCCGCCTGATCGTCGACGTCGGCCTGACCCAATCGTAGGTAACTGCCCGCCTGAAACCGCTTGCCGCGATCGAGCGTCCCGCGGCCGTCGAACTCCGCGACCAAGAAGCCGAGTTGGGCCAAGGCCGCCCGAAAATCGGTGGTCTCATACCGATTGCGTATGGATTTGGTGTGCGGTCCGCCGTAGACGTACACGATCAACGGGTACCGCTTGGCCGGGTCGAAGTCCGCCGGCTTGAATAGCATGCCATGCATGTCGGTGACGTTGTCCGACGCTTTGACCGTGAGCAATTCCGGCGGTGCGAGGTGCAGCTGGGTGACCCGGTCGGTGTTCGTCGTGGCCAACACACGCACGGACCTGCCTTCGGCCGAACGCAGCGTCACGACCGGCGCGGTGGCGAGGGAGGAAAAGTGATCGGTGAAAAATCGGGTCGACGGGTCAAGGGTCACCTCGTGCACGCCGGACTCCGGCGTGAGATCGGTAAGGGCGCTCCCGTCGAGCTTGACCCGGAAAAAGTGCCGCTCCAGGCCGAGCCGAATCGCGCCGCTGAAGTACACCCAACCTGCGGTTTCGTCGATGGCAGCGATCTCGCCGGTGTCCCAGTCGCCGTTGGTGAGTTGCTTCAACACCTTTCCGGAACGGTCATAGAGATAAATGTGGCGCCACCCGGTGCGTTCGGAGCTCCAGGTGAATCGGTTGCCATCTTTCAGCTGTCGAAAGTTGTGGATCGGGTTGAGAAAGGTTGAATCCTCGTCCACGAGAAGAGTTCGGATCAATCCCGTGGAGCGGTCCGCGGCCTCAAGGTCCAGGCGGCTCTCCCATTGGTTCACCAATTGAAACGTCACTTCACTACCATCGTCGAGCCACGTGATGTCCCGGATGTACGGTTGCTCCTCCGTGCCCCGGAGGACCTTGACATCCGCTTTGGTGGCGACATCGACGATGTGAAGCTCCAGCACCGGGTTCGGATCGGTGGTGAACGGGTATCTGAAATAGTCCACCGTTGCTCTACGATCCAGATCGCGCAGTAGAGGGTACTTGTAGTTGGCCTGTTCGGCCTTGAGGTAGGCGATCCGCTTGCTATCGGGCGACCACACGTACCAGGGGCCCGCATCGAGGAACCCAATCAGATTATCCTCGGAGGTGCCGACCGTCAGGCGCTCTTCCTTGCCGGTCCTTGTGTCGCACAGGTAGAGATTGTCGTAGTCGCGGATGAAGGCGTAGGTGTTGAAATCGGGGGAAAACACCCCGGCTTGTTGGGTCGCAAGATCCAAGGGCCCGGTTTTCGCCGGCACCAAGAGCCTCCGCATTTCCCCACGCCCGAAATCGAAGAGAAAGTGGTCGGCGCCCACCATGAAGTGAATCATCCCGCCGTTTCGCTCGAAGGTGAACTCGGTGAACGGAATTCGGTTACCGCCGGCACCGGAAAGCCTCGCGTATTCGCTGGTGATCTTGGCCCGCGTGGCATCGCTCCAGAGTAGCGTTCGCTTGCCCGTTGCCGGTTCGACCCGGTAGAACGTTCGTCCGGCGGCCGAGTCTCCATCACTCTCCAGGTAGCCCGGTGAACCCGGAAGCCACGTGACTTGGGTCGTTCCGACCGTCGGGGCTAGGCGCTCCCGCAACATCAACTCGAAGAGTTCTTTGCCTCGGGCCTGCGCCCGCGCAAGTGAGGCACCAGTCACCGCAAAGGTCAGGAAAACTGAGAAGCCAGATCGCGCACGCATGGGTGGGCACCTTTACGAGGGGACTTGAACGCACTGCTCCGCAAGCCTCGAGGTTCGGGGGCGGATCGGACCAGGGAGCTACTTCACCATCGCGAGCACCGCGGCTAACACTTCGTTCCACGCCGGCTTCCCGGGTGCGATGATCTCGAAATGCGAAGCGTGAGGGATGATCCGCACGGTGACGTGATCTCCCGCCTTGCGGGCCAGGTCGGCATAGTCGTTCGCCCACGCCGCCGGGACGATAGGGTCCTCGGCACCGCCGATGAGGGTTTGGGGAATTCCGAGCGGCACAACCTCCGCCGGCGAGGTAATCCGGAGACGTGCCAGCGACGTATCGCCGATCAGTCGGAGGATCGCGTCGCCACACGTGGGCGGGGATGTTTTGAGGGGCAGCCGGAGATCCGGCACTCCTGCGAGGGACACGACACCATGCACCGGCAAGGGGTCACGGCCCCGGATCGCCTCCGCTCGATCGAGTTTGGGGCGCGCGGCGGCCCAAACGGCGAGGTGCCCTCCGGAGCTATGCCCCACCAAAACGACCCGACTGAGATCGAGATGAAACGGCTGCTCGAGGTGACGGAGGTAGTCGATTGCCGCTCCGACATCCTCGAATGTACCGGGCCAGCCGCCGCCCGGACTGCCCACGCGCCGGTACTCGATGGTCCAAACCGCAACGCCGGCGGCCCTGAGCGCCTCGGACTCGCTCCGTGCGTGATTGACACCAAAGGCGGACATCCAGCACCCGCCGTGGATTACCACGACCACTGGGTGAATCCCTTTCGCCCGTGGTAGCCGCAACTCCCCGAACTGCAATGAGTCGGCTCCGTAGTGAATGACGGTGTCAGGTTGGGGTTGCGGCAACGCCAGGAGTTCCTTGGTGGTCATCATTTGCGCATGAGCCACAGGGGTCAATCCCAACCCGACGCTCAGCAAGACCGTCCCCAAACACCACCGGTCGATACGGAGTCGCGGCATCCTAGTTCTCGCTCTTTCGCTTGAAAGTGGTGGCGCCGAGCGCCGGCTCGACCGGCGCGGTCAAAGCGGCAACCTTGCCGTCCGCGTCCGTGGTAAAGGTGATGCGCCATCGGAACCGGGCGAGAATCGGATTGTTCGCTGGGGGAATTGCCCGGAAGACGTCGAAGTGAAAATGCTGGAGGGGAAGGTCGAGAGTCATCAGTTTCATCCGAAGGCCGCTGGCATCCTTCGTGATCGAAAAGTCACCGTAGCCGGGGTTGGTATATACCCCGACGTAGTCGTCGAGCGGGTGTGCCGGTTGGGTATTGGGCTGACGAGTGGCCTCTTCTTTGGCTCGGGCCTGCGCCGCCTGCTCGCGTTGGCGCCTGTCCTTCTCCTTGAATCGAGCGTTCCAATCGATCTTGGAGAGTCCGAGTAGGCGGTCGTATACCAGGAACGGGATGAAATCGCGGATCGCAGTGCCGTTCATGTTGGTGAGCACCACCACGCCGACCGAATCGTGCGGGAGGAAGCTCAGCTCGGCCGAAAATCCGTCGATGTTGCCTCCGTGTTCGACAATCTTGTGGCCGCGGTAGTTCCACACGAAAAAGGCCATCCCGTACGCTTCGTCGCTGATCTCCGGCCATTCATCGGTGTCCCAGGACAAGGGTTTGGGCATTACCATCTGCGGCTTCTGCATCTCTCGGGCGTCTTTCTCCGTGATGATCTCCTGGCCTCTAAACTTGCCCCGATTGAGATGCATGGTCAGGTAGTTCGACATTTCCTCGATATTGGAATTGATGGAACCGGCCGGGGCGATCGCGTCGAGGTTGCGATACGGCAAGCGAATGACGGAATCATTCGACGGAACCAGCCCATAGCCAAAACTGTAGTCGGCGGATTGCTTCAGATCATTGACCGACGCGTCGGCGGTACTCATTTCGAGCGGGCGGAACACCAGGTCGCGGACCGTCTCCTCCCAACTGGTTCCGTTGAGTTTACCGGAAAGAATGCCGGCGGTCATGAACATCAGGTTCTGATATTGCCAGTAACTTCGAAAACTCTTGGTTGGCTCGAGGTACGGGAGGCGGTGGTAGATCTCCTCCCGTGTCAGTACGCCGGGGCCCCACAGCAAGTCGTGTCGCGGGAGTCCGGACCGATGAGTGACGAGGTCACGCGGCGTCATTCGTTCCGTCGCCATCGGGTCGTACATGCGAAAATCCGGCAAGTACTCTCGCACCGGCCGATCCCAGTCCAGCTTTCCCTGCTTGGCCTGCGCCGCGAGGCCGGTGACGGTAAACGACTTGCTCACCGATCCGATCGCGAATTTTGTTTTGGTCGTGACCGGTGCTTTTGCCTCCAGATCCTTATACCCGTATCCCTTCGCCAGAATGACTTGACTACCGCGGACCACCGCCAAGGCGATGCCGGGCACTTTCCAGAGGCGAAGCGTCGAATCGATCAGCGCATCGAACGCTTTGTCGAGGGCCGGTCGCTCGGCGACGCGCTGCGCGAACAAGGCCGATGGGAGCAGGGCGAGGAAGCAGAGCGCCCGGCTCAATCGATGGGATTGCATTGAGAACTCCGCCTCATTGGGGGGCCGGAATCAAGATACGCCCCGGTCGAATTGTATGCAAAACCAGGATCTTGACGTAATATTCTCGGAGCAGACCGCTCCATCCATGCAAACGCTTTTGAGAACCGGCTGGTGGCATGAGACCACGATCCCTCCGCGTCGCCCGCCCCTGGCAAGCATACCTGGTGCTCCTGCTGCCCGTCGGGGTATGGGAGGCCAAGGGGTATGGCACGATTTGGGAGATCACTGCGGACTCCCTGCAGTCTTGGGAAGTGACGACGACGACCTGCGTCCGCGCCGGCCAATATGCCCGAGCGTCCGTGCCCCCACCGGGCACGGCGGAGGGCTACCTTGAAGGTGTAACCACGGCCTGGATCATCCGACCAGGATGGAGCCGTCGCCGATTGGTTGCGCACAGCCCGGGCACCGCGGCGGATGTTCACTTCCGGAAACTGGCTGCCCTCCCTCACATTTGCGTGCCTCCCACCCGAGATACTCAGGACGCGAACTTCGAAGCGTTCCAGCGCACCATGGGGGAGCAGTACGCGTTCTTCGGCCTCCGAGGCGTCAATTGGGGCGCGGCAGTGACCAAGGCGCGAAGAAAGATGGGCGGTGCCAACGGTCCGCGAGCATTCTACGATATCCTCGAGGAGATGGTGGCACCGCTCGACGATCGGCACACGGATGTCACGGCGACGGATCTGAACGTTCGGGCTCGCCACTACCGGCACTCGGGCGGCCCTCTCGATCAGGAAATGTTCATCCGTCTCAAGGCAAATCCACCAACCCGCTACTTGGTTGGGCCGGTCGAGTCGTGGTGCCAAGACTGGATTCAATATGGCGAACTGCGCGGATCGATCGGCTATCTCCGGATCCTGCGCGAATACACCTACGCTTCGACCGGGCGGTTCGAGGACGACTCCATCGCCGCCATTGTGGCTCTCGACAGCATCATTCCCAGGGCTGCACGGCTCCATGGCTTGGTGATCGACGTGCGCCTGAATGGCGGAGGTTTCGATGCGATCGCTCTCCTCATTGCGTCGCGCCTCACCGGGTCGCCGTATTTGGCATTCAGGAAGCAGACCCGGTCGGATCCCAAGCGGCACGACCGATTCACTCCCCTACAGCCGGTGCACGTCCGGCCCAGTCCGGGAGCGCGGTACCCAGGACCAGCGGTGCTGCTCACCGGGCCTTACACGCTGAGCGCCGGTGAGGTATTCACGCTCGCGCTGTTGAACCGACGGCCGAGGATCGCTCGACTGGGAGAAGCGACGCAGGGGATCTTTGCCGACGAGCTGCTTCGTCAGCTGCCCAACGGATGGCGCTTCCAACTCTCGACGGAGCGGTACCTGACCCCGGAGGGGAAGAACTTTGAAGCTCGGGGC
This sequence comes from Gemmatimonadota bacterium, assembly GCA_025358055.1. Classification (GTDB taxonomy): domain Bacteria; phylum Gemmatimonadota; class Gemmatimonadetes; order Gemmatimonadales; family GWC2-71-9; genus JANYKV01. The sequence goes on from JANYKV010000009.1 coordinate 38,925, forward strand.
ATTCCGCCCGATCGACGCATACCGTTGTTCCCGCCGGCCGATCAGGAGACCGGCCGGGACGGGGCATTGGAAGCGGCCCTCGAGCTCCTAGGTCATCCATGAATCCACCAGACGATTTCTTCGCCGGAGCCTTGCCCGCCGTAGCAATTCGAGTCGATCTCGAGAAGGCTCGACGGGAAGACCACAGTTGGAAGGATCCCCGCAACCTTCGCGCGTCCTATTTCGCGGGCGACGATGTCGTGCAGCTGGCGACCGAGGCATTTACTTCGTATTTGGGGAAGAACGCCCTGTACGGCGCTCTGGCCTACCCGAGTCTCCGGCGCTACGAAACCGAGGTCGTCGAGATTCTGCTCCGCCTCTTCCAGGCCAGGCCCGGGGCGACCGGCAGTCTCACGACGGGCGGCACCGAGAGCATCTTTATGGCCGTCAAGACCGCCCGCGACTGGGCGCGCCAGCACCATCCCACCGCCGGGACACCAACCCTTGTGGTTCCGCGGACGGCGCATGCGGCCTTCAGCAAAGCGGCCGACTTATTGGGACTCCGGGTTCAGCGGATGACGAAGAGTCCGGACTTTCGGGCCGATCTCGATGGCATGTCCCGAGCGATCGACCGCGACACGATCATGATCGTCGGGTCAGCGCCGCCATACCCATATGGGGTGGTCGATCCGCTGCCTGACATTGCGGCGTTGGCGGACCGCCACGGCCTCTGGATGCATGTCGACGCGTGCGTCGGTGGGATGGTGCTTCCGTTCGTTCGCGATCTTGGTCACGACCTCCCGGCCTTCGATTTTGCTCTACCGAGCGTCGCTTCGGTGTCCATCGACCTCCACAAGTATGGCTATGCCTTTCATGGCTGTTCGGCGCTGTTGCTGCGCGACCAAGCTCTCGCAGAGTATCAGCGGTATCAGTTCGATGCGTGGCCGGTCGGAAGCTACACCACAATGAATTTCATCGGATCGCGAGGTGGTGGGCCAGTCGCCTCGGCTTGGGCGGTGATGAAATATCTTGGATTTTCAGGTTACCGGAGCCGAGTGGCGAATATGCTCGAGGCCAAGCGGAAATTTATCGATGGGATCAGGAAGATCGACGGTCTCGAGGTGTTCGGCGCTCCCCAAGGAACCCACTTCTCCTTCGGTTCGCCGAGCCTGGACATCACCGTGGTGGCGCAGGAGATGTCACAACGAGGGTGGAGCTTTGCTCGCCAAGTCGATCCGCCGGGCATGTTGCTCTTGATGAACGGGTTTCATGTCGCGGTGGTCGACGACTTCCTCCGCGATCTCGACGAAGCGGTGTCGGGAGTAAAGGCCGGGCGCCTTCGCGCCGATCCGGGTCCGGCAGTCTACACGGTGTGACCCTGCGGCAGCAACGCCGGCCCCATCAGGGGGAGTCTCCCTTTCGCATCCACGCAACGGCGCTCGCCGCATCCAGTGCCCCGTACCCGGTGCGCGGCGTGAACCCCACCTCCCCAATCAGCGTAGGATTGGCCGTCCGCTGTAGCCCCCGTTCAATCCGCTGCACATAGGCCTTCGTTCTCCGTTTCGCCGATGGAGTGCGTGAATCGGCCGCGAGCATCAAGGCGACGACCCCGGCGACGATCGGCGCCGAAATGGAAGTGCCGGTGACCGCGCGCGGCGGCCCCCCTTCGAGATACGCCGGCGAGGCCACCAGCACGTCAATTCCTGGAGCCAGAAGGTCGAGCTGTTCGCTTGGATGCAGCTGCTCCCATGCCGTGAAGAGGCCGTTGCCCTGCTTCAGCGCTCCGGTCGCATCTCCCTTGAGGTATGGCTCGGCTCCACCCGCGGGGCCCGCTTCTCGGGCCCCCGCTCCTCGAGGCCGCGTGTGTCGCAAATACTCATAGATGCTCTCTGCCGTTGGATTCGGACCGGCCTCGGGAGCCCAGGTTGCTCCCAACACACCAAGGGCCTGCTCCGCTCGTGAGAGGGTCGGCGCCACAACTCCCACGAAGTCCCCCTGATGGACCACAGATACTTCCGAAAGGCTTTCGGCGCGGTGGCTATCCAACTTGCCGAGGGTGGCGTCGATGGACGAGGGCGCAACACTTTCCCAAAGAGCATCCCGGGCAGCGTGAGGTCAGACGTGTATTGGTGGTGCCCCGTCACCACATCTCGAGCGCCCACTTTCGGAACCGCGGTGCCCGCGATCTTCCACTCCGTAGGGGGCGTGAGCGCCACGTCGTCCCGCACCGTTTCCGTCAGGCGTCGGCCTGCGGTCAGCTCCCCATAGCCGATCGATCGGTTGCCTTTCGGGTCCACGACTCTCCCATCGGCCGCCGTAAGCGCAGTCCGCTCGGCTTGCCAGCGCTCCGCGGCCAGTCCCACGAGAAGCTCCCGGGCGGCCGCTGAGGCTTTGCGCAGTTGAGTTCCCATTTGAGGAGTCGAGCGGCTGCCGAACGTGCCCATGTCGAACGGCGTCAGTTCGGTGTCCCCCATGACGAGCCGAATTGATTCGAGCGAAACTCGCAACTCTTCCGCGACCTCCTGGGCGAGCGAGGTTCGAATCCCTTGGCCAAACTCAACCTTGCCGGTGTATACCGTCACCATGCCATGCTCGTCGATTTGCAACCAAGCGCCAATCTCCTCGGCGGCCTCGGAATTGTCTGTGGTCGCGTTACTAACGGTCCTTCTCACGCCTCCCCGGCTCGCAAAGCCAAATGCGTTCCGCGTCACGAACGCCACGACCACCCCGCCGCCAAATACCTTCAAGAACTCCCGGCGCGTGGCACCGGCGCTCTCGCCTCGAAGAGTGATCTCTCGGAGCTCCGAACGACCTGGTTCGGGGCCCACCGCCATCACCGGTCCGACTCGGTCCACCGAGGGGCGGGTGCTCATTGATGTCGCTCCTCTCGTGGATGGCCGGCTGCACGGCGGATGGCGGCCACGATTCGAGGATGGTGCCGCAGCGACAGACATTCCCGCTCATGTGATGCAGGACGTCGTCTTCGCTGGGACTTGGATTCGCAGCGAGCAACGCAGCGCCTGCCATGATCATTCCCGGCGTGCAGTACCCACACTGGAAGGCGCCTTCGTCCAGAAAGGCCTGCTGGACCGGATGGAGCTTGCCCCGTTGTTCAAGTCCTTCGATGGTCGTCACTGGAGCACCGACAGCGTTCGCCACCGGAGTAACGCACGAAAGCACGGCATGTTGGCCAACCCAAACCGTGCAGGCCCCGCACTGGCCCTCCCCGCACCCATACTTGGTTCCGCTGAGTCCGAGATCCCCTCGTAGGACGCCGAGCAGGCTTCGGGTTGGGTCCACGTTCAGGACGTGTTGCTCTCCGTTGACCTCGATTTCAATTCGCATCTTTGGCGCTCCTTCGGCGTTGATCCGCGTTTCGCGGCTCGCCTGCGTGGGTATCGTGGCGGAGGGCCTGCGACCTGATCTAAGTGGTATTGCTCGAATCGTTCTCGCGATTCTCCCACTTCCTACGATACCCCGACGGCTGTGGTTGCGCATCGGGGACACAGCATCGAAGTTCGTGAGGCGGCCTTCACAGACTGGGGATTACGAACCCTGATTCCTTGGCGAGGCAGCCGAAAAAGGAGGAGGGGTCCAGGACGGTAGCTGGTATGCCACGGCCGCCGCATATTGGTTCCGTCGGCATGGTCATCGAGTGTTCCCATTATCTCCGCGAGGTTGGTATGGGTTGGGTTGCGCGATCGGCGTGTGTCCTCACCGCCACGGTGTCGCTTTGGGCGGCTAACACGATGGCGCAGCAGTACGACGTGGTAGTCCAGCGCAACGTCATGATGCCAATGCGAGACGGAGTCAGGCTTGCGACCGACCTCTTCTTCCCGGCCCAGAACGGCGTTGCGGCGGCGGGTAAATTCCCCGCGATTCTGGTTCGAACTCCCTACGGAAAACCGAGTGAGGAGCCCCGCTTGGGTGACTCGGCCTTTGCGCGCCGGGGTTATGTCGTCGTCTACCAGGACGTCCGGGGTCGTTTCGAGTCTGAAGGTGTATGGCATTTGTTGACGGACGACGGTCCCGACGGCAAGGACGCCTGTCTCTGGATTGGTCAGCAGCCCTGGTCCAATGGCCAGGTTGGGATGATGGGAATCTCCTACGTGGGCGGAACTCAGCACGCAGTGGCCCTCGAAGGGTGTCCCTATCTCAAGACGGTCATCCCGATTGACGCCATGTCCAACATGGGGTACCAGAGCATCCGGAACGCGGGTGCCTTTGAGCTGCGGTTCTTCAACTGGCCGTTCTACGGCGCGGCCAATGGAAGCCGCGAGGCCCGCAACCCTGCCCTCAAGGCGGTGCTCGACACCATGTACGCCAACACTCGACTGTACCTTGAGCGATTGCCCCTTCGGTTCGGCACCACGCCGCTCAAACTTGCTCCGGAATACGAGGCCTGGTTGGTCGAAGCCCTGCGCCAACCCGGAGGGAAGAACGCGTTCTGGAAACAAAACGACATCGTCGACTACAACGCTCACTATCAGGACATGCCCGTGTATCTGGTCGGCGGGTGGTACGACTCCTGGGGCGGGAACACCTCAACCAACTATAGAATCCTGAGCCAGCGGCTCACCAACCCGGTGTATTTGATTTTTGGGCCATGGACTCACGGAGGCCAAGGGAGCTACACGCACGGCCAGGTGAGCTTCGGTTCCGATGCGGCGATATCAAACCGTCAAGAATGGCAGCTCACGTGGTTCGATCATTGGCTCAAAGGTCTCGATAACGATGTAGGAACGCGCGCCCCTTTTCGAACCAAGGTCCGGATTTTTGTCATGGGTACAGGCGACGGGCATCGAGACGAGAAGGGTCGGCTCGTGCACGGTGGCAGTTGGCGGGACGAAGCGGAGTGGCCTCTCGTGCGGGCAAAGAACACGCCATTCTATCTTCTCGGCGGCGGACGACTAAGCGTCAAGGCGCCCACCGGTGCGTCCGCCCCGACCAGCTATGCGTACGATCCGGCGAATCCGGTCCCGACGATCGGCGGCAATATCTCCTTCGGGCAGGGGCTCATGCAGCAAGGGGGCTGGGATCAGCGAGGCAACCCCCAAATCTGGAACTGGCCCAATCCAATTCCGCTCTCGGCGCGGCAAGATGTTGTGGTGTTCCAAACCGAGCCGCTCGAGGAAGACATTGAAGTGACCGGGGAGTTGACGGTCAACCTATGGATCTCATCGAATTCGAAGGACACG
>JANYKV010000012.1 GCA_025358055.1 Gemmatimonadota bacterium
TGGAACGCGCTCAAGTTTGTCGGGCCGGATGGCATCTTTCTCGATGTGGAAGCCGGAGCCCAGGTCCGGGACCTCGCCACCACGGGGCCGCCGCGCGCGGGATGGGACGGACTCGGAGTGCTCCGACGGGACGGCGAGGCCATCACCCGTCACGTTGAGGCGATCTTCCAACTCCCGATGGTACGAGCGGATCTCGTGCGCCGGCGCGGACTCCACGTTGCCCTCGACTGTGTGCGTGGCGCCGGCGGCGTCGTCATTCCCCAGATACTCGAACGTCTCGGCTGCCGCGTCTCCGCTATCAACCTCGAAGCGGATGGACGCTTTCCGCATGAACCCGAGCCGATTCCCGAAAACCTGGGGCAGCTGGGGGATTTGGTGCGCACCACCGGGGCTGATCTGGGCCTGGCGGTGGATCCGGATGTAGATCGTCTCGCCATCGTCGACGAACACGGGGTTCCGATTGGCGAAGACTACACCCTCGCGCTGGCTATCCGGGCCGTGCTCGGCCACCAGCGGGGCGGGGTAGTCGTGGCCAATCTCTCCACCAGCCTCGTCGTGGAGGACGCGGCTCGGGCGAGTGGTGCCCGATTCGTCCGGGCGCCGGTGGGGGAGGCCAACGTCGCCCGGGCAATTCGGGATGAGGGGGCGGTCATTGGTGGTGAGGGGAACGGGGGAGTCATTCTCCCGGCACTCCATATCGGACGGGATGCCCCGCTCGGTGTGGCGTTGATCTTGCAATATGTGGCTACCGAAGGGAAATCGGTTTCGGCTATTGTTCGGTCGGCTCCACAATATCGAATCGTCAAAGCTAAAGCAGCTCGGGGAGCTGACTTAGGAAGTACTTACCGGAGGCTCCACGCTCGCTTCCCCGACGCGCTTTCGGATGAGCGGGACGGATTGCGACTTTCCTGGCCGGATCGGTGGGTGCACGTGCGCCCCTCGGGGACTGAGCCCATCATTCGGATTATTGCTGAAGCACCGACGGAACGAGACGCGGAGGAATTGGTCGCCGCGTGCCGGAGTCTTCTTTGAGCGTTCGTGAGGAATAGACCGCAATGTGTGGAATCGTAGCCTATGTCGGACCGCGTCAAGCCACGCCCATCCTCCTCGAGGGACTTCGGCGGATGGAGTATCGCGGGTACGACTCGGCCGGCCTCGCGATCCTCAACGGGCAGGGCATCAAGGTACGGAAGGCGGCCGGAAAGCTCTCGGTGCTCGTCGACAAACTGAAAACGGATACGCCGGCCGGCACCGTCGGCATTGGTCATACGCGATGGGCAACGCATGGGGCCCCGACCACGCCGAATGCGCACCCGCACACTGATCGTTCGGGGCGGATCGCGCTGATTCACAATGGCATCATCGAGAACGCGGGGACCATTAAGAAGGCCTTGCTGCAGCGGGGACACACCTTCCAGTCTGAAACCGACACCGAAGTCTTAGCTCATCTCGTCGGCGAGTTATACAAGGGGAATTTGGAGGAGGCGGTGGCGGCGGCGCTCCGCGATGTCGACGGAGCCTACGGTATCGCCGTCGTTTGCGCCGACGAGCCGGACGTCGTCGTCGCAGCTCGGAATGGCTCACCCCTCCTTGTGGGCGTCGGGGAGAACGAGTTCTTCGTCGCCTCGGACGCGTCTGCGATCCTGGAACACACGCGATCGGTCGTGTATTTGGACGACGGCGAGATGGTGGTCCTCACGCGCTCGGGGTATCGGGTGCGGAATTTGGCGGTGCGGAGCATCGAAAAACCGGTGAACCAGATCGAGTGGGACTTGGCGACGATCGAACGGGGCGGCTACCAGCATTTCATGCTCAAGGAGATTTACGAACAGCCCGAGAGCTTGAAAAATACGCTACGGGGCCACTTGCTCGAAGAGGAAGGGACTGCCCGGCTCAAAGGGCTCAATCTGGCGGACGAAGAGTTGAACCAGGTCGACCGCATCGTGATTACCGCGTGCGGCACCTCCTGGCATTCGGGATTGATAGGCGAGTATATGCTGGAGGAGATGGCTCGGATTCCAGTCGAAGTTGAGTACGCCTCAGAATTTCGCTATCGGAACCCGGTGGTTGACCGGCGAACCCTCGTCATCGCCATTTCCCAATCGGGCGAAACCGCCGACACGCTGGCGGCGATCCGGGAAGCCAAGCGGCGCGGGGCGCGGACCGTGGGTCTCGTGAACGTCGTGGGGTCGACTATCGCTCGTGAGGTGGACGGCGGGCTCTATTTGCGTGCGGGTCCGGAAGTTGGGGTGGCGAGCACCAAAGCGTTCTCGAGCCAAGTCGGGGCGCTGGCTATGCTGGCCTTGCGGATCGCGCGTCTCCGCCACTTAAGCGTGCTCCAGGGCCGGCAGTTCATCGAGGCGTTGAACCAGTTGCCGGATCAAATCGCCCAGATCCTGGCCCGAGCGGGCGAGGTGGAGAAGCTGGCCGAACGGTTCGCCAATGCACAAAACGCCTTGTACTTGGGTCGCGGAGTCAACTTTCCGGTGGCGCTCGAAGGTGCACTCAAGTTGAAGGAAATTTCTTACGTGCACGCAGAAGGCTATCCCGCGGCCGAAATGAAGCATGGGCCCATCGCGCTCATCGACGAGAACATGCCGGTGGTGTTCATCGCGCCGAAGGATGCGGTGCATTCCAAGATCGTTTCGAATATCGAAGAAGTGAAGGCGCGGGGTGGCCGGGTCATCGCGCTGATCACCGAAGGGGATGCCGAGATTACTCGGCTGGCTGATGCGACTTTTCCAATTCCTGAGACCCTCGATCTGCTCTCGCCGATTCTCACCAGCGTTCCATTGCAGCTGTTCGCCTACCATGTGGCTGTGCGCCGCGGGTGTAACGTCGATCAACCCCGCAACCTCGCGAAGTCGGTCACCGTGGAGTAGTCGGGAACCCGCCTTGTTCTTGCCGTTCTTTGTTTGCCGTCCTTTTCTTGCCCTCGGATTCTTCTCGCCTTCCGTTCCGCCCGGCGGCGTGATTTTTCGCGGGTTCCGCACGTTGCCATTTCGCACCACCGCCGCAATCCGTTTCTGCTTCGGTCGAGGTAGAGCCAGCCACAGTCGGCTCCGGGGCAGATTCGGAGTTTGGTGACCTCCTCGGACAGAAGGAGGTCGATCGCGGCCCAGACGACCGGGGAGAGGGCTTGGTCAAGACGCGTGGCCGGTGCGGCAGACCGGCGCCGGACGGCATGCCCCTTCCGAGAGGCCGCTGGCTCCTCTGCGAGACTCAAATTTTGGAAGGCGGCTGGGATCGCGGCGTTCAAGGCCCGCAGACCGGCCAGAGCCGGCTCGCCACGGGCGAGCGCGACGTAGACCCGCCGAAGGATCTGGCGGAGTCGGTGGGCGGACCGGATCGTTGCCGCGGCCCGGCGCGGGTGCTCGCCGCCCGCCCGGTGTAAGCGTCGGGCCGTTCGATCATCGAGGAGGCCCGTCGCTCGTCCCCATTCCACCAACTTCGGGAATTCGCTGAGGCGTTCCTGCGCCAGGCCCCGCCGGGTCCAGTCCACGGTGTTGACGAAATCCAGGCTCACGTCGCCCGCGATGAATCGACATGGCGGGTCGGAGACCGGCGCCGGGGGCGAAGGGCGATGGGACGCGCGCATGGGCAAACTCGCGTTGACGGTGGTGGCGGATGAGCATATACTTGCACCAGTAAAATACGTTACACTGGTGCAAGTGAGGAAGGCCCCGATGATTGTCCGCCGCTGGCGAGGTGCGACACGCGCCGCCGATGCTGACCGTTACCTCGCGTATCTCGAGGCCACCGGTCTCCGAGAGTACCGGTCTCTTCCAGGAAATCGGGGGGTGTTGCTGCTTCGCCGGGCCTTGGAGGACCAGGCCGAGTTCGTCCTCCTTTCGTTTTGGGAGTCCGAGGACGCAATCCGCGCCTTTAGCGGCAACGACATCCGCGTCGCGCGTTTCTATCCCGACGATTCCGAGTTTCTCGTCGACTCCGATCGGCACGCGGACCACTTTCAACTGCCGTTCGCCTCCCTCGCGCCTGGGCTCCTCACGCCGTGACCGAGGCCGCCCGGGTGGGGCAGGGGCGTGCTCCGTCGACCCTCTCGTTGGCCGTGGCATTCGGGGCGGTCTACATCTTCTGGGGCCTCAATTTCCTGGCAATCCGCATCGCGGTGCAAGAGATTCCGCCCTTCCTGATGATGGGAACGCGATCGGTCATCGCGGGGGCGCTTCTCTTCGCCTGGTCGCGATTCGAACCCTCGCGGGCCCGGATCGATGGGCGCGATTGGCTGAACGCGCTCGCGGCGGGCACGCTGTTCTTTCTTTGTTGCCATGGAGCCCTCGCGTGGGCTGAGGCTCGCGTGACCGCCGGGCTCGCGGCCATCGCCCTCGCTACCATTCCGCTCTGGTTCGTGACCATCGAAGCCCTCCTGCCGGGCGGCTCGTGGCCCCCTCCAGTGGTCGCCGTGGGGTTGGCGGTTGGCTTCGGTGGGACCGTGCTCCTGCTTTGGCCCGGCGAGGGGCCGAGTCTCACTGGCTGGACCGGGCTTGCCTTGGCATTCTCATCCTTCGCGTGGGCCGCCGGTGCCGTGGTCACGCGCCGTGCCGGGGTGCGCCATTCGCCCGCCTGCAGCACCGGCATGCAGCTGCTGGCGGGCGGCGTTCTCCTTCTGCTGGCGAGTTTCGCCCGGAGCGAACCCTCCCGGCAGGTCATCCAGAACCTGTCCCTTCGCGGTGGCTTGGCTTTCGGCTACCTCGTCGTGATCGGGTCCATTGTCGGCTTCACCGCGTTCAACTGGTTGTTACGGGTCAGCACGCCTGGTAGGGTAGGCACCTACGCCTATGTGAACCCCGTCGTTGCGGTGCTGGCGGGCTACTTCTTCCTGCACGAAATCGTGACGGCCCGGGTGCTGCTCGCAACACTCATCATTCTGGGAGCGGTCGTGACGATCAATCTGGGGCGCGAAGGCCGCGCGGCCTGAGGTTATTTTGAAGCAGATCAGGGAGGGCTCTCATGCGGGTGGTGGTCCAGCGAGTGAGTGCGGCATCGGTGACGATCGACGGTCGAGTCATCGGCGCCATTGAACGAGGGTATTGTCTGCTCGTGGGGTTCACCCACGGGGATGGAACCCCGCAGGTCGAGTGGATGGCGGAAAAGGTGGCGGGCCTCCGACTGTTCAGCGACGCCGAAGGGAAAATGAATTTGGCCCTTCCCGACGTGAGTGGGGCGCTCCTCGTCGTGTCACAATTCACGCTTTACGGCAACGCAGAAAAGGGCCGACGACCATCGTTCATCGATGCCGCGCGTCCCGAGGTGGCGATTCCCCTCTACGAGCGCTTCGTCTCAGCGCTCCGGACCCGTGGCTTTCCCGTGGCGACAGGGGAATTCGGCGCCGACATGCAAGTCGAAATTCACAACGATGGACCGGTGACACTTCTACTTGAGAAAGTGGGCAACGGACGGACGGTCGGGGCGGACTGACGGGCTGGCGGACGGGACCGACGCGATGGTCGGACTCATTGAATCAGTCGGGCTTGAAATCCTTCACTTCGCTCGGCATGACACCGGGAGTAGGTGCGGGCCTTCCGCCCGCGCCCCGTCCGCCGGTCCGTCTCGTCCCTTCCTCCCGTCCGCCTTGCCTCGTCCGCCCCTATTTCCCAAACCGGTAGGGCCACCCTGCCTCAGCCAACAAATCCAGCACCAATCGCACTGGGAGGCCCATGACACTGAAGAAATCGCCTTCGATCCGCTCGATCAGCGCTGCCCCAAACCCCTGAATTCCATACGCTCCCGCCTTGTCCATGGGCTCACCGGTCTCCACGTACCTTAGCAACGTTTCCTCGTCCGCTGGGCGAAAAAACACTACTGTGGTGTCAATCGCCTCATAGGTGTTCCCGTGGGCCAGAAGGCACACAGCGGTAATCACCTCATGTCGGCACCCCTGGAGTTCGAGCAGCATGCGGAGGGCATCGGCGTGGTCGCTCGGCTTTTCGAGAATGCGGTCGTTGAGCACAACGATTGTATCCGCACCGAGGACATAGGCGCCCGCGACCGCCCTGGCCTTCTCGCGCGCCAGACGGCGGGCGTAGTGCCGGGGTGCCTCGCGCGGGAGCGGGATTTCCTGCACCGCGCTGGCTTCCACGCGATGCGGGATGCCCAGCATTTCGAGCAGCTGGCGGCGGCGGGGAGAACCGGAGGCCAAAATGAGGATGAGGCCGGATCGGTCGGGCGTGGTCAATAATTGGTGCCTCACCTCGTCCACCTCGTCCGTCATGTCCGTCCGTCCGCCCCGCCCGCCTCGTCCGTCACCCTGAACACTCGCACCGCTTTCGTCTTTCCCGGGAGCACCAAACCGTCAACCGGCGCGACCGGTGGCCGGATCGTCAGGCATTCCAGCACGGAATCCGTGATGAGAATCTCTCCTGGCCCGGCCTCGCTACATAGGCGTGATGCGATGTTGACTGCATCGCCGAGCACGGTGTACTCCAAGCGGCGTTCGCTCCCGATCTTCCCTGCGAACACTTCGCCCCGGTTGAGGCCGATGCCGATACTGAGGGTCCGATGGCCGGCGCGAACCCACCGTGCATTCAGTGTCGTGAGCGCCGCCTGCATGGCTATCGCGGCTCGCACGGCGCGGTCGGTGTCGTCGGGGGCGCTAAGGGGAGCACCCCAGATCGCCATGATGGCGTCGCCAATGAACTTGTCCACCGTGCCGCCGTACTCAAACACCACGTCGACCATCTCGGTGAAGTATTCGGTGAGCACCGCGGCGATCTCTTCCGGTGGCAGAGTTTCCGCCAGGGGCGTAAACCCCCGAATATCGTTGAACAACACGGTCACTTCGCGCCGCTCGCCCCCGGGGCGAACCGCGCCCTGGCTCGCGGCAATGACCCGGGCGACGTCGGGGGCGAAGAATCGTTCGAAATTGGCACGCACCGCATTCTCTCGTTGCACCTCTTCGGCATAGCGAATCTTTCCGATCGCCACGGCCGCCAGCCCCCCGAACGCGAACATGGCCGTCGCGTCGGCATCACTGAAGGGGCGGTTGGCGGTTAAGGTGTCTGCATACAACACGCCCAGCACTCGGTCCGCACTGGCCATGAGCGGGGTGCAGATCGCGCCGCGGACATTCTGGAGAACCACAGAGCCACTTTGAAATCGCTCGTCTTCGACTGCGTTCTCCGTGATGATCGGCGTGCGCTCTGCGACTACCCGCTCCGCAATGGAGCGGGGCACCCGGGTGGCGCTGGCATCTCCCAACCGGCTTTTGGCGAGCGTGGGGACCAGCTCGCCAGTGCGGTCATCGTGCAGCAACAAGGCGACGCGATCCACTGCCACGAGATCGAAGGTGAGGTCCACAACGGATCGAAGGAGACCATCGAGATCGTACTCTCCGGACAATCGTTTGGCGAAGTCCAGAAGGCGAGAGAGGTGCATCGCATGGACGGCAGCGGACAGGCCGGCCGGCGCGACGCTGAGCGCGTCCGTTGCCACCTCGATCCGTCGAACGACGGTTCCTCCGGGGGGGAGGTCGACGCTGCTCCCCGCACTCGGGGAGATCAACCGGAAGCTCACTTTACCGAAGGTGATCGTGTCGTTGACCGACAGCGGGGCCCGTTCGATTCGGGCCCCATTGATTAGTGTGTTGTTGGAGCTGCCGAGGTCGCGCACCTCCACCCCAGCAGCCGACACGCGGAGTTCCGCGTGTCGGCGTGACACCGTCGGATCGGGGATCGGGATGTCGCACGATGGAGCTCGCCCGACCACTAGTGCAGTCCCAAGGGCCAAGTCGAATGAGTCGCCGTTGGTGAGAGCCTGGAGCCGAAGGAGTGGCACCCCGGTTGGATTCATCGGGGAGCGGCGACCAAGTAACGTCCGGGTCCAACGAGGGGAGCGCTCAGGTTGTCGGCGGCGGACCGGGCGGTTGGGAGAAAGCTCAACAAGCCCCCCGCGGGCATCCGGCCGATCGACAGCTCACGTTCGAATCCGATATCGCTGCCGTAACGCGCGCGGGCGCCGGCCGGCGATATGAAGTGCACCGCGTAACTAAACTCCACCTCCGCACCGCGGACGAAGGCAGCGTCGGTTTCAAGGTCGAGTCCGAAGACACCGGGCCGGGGCCGCACAGTGATTCGAATGCTGTCCCTCCCCGCTGCAGCCGCCAGACTTCCGACGGGAAACCGCAGCGTGGCGAACACGCCGTTGTCCGGGGGGCCGCGCCGCAAGACGATGACCCGCGGCGCTCCTGCTGGGTACACGACGACCGTATCCTCGGGCGGCGTTCCCCCAGATTCCAGGATATACAGGCGGTCCACCGCGAGCGGCGGTAAGGCCCGTTGCGCTGGTCGGTTGGGTTCCGATGCGGGAATGGGGGACGCGGTGCGGTGGCAGGCCAGCGTCACTGCGAGGACGCTTGCCATGATCCTGGTGGGCCATGATACTTCGAGGCGATGCACTGGTCTTTAGGCCTTGATGCGGCGCTGGCCGCCTTGGTTTGCGTGGTCCCGCCGCTCAATGCGCAGGAATGGAACGATCCAGCTACGACCGAACTCGTCGCCCGCGCGATTGCTCGGCGGGTTGGGGGAGGGTCTGATTCGGGAGGAGGTCTCGCCCGATATCAGACCACGGCCCACGGATTTGTCTTTTATCTCGTTCAAGCCGGTTCCGGCTTGAGTGCCCCACCGCACCTCGCCCGCGCCGACGAACTCAAGGTCGAAGTGTATTGGGAGGCCCCCGGCCGGAGCAAGCAGACCATCCGGGGCTGGCGAAATGGCGCGTTCCTTCCGAGCGAGATGTATTACCATCGCGATCACCTGGGAATCGTCACCAACAACTACGGGGATCTGATTCGGCTCGGAGATGGAGACGAAGTTCGCGATATCGTACACCCGTTGTCTGTCCCCGGCCGCGCGGCGTACGACTTCGCCCTCACGGACTCCCTTCGGATTCGGGCCAACGCGTTGGAAGTGTCGGTCCACGTCGTACAGGTTCGGCCCCGGGACTCCACGCAGCCGCGCGTCGTCGGCTCGCTCTATCTCGACGTTCGGACGGGAGAGTTGATTCGATTCAGTTTCACCTTCACGCCCAGCGCCTACTTGGAATCCAGCATTGAGGACATCACCGTTGTCCTCGAACATGCGTTGCACGGTGGCCACTTCTGGCTACCGTGGCGCCAAGAGATCGAGATTCGTCGACGGACGGCCGGGCTGGGATTTCCACTGCGAGGAGTGATCCGCACCCGGTGGGAAATCGGCGAGTATACCTTCAATGAACAAGTGGTACCCCGGGAACTCAGCGGCGACGCTATCGCCGGACTCCAGAAGCCCGGTGGCCCTGATTCCCTCTGGACCGTGCCGTTCGAAAAGGCCCTCGCTGGGGCAGCCGCCCCCGTCACCTACCAAGACCTCGACGCGGTGCGTGTTGCCTTCGGCAAAGTCGTCGCGGGGAGGGTGCTGAGTGGCCTCCCCGCCGCGCAGGTTGCGTTGGAGTCGGTGAGCGACCTGTTCCGGGTGAACCGGGTGCAGGGCATTCGGCTCGGCGTTGGCGCGCGGTGGGCCCTCCGGGGGCCCCACTTCAACCTCCATCCATCGATCGGGTACGGTACGTCCGACCACCGATGGAACTACACCATGGAGGTACAGGCGCCTCGTGGCCCCACCGATTTCGCTCTGACCGTGTCTCGGCAAATTCGGGATTTCAGCGACACCCCTGCCATCAGTCCGTTGCTCAATTCCTTTCTCGCCCAGGAATGGGGACACGATCACGGGGACTACGTCCTGGCGCAACGGATCGCGGGCGAAATCACCCACCGGCTTTCCAGCCGGACGCGCTTTCGAGCAGAAGTGGCACGGGAGCAGACCACTTCGGTTGGAACCACGGCCAGCCCGGCCCGCGGCACTTATGAACCCAATCCGGACTTGGGTGCCGGGACATACTATGTCGGTCGGTTGCTTGCCGAGCGGACCGAGGCCGGCGTGTTGGGCCAGAGTGAGTGGTCCGGCCGGGTTATGGTCGAAGCTGGGACGGGTCCAGCGGGATATGGCCGCGCGGCCTTTCGATTGGGTTGGGTGCGCCCCTTTGGCTCGCACGCGCTCGCCGTCGAGATGGAGGGGGGCTCGGGAACGGCAGAATTGCCGAGATATCGGGGTTTTGTGTTCGGCGGGCGGGGTACCTTGCCGGGGGAGGGGTACCGCGCCTTCGGGGGACGCACCATCGCGCTGGCACGCGCGGAATGGCGCATCGAAGTTCCGGTCCCGTCGCTCCGGCTCGGTACCTTTGCCACCACCGGGCCGACTGCAATGCTTGCCCCATTTATTGGCCTGGGCTGGGCTGGTCGCGCCCAACCGGGTGTCCCATGGGTTGGATCGGCCGGGGTTCGGCCGGTGGTAGGGGTGGCCGGAGAGTTTTTCATGCACCTGATTCGGCTCGAAGCCGGTTGGGCGCTGCGGACTCGTCATTTTGGCGTCACCCTGGATCTATCGCGAGCCTGGTGGAGCATTCTTTGAACCGAAAACGACGACCGAAATCCGCCTTTAATTGGACCTACCCCCACCTCCTCTATGGGCCTATCTTGTTGTCAAGTGGTACTTTCCGAGTGATTTCGGGGTGAGCGACGGATGAAATTCACCGACGAATGGCTGCTTCCAACACTGGCCGCGCTCGTGCCTGAGTCAGAGTTGGAAACGCTCCGGTCCGACGGCGGGAATGCGCCAGGCTCTCTTTGGGAGGGGCTGGTCGTCCGTCGTCGGCTCACGGACGAGGAAATCGTCACTGCCATCGCGACCCGATTTCGGCTCCAGATCGCCGACCTGAACTCCATGGAAAGGAAAGCCCAGGAGGCCGTACCCGAAGACCTCGCCCGACGTTTCAACGTCCTTCCGCTCCGGATCACCGACTCTTACCTCGAACTCGCGACGGCCAGTCCGTTCGACTACGACGCCGAGAAAATGCTGGCGTTCGCCACCGGACGTGAAGTTCGGCTCCTCCTGTGCCCACCGACGCGCATTCGCGAAAAGCTGGATGAGATGTACCGCCCGGGGGATGTGGTCTCCAAGCTGCTGACGGGCATGGCCGAAGAGGCCCGAGTGACCCAGTTGGAGGACGAGCCCGAGGATCTTCGGGCCAACGTGGAGGAAGCCGGGACCCGCCCGATTGTTCGATTGGTCGATACCCTCCTCGCCGACGGGATCACGAGTCGCGCCAGCGACATTCATATCGAGCCCAGTGAGGGCGGCGTCACCGTCCGGTACCGGATCGACGGGGTTCTCCGGCAGGTCATGAAGATTCCGCGATCCGCGGGAATCCCGCTCATCTCGCGCATCAAAATCATGTCGGGCATGGACATCGCCGACCGACTCCGGCCTCAGGATGGGCGCGCCCGAGTCGCGGTGAACAACAGTCCGGTTGATCTGCGTGTCTCCACCCTCCCCGCCTCTCTCGGCGAAAAGGTGGTCATCCGAATCCTCAACGCGAAGGCGACGGTCCTGTCGCTCAATGCCTTGGGACTCGAGGAGGAAGAGCGCGCCACCATCGAACGCCTGCTCCGGAACAAGGAAGGCATCCTCCTGGTGACCGGCCCGACGGGCTCCGGAAAGACGACCACGTTGTACGCCGCGCTTCGAGCGGTGCAGAGCGAGGGCGTCAACATCGTGACCGTCGAAGATCCGGTCGAATATCGACTGGGCGCGAACATCGTTCAGGTGCAGATCAATGACAAAGCGGGGCTCACTTTTTCGACCGCGCTCCGCTCGATTCTCCGGCAAGATCCGGATGTTGTTCTCATCGGCGAAATTCGGGATCAGGAGACGGCCCAGATTGCGGTCCAAGCGTCGCTGACTGGGCACTTGGTCCTTTCCACGCTCCATACCAACGATGCGCCCAACGCCGTCACCCGACTGGTCGACATGGGAATGGAGGCCTACAAGATCGCATCCGCGCTCCGGGGTGTCATTGCCCAGCGTCTGATGCGACGTCTCTGCCAGGTCTGCAAGAAAGTGTCGACCAGTCCAGTGCCCGAAGAGCTTCGGAAATACATCCCCGCCGGGGCCACCCGGTATGAGGGTGTGGGGTGCGCCGAGTGCGCACAGACCGGGTACCGAGGCCGTTTTAGTATCGTCCAGGTGCTCTCGATGAATGCGGAGCTCGAGCGCCTGGTCGGCGCCGGTGCCACCGCGAACAAGATTGCCGAGACCGCTCGGCGAGGTGGAATGCGACCGCTCTTTGAGAGCGGCCTTCGCCACGTGCTCGAAGGTCAGAGTTCGATTGAGGAGCTGCTGCGCGTCACGGACATTCCGGAGGCTGAGGCAACCGGCGAGGTACCGGTCGTCGCTGTGGCAGCGTCGGTGGTAGCGGCCAGTCCGGCCGCTGCCCCACCCCCGATCGTCAGTTCCGGAGATAGTTCCCCCGCATTCGAGCTCCTGGATGAGTCCTTTCCCGAGCTGGGGGTCGGCGGCGCCATTCGCAAGGCCGGTGTCCTACTCATTGACGACGAAGAGCATTTGCGGCGGGTCATGAAGGATCTGCTCGAGCGCGAGGGATACACCGTCTATGAGGCGGCGGACGGCGTGGCCGCATTGGATGAAGTGGATCGCTCCGCTCCCGACGTGATCATCCTCGATCTCAATTTGCCGGGGATGGACGGGTACGCTGTTCTCAACAAACTCCGTTCCCGAGCCAACACGAAGCAACTCCCCATCATCGTTCTCACCGCCAAGGGCGACGAGGACAACGAGGTGCGAGTCTTGGAATCCGGGGCCGACGATTTTCTCACGAAGCCGTTCCGCGCGCGGGCGCTATCGGCGCGAATCCAGGCGGTGCTCAACCGCCGTCGGGCCTGAGCGCCGGAGCCCATGAGCAATTTTCGAGTGACGTTGGTCGATGCATATCCCCTCCGGCGTGGGGAAAACGGCATCGAATTGCTCACGCTGAGACGGTGCCAGCCCGGCCGCAGTCCGGGGTCGTGGGAAGCAGTGCACGGCCACATTGAGATGGACGAAAAACCGATGGATGCCGCGTTGCGGGAGATCGTGGAGGAAACCGGACTTCGCCCGGAGCGGGTCTACAACCTCAGCCGCGTCGAGACGATTTACCTGCATAAACTCGATGAGGTATCCCTGGTGCCGGCGTTTGCCGTGTTCGTACACGAAGGCGAAGAAATCCGGCTCAGTGCGGAGCACGACGCGTTCGAGTGGCTGACCCTTCCGGACGCTTCCGCCCGACTGTCATGGCCCCGATGCCGACGAATGTTGCACGACATCGCCGCCCTGTTCGCCGACGGCGATGCGGGCTCCCTCGAGGATGCTCTCAGGATTCACTGACCGTCCTGCCGGGCGACCCGCTCGGTGGCGTAGACCTCGGGCGGCGCATTGGGTTTGACCCGAATGGATTTCGCCGGGATACCCACGTTCACGTGATAGGGTTTCACCGATTTCGTTGCCACCGCATTCGCCCCGACCATTCCGTTTCGGCCGACTCGCACTCCCGCCAAGACCGTCGCATGGTAGGTGATCCGGACGTCTTCTTCCAAGATCGTGCGGGCGCTGGTGACGTCGCGCTGGTCCACGATGCTGTGGGTGTGGCTGTAGATGTTTGCGTAGTCCGAAACGCTCACCCGGTCAGCCAGGGTCAGCCCGCCCCGGTCGTCGAGCAAGACGTGACGGTGGACGACCACGTCGTCCCCCACGTCTAGGTCATAGCCGAAGGAGAACTCCACGTGCTGAAAACATTTGAAGTTACGGCCGCAGCGTGCGAAAATCCTTGGCGCCAGGAGGCGGCGGAAGCGGACCCCAAGGTCCACGTTTTGCCCGCCGAGGGGTGAGCGATCGAAACTGTACCAGAGCCAGAGTAGCGGTTTGACCCGGGCGAATTTTTCGATGTCAACCTCGGCGTAGTATTCTGGTTCGAGGGTGATGTTGTGCGGGTCGAGAGCGAGCAGGGCGGTCCGAGTGGCGACTGGTGTTTGAGGGTCGGACACCACCTGATCGTAGCGGCCGAGTCCCGGGTACCAGATTTGACAGAGCGTTTCCCGGGCCACCCGGTACCAGTCGGCGCCTGGGGCGCTCAAGGCGGTGTCCAGCGCGGTCAGCCACGCATCGTGAGTGGCTTGGGTCGCGGCGGGTAGGGACAGGAATTTGAGGGGGCGGAGCGGCATTGGAGCCTCGCGAAAAGCTGGGTCGGGAAATCTAGCGGGGTTTCCTCTGTCCGTGCCTCACGGGGTCACCACGGCCAGGATCGCCCGAGCCAAATCGGCGATGCCGAGCCCGGTCTCCGCGCTCGTAACCTGCAGTTCTTCGGGGTCGAGCCCCAGTTCGGCCGCCCGCTCGAGGATGGCGCGCGCTCGTTGTCCGGATGGAAACTTGTCGGATTTGGTCAGGGTGGCCAGGACCGGGCGTTCGCTCTGGATCAGCATGTTCTGGAATTCGACATCTTCTTTGGAGGGCGGATGCCGAATATCGAGCAACCAAACGATGCCCGCGACTCCGGAACGCGATCGCACATAGCTCTCGACCAGGGATCGGAACCCCGCTCGGTTGGTTTTGGCCGCTCTGGCGTACCCATAACCCGGCAAATCGATCAGGTACCAACCCGGCATCCGGAAGACGTTGAGCAATTCAGTCTTCCCCGGTGTGGAGCTGACGCGAGCGAGGCCGCGACGGCTCACCAACGCATTCAGAAGGCTCGATTTTCCGACGTTGGAGCGGCCGACGAAGGCGATTTCAGGTAGCGTGGGGGAGAGCAGTTGGGCCGGATCCGGATAACTCCCGACGAACTCGATCGGGAGGGGTGACAGCGGAGATTGTTCGGCCGTTGGCAGCTGCAGTGCCGGGCTCAGGCTTCGCGCTTGGCCCGAGGCCGCTCGGTCACGACGAGGGGTGGACGCCCTTCGTTAATCGATTCGGCGGTGATCACCACTTCACGGACATCTTCCCGAGTGGGCAAATCAAACATGATATCGGTCATGACCGTCTCGAGGATGGCCCGGAGTCCGCGGGCACCGGTCGAGCGTTTGAGCGCCTTCTTGGCAACAGCCCGCAACGCTTCCGGGTCGAAGGTCAGGCCCACGTCCTCCATCTCGAACAGCTTGGTATACTGCTTTGTGAGGGCGTTCTTCGGCTCCACCAGAATTCGCATCAGGGCCGTTTCGTCGAGCGATTCGAGCGGGACCATGACCGGAAGCCGTCCGACCAGTTCCGGGATGATCCCAAACCGAAGGAGGTCGTCCGGTTCCACGTGCTCGTAGGGACTCCGCTCGTTTTGTTCCGCTGAGGCCTGGGCTCCTTCTGTCGCGGCGAAACCAATCTGCTGCCGTCCAAGCCGGGATTCGATAATCTTGTCCAATCCGTCGAAGGCACCGCCGCAGATGAAGAGAATGTCTTTGGTATTGATCTGGATGTATTCCTGCTGGGGGTGCTTCCGCCCTCCCTGGGGCGGCACCGACGCCACAGTGCCTTCCAGGATCTTGAGGAGGGCCTGTTGAACGCCTTCGCCCGAAACATCGCGCGTGATGCTGGGGTTTTCCGATTTCCGGGCGATCTTGTCGATTTCATCAATGTAAACGATGCCCCGCTCGCACTCCGACACATTGAACTCGCCCGCTTGAAGCAGCCGCACGAGGATGTTCTCGACGTCCTCACCCACGTAGCCGGCTTCCGTCAGCGTAGTGGCATCGGCGATGGTGAACGGCACGTCCAGGATACGCGCCAGCGTCTGCGCGAGCAGAGTCTTGCCGACGCCGGTGGGGCCGAGCAACAAGATGTTGGATTTGTCCAGCTCGACATTGCTGCTGCTCCCATCCCGGTTCCCGGACGCATTGATGCGCTTGTAGTGGTTGTAGACCGCGACCGCCAGGGTTCGTTTGGCGCGTTCCTGGCCGATCACGTATTGGTCGAGGACGTCTTTGATTTCTTGCGGGGTCGGAACTTGGGTGATGCTATCTACGACTTCACGCTCTTCATCCTCCGCCAGAATTTCGTTACATAGGGTGATGCATTCGTTACAAATGTAGACGGACGGACCGGAAATAAACTTCCGAACCGAATCTTTCGACTTCCCGCAGAACGAGCACCGCAGATGCTTGTCGGTAGACATAGTCTCGCGGCTCAGGAGCGGAGGACAGGGAAGAGGGCAACGCTACCGGTATTCTGGGCCATGGTCAAGCGCTCGTGGCTTTCGGCCCGGAATCGCGCCGGGGCCCTGGGACGTCGTCTACGATGCCGTACGTCTTGGCCTCCGCTGCGCTCATATAGCGATCACGGTCCATGTCGCGCTCAATAACCTCCACCGGCTGCCCGGTGTGAAACGCGAATAGCTGGTTCATCTGGTTTCGAGTGTGCAGGATCTCGCGCGCCGCGATCTCGATGTCGGATGCCGTCCCCTGAGAGCCACCCGATGGTTGATGGATCATGATTCGGGAATGCGGGAGCGCCGCGCGCTTCCCCTTCGTGCCGGCGGCGAGAAGAAATGCTCCCATCGAGGCCGCCATGCCCATGCACATGGTGTTCACCGGCGCCCGCAAATGCTGCATGGTGTCGTAGATCGCCATTCCGCCCGAGACGACGCCGCCCGGTGAGTTGATGTATAGGTAAATGTCTTTCTCGGGGTTGTCCGCATCGAGAAAGAGGAGCTGAGCGATGATGATGTTTGCCACATCGTCATTGATCGCGGACCCCAAGAACACGATCCGGTCCATGAGCAAGCGTGAAAATATGTCATAGGTGCGTTCGCCACGACTCGAACGTTCAATGATGTACGGAGGATAGATCATCGACGGGTTCACGGAGTGACCTCATGTACGGTGGACTGCGAGAGGAGATGCGCGAAGACCTTCTCCTCGGTGATCGCCCGCTCCACTTCCGCGAGGCGTTTGGCCTGCTGTAGCGAACTATACACTTGCGCGGGGGGCACGTTCTTCGCGGCCGCGATCTGGGTGATGCGGGCATCCAGGTCGGCCTCGGTCGCCGCGAGGTTGTTCGCCTCCGCCACAGCGCTCAGCACGAGATCTCGGCGTACCTGAGCCACCGCAATCGGCCGGAATTGGCTCGCAAAAGCCTCATGTTGCTCGGCCGGCACCTCGTATGAGTGCTCAAAGGCATGCAGGACCCGGTCGACCAGGGAGGGAGGTGCCTCGACGCCGTTGGCCTCCACCAGTTGCTGAACCAACGCCTCTCGCACTCTCGCGTCCGCCGAGCGCTCCGCCTCTCGCTGGAGGTCGTCGCGAACGGCTGATCGGAGCGCATCGAGCGTTTCAAAGTCGCCGACCTCCTTCGCAAACGCATCCTCGAGCGGCGGCAACTCCTGGCGTTTGACGTCATGTAAGGTCAAGCGGATGTGCCGGGTCTGCCCCCGCCGGCTCTCGTCGGGATGATCCTCGGGAACTTTGATCTCGGCGTCCATGATCTGGCCTGGGAGCATGGTAAGGATCTTCTCCTCCAGGTCGGGGACCGCCTCGCCCTGCCCGATCACCATCGAGAAGGGCTGGGCCGGTTTGGCCTCGCCGCCTTCGAGGGTCGCGACCTCACCACGGACCCGGTTCCCCGGCGACGGCTTCTCCCCCTCCACGGGGAGCCATGCTGCCTTCTGTTCTCGGAGACGGTCCACCTGTTCCTGGACCTGGTCCGCGGTGATCGCGCCCAGTTGCCGGCTGATGCTGAATCCCCCGGTCCGGGTCAACACAATCTGCGGTTTCACCTCGACAACCAGCTCGAACTCGACCGGCTTCCCCTCTTCGAACTTCAGATTACGGATCGAGGGGTCAGCGATCGGCTTGAGATCCTCCGAAGTGCGTGCCTGCTCCCAACCCTCTCGAATGATCTCCTCGATCACCCATTGCCGAATCTCACTGCTGAACCGCCTCCGGACCACGCCTTCTGGAGCCTTGCCAGGACGGAATCCGGGGAGCCTCGCCCGCTGCGCATATTGGCGTACAGCACGGGATTCGGCCTCCCGGACGCGCTCCACGGGGACCGTAACCTGGAGCGACCGCGAAGCGGAATCCTCCCCTGTTCTTAGTACCGTGATCTCACTCATAGAGGGAAATGTACCCCGGCCGATTCCATAGGGTCAATTTTGGGTCGCCGCCGCCCGCTCCGCCGATGCCCCGGGATGGGCGGAGTAGACCTCGGCCGAGGGCGATCGTGGCAGTCCTAGGGTCTTATCGGCCTGAAAGCGAGAAGGAATAGGGGGAAAGCGGGTAGACGTCCTGACGGGGCGGCTACCGGGGGGTGCTGAGGTCGCGAGCGAGTCCGGGGTCGACGAAGCCACAGGTCTTATGGGTTCCATCGCACAGGGGTCGATTGGATGACTGGCCGCACCGACAAAGAAAAGCGACCGTGCGGTCGCCCAGGCCATATGGATTGCCCTCCGGGTCGACGATCTCGAAATCCCCCTCCACTTTGATCGGGCCGTTGGTACGAATTGTGATTTTGGTCCTGGTCATGGTTCCCCTGAGTGGCCGCGAGGCTGGTGCCGCATCGCGTTTGGGTTTCCGTCATTCCGAGGCCGGGGCTTCTGTCACTGCGACGGCGCGAAGCGCCCGACGCAATCTATCCCACCTTCCGGTACCATGCGGGCACAGATTGTTTCGTCGACCACACTCGCGGCCGAGGCCGCGGCCCGGCCTGTTTCGCCAAAGTGATGTGCGATTCGTGTGCTCGATGGGAGGCCGTTCGAACAGTCGGGTCGCTTTGCGTCCCGGCGCCAGCCTCAAACATGGAGCCGAGAAGGGCAAGGAGGGAATGTCGCTTCAGCGACAACCTGCCGAGCCGCGGCTTTAGCCGCGAGGGCGCCGATTGACTCTAGTGGCGTGGGGTGATGGTGACGTGGCTCCCGGTCATGGCGGCGATTGCCTGCACTGCTACTCGCGCCACCATTGCGGCGGCCGGAATTCCCAGACCAGTGCCCAGCAGCAGGAGGTTGGCGCCAAGAAGGGGTGAAGTCCAGCGGTTCACGAACGCGCGGTCTCGCTTTGCCCAAATCAACGCGGCCCCGATGGCATCAATCAGGACGAGAAGGGTGATGGAGATGGTGAAGGCAAGACGACTGACTGATTGAAGCCAATCAGCGACGGCGGATTCCATATGCCCTCCAGTGCGCCCAACGGGGTATTGGCGAATGCGAACGGCGGGAGTTGAACCCGCACCCCTTTCGGGACAGGATCCTAAGTCCTGCGCGTCTGCCAGTTTCGCCACGCTCGCATGTCTCTTGTTGGTATACAGTACAACGGAGGGGTCGACTTGGCGAGAGGGCACAGCCCAATTTGCGGGCTTAGTTGCTAGCTGAAACGCGCAGAGTCTTCAGGGCGTCTACAGCCCGGGCCGATTCTTGGGGCACACCACTCGCAAGTTCAGACACCCCGGTCATCGTTCCGGACCTGCCGAGCGCTTCTATTCTGGCGCAGAGCTCGGCGAGAGCGGATGCCCCGATACTACCGGCGCTGCCCTTCAGGCCATGAGCCGCGGACCGAACCCTCGCCGGATCTGCAGCGGACACAGCTGAGGCGAGATCCTGGAGGCGCTGCGGAAGGTCACTTAGGAAGAGATCGATGAATTCGGTGACCACATCCGGCTGATCTTCTTCCTGAAGGGCGCGGTAGCTGTCCAATATGCCGAAATCGATCACGCTTGGTGCCTGGTCGGACATTGGTCCTCCGTGGCAGTATCTCTCACCCGGCCCCGGGGGGGCCGGTGAGCTTATAACATCGGCCAAGGTGCGCCTGATCTTGAGGATGGGGGTCTTTGTCTGCGCTGCGTCCCCAAGCGGACCAGTGTAAATTTTGACCGTTCCGCTAAGGGCCCGATTCGGCCCCTCGGCCTAGCTCTTACGCCTTTCCATGGAGATTTCCGTTGCGTACCCGTCCCTCCACTTTCAGAATCCTCAGTTTGGCCGGGCTCGGCCTCGGTCTCGCGACGATCGCAGCGTGCACCGGGGATGCTCGGCTCAAGCGGCTGTCGGTTGGAATTGCGAAAGACTCCGCGATTCGAGCCATGGGCGGTGAGAGCCCGCAGCGGACCGACCCGTATTTGGTCAATGGTCACTACATCGAGGCGATGTTTTATGTGGAACCTGGCCTGTCGAAGCCACAAGCCGATAGCGTCCCGGAACGAAAGCGGGTCCCGATTGTGGTCGTGGATGGCAAGGTGGTAGGATGGGGTTGGTCGAGTTGGGATTCAGTGGCCACCGCGAACAAGATTCAGCCGGCCTCAAACAAATAGGGCGGCAGCCAACCGCATACGAAAGAGGGCACCCTCAGGGGTGCCCTCTTTCGGGTCCGGATCAGTTGGTCTTAGTCTTTGTCCTTGAGTCGCAACCGCACGATTCGGCGGCTGCCGTCGCTCCCGCTGATCGCCCGGTACACATCGAGCGAAATCACACCACCCGGGCCGGCTGCCTTGATCGCGTTCCGCAGATCGGCCTCGCCTCGGACGGGGCTTCCTTCCACGCTCACGATGATTTCCGTCGCTTGCCCGTCAGCGGGACGCAGGAGGCCATCCGCCGGTCCGTCCGGCGCAACATCTCGGACGACCAATCCACGAATGCTCGCCGGGAGCTCTATCTGCTGGGCGATGGCCGCCGTGACTGGCTCGACGCTGATTCCGATGGGGGCGAGCGTGCTCGCGGTGGACTTGGGAGCCGGACTGTTGTCATTGTCCGGCGTCTCCGCGCCTTTCGCAAGCTTGACGCCGTCGCTCTGCGAGATCAGGCGCACCGAGAACACTTTGCGAACACCGCCCTTTCGGGCCACTTCCACCTTGACCACGTCACCGGGCTTTCGGAAGCCCACCTCCTGCTGCAACTGGGCGACGTACTCAACCGGCTTTCCCTCGATGGAAACAATGACATCACCGCGTTCCAGCCCGGCGCGCTTGGCCGGTGAGTTTTCATCCGCGAAGGCCTGAAGCGTTACGCCGCGAATGTCGGGAAGCCCGACGTATTTTGCGTCATTGGCGGTCACTTCCTCCACGCGGACGCCGAGCGCCGCGCGCTCTACGTGACCAGTGGAGATCAACTGGTTCATCACCTCGCGCGCGAGATCTATAGGAATCGCGAAGCCGTAGCCGGCGTTGTATCCCGTTTCACTCGCGATGGCCGAGTTGATGCCGATGACTTCACCTCGGACGTTGACCAGCGGGCCGCCTGAATTGCCGGGGTTGATCGCGGCATCCGTCTGAATGAAGTCCTGAATGCTTCGTTCGGTCCGATTGGGAAGGAGGAGTTGACCCCGGCCCTTCGCGCTTACGATCCCCGACGTTACAGTGAAGGTCAGGTTCTCCCCGAGCGGGTTGCCGATGGCCAGCACCCACTCGCCAATCCGAGCCTTGGCGCTCTCACCCAATGCGATTGGCGTGAGGCCCCGCGCATCGATCTTGATTACTGCGACATCCGTGTTCGGGTCGGTGCCGACCACCTTGGCGATGAACGTACGGTGATCCAGAAGTTGAACCTGCACCTTGTCCGCATTTTCGACCACGTGGTTGTTCGTCAGAATGTATCCATCTTCGGAAACGACGAATCCCGACCCGCTACCGCGCTCGGTTTCCGGCTGCCGACGATATCCCCGTGGAAGGAACTGTTCGAACCCGGGAGGAAGGCGCTGTTGGGTCACCTTCTCGGTCCGCTGGGCTTTGATGTACACCACACTCGGCCGGACGTGCTCCGCGACCGCGGAAAAAGCGTCGCTTAGTTCGACCAAGGGGCGGGCCGCCGGCATCGACGGCGCCTGCACCGGCTTGATGACCAACCCCCGCGGGCTACCAGCCTGGGCGAGGGTGCTGTGGGGCAGATTGAGCACGCCGGCGAACAAGAGGCCCAGGACGAAGGCCAACCCGACGAGACTGCCGAATTTGAGCCAATTGAGAGATCGGACTGACATGCAGAAGACCTCTAGTCTTACGGTTAAACGGTGAACGAAACATGGGATCCGATGGAAGCCGGACCGCCCCTACAATATACGCTAGATGCCCCCGACTGGGTTCCCGTCGCGACTCCACCCGGAAGCGGGTGGAGATCTCGGGGGGGCGCCTTACTTCTTGGTGTCGTCCACAATTTCGTAGTCGGCTTCGGCCACTTCTTCCTTGCCGTTGGGCGCCTTGGCGCCATCGGTGGGCCCGGTGGCGCTGGGCTCTGATGTGCTCCCGGTCTGGGCCGCGCTTTGATAGAGCGACGCTCCCGCCGCCGAGTACGCCGAGTTGAGTTCTTCAAATGCCGCTTTGATCCCCGCGGCATCGCCGGTTCGGAGCGCTTGTTTACCCGCCTCCACTGCGGCATCGAGCCGGCTCTTTGCATCGGCGGCCAAGCGATCGACCCAGTCCTTGCTGTCTTTTTCAACCCGGTAGACCATACCGTCGAGCTGATTTCGGGTTTCTATCTGGTCCCGACGCTCTTTGTCGGCCGTGGCGTTGGCTTCGGCGGTCTTCACCATCTTATCGATGTCGGTGTCGCTGAGTCCGCTCGATGCTTCGATGCGGATCTTTTGCTCCTTGTTCGTCGCCTTGTCCTTGGCCGAGACATGGAGGATGCCGTTGGCGTCGATGTCGAAGGTGACTTCGACTTGTGGCATGCCCCGGGGAGCCGGCGGGATGCCGGTCAGCTGGAACTTGCCGATGGTACGATTGTCGACGGCCATCTGCCGTTCACCTTGGAGGACGTGGACTTCCACCGTAGTCTGGTTGTCTTCCGCAGTGGAGAACGTCTCCGACTTCTTGGTTGGGATCGTCGTATTGCGCGGGATCAGGACGGTGGTGACGCCGCCCAAGGTTTCGATCCCAAGGGAGAGTGGGGTGACGTCGAGGAGCAGAATATCCTTGACCTCGCCACCCAGCACGCCGCCCTGGATGGCCGCACCGATCGCGACGACTTCGTCCGGGTTCACGGACTTATTAGGTTCTTTCCCGAAAAAGTCCTTGACGATCTGCTGGATCTTGGGAATCCGGGTCGACCCACCGACCAGAATGACCTCGTCGATCTGTTTCGGGTCCAACCCGGCATCCTTGAGCGCCTGTTGCATCGGAGGGATGGTCCGCTGAATCAGATCGTCCACCAGCTGTTCGAACTTGGCGCGGGACAGACTCAAGTTCAGGTGCTTCGGTCCCGATTGGTCGGCCGTAATGAAGGGCAGATTGATGTCCGTCTGGGTGGTGCTCGAAAGCTCCATCTTGGCCTTTTCGGCGGCCTCTTTGAGGCGCTGGAGGGCCATCGCATCCTTCGAGAGATCGATCCCCTGGTCCTTCTTGAACTCGGTGACCAACCAATCGATCAAGCGCTCGTCAAAATCGTCGCCGCCGAGATGGGTGTCGCCGTTCGTGCTCTTCACCTCGAACACGCCGTCGGCCAACTCGAGGACGGAAATGTCGTAGGTACCGCCGCCGAGATCGAACACCGCCACTTTCTCTTCCTTCTTCTTGTCCAGGCCGTAGGCGAGCGCGGCGGCCGTCGGTTCGTTGATGATTCGCAGCACCTCGAGGCCGGCGATCTTGCCCGCGTCCTTCGTGGCTTGGCGCTGGGCATCATTGAAGTACGCGGGGACCGTAATCACGGCCTTTTCAACCGAGTGACCCAAATAATCCTCAGCCGTCTGTTTCATTTTCTGCAAGATCATCGCCGAAATCTCCGGCGGGGTGTACGTCTTGCCGCCGATCTCGACCGACGCGAGACCGCCCTGGCCGCTGACGATCTTATACGGGATCCGTTTGCTTTCTTCGGTGATTTCGTTCAACCGGCGTCCCATAAAACGCTTGATGGAAAAGATGGTCTGCTTGGGATTGGTCACCGCTTGTCGCTTCGCGACCTGACCCACCAGGCGCTCGCCGTCCTTCGTGAAGGCTACGACCGAAGGGGTGGTCCGCCCGCCCTCGGCGTTGGGGATGACCACCGGATCGCCCCCTTCCATGACCGCCACCACGGAGTTGGTCGTACCGAGATCGATACCAATGATTTTGGAGGCCATGTGTTCTCCTTCAAGACGGTGAACCTGACTGAACAACCGAGTGGCCCCCGAATCTGATCCTGGACTCGGGCGGCGGAGGCATCTGGAACCCGTTGTAGGCAACTGGCATACCGAATCTTTCTGCCATAATGGCATAAAATGGCAGGACACGGTCACGGTGCCGTGTTTTCGACCCGGCTGGACTGACAGAGCCAGTTGTCCTCGACCGTCCCCGCGCCTCGCCGGCGTCCTGATCAGGCGATTCTCGCTTCGGGGTGCGACGGTATATTCCATCATGTTCCCGTACAAAGATGACAACCCAACCCTCACCACCCCGGTGGTCACTGTCGCGCTCATCGCGATCAACCTGGGAGTCTGGGTATTGGTGCAGGGAATGGGTGCGGAGCCTGAGCTTTCGAGGTCAGTCTGCACCCTCGGACTCATTCCGGGTGAGCTACTGTCAAAGCTTCCGGTTGGAGAACCGATCCAATCGGGGCCTGGGGTGGAGTGTTTGGTGGGTCCTCCCCTCTGGTACACTCCGGTGACCTCGATGTTCATGCATGGCGGCTGGCTCCACGTGTTGGGCAACATGTGGTTTCTCTGGGTCTTCGGCAACAACGTTGAGGACTCGATGGGTCCGGTCCGCTTCGTCGTGTTTTATCTCGTCGCAGGCCTTGCCGCGGCGCTCATGCAGATCGTCCTCAATCCGGCGAGTCCGATTCCGATGGTGGGTGCTTCGGGAGCGATCAGCGGTGTCATGGGAGCGTACATCGTCCTGTATCCCAAAGTGCGCGTTCACATGCTGATCTTCCTCGGCTTTTTCATCACGACCATCACCGTGCCCGCCTATTTGATGTTGGGATACTGGATTCTGTTGCAGCTGTTGGGAGTTCTTCCGGTGTTTGCGCGCGAATCGGGAGGGATCGCTTTTGGAGCCCACGTAGGTGGCTTCCTCGCCGGGGCTCTCCTCATCACGTTTTTCAAAAGTTCGGAGATGATGGCGCGGCGCCTTCGGGTCATTGGCTTCTGATGCCGAGTCGACGCATCTCATGATGGAGGCGAAGCGCGATCCCGTGTTGGGTATTGGTTCCTTGATCGATCTCACCCTCCTCAAGCCCGAATCGACCCGCCGTGAACTGGAACGACTGTGCGACGAGGCGATCGAGGCGCGGGTCGCGGCGGTGTGTGTGAATGGGATGTGGGTGTCGGTGGTGGCTGACCGAGTCGTGTCGCACGGCATTCAGGTTGCAGCCGTCGTAGGCTTTCCCCTCGGTGCAATGGCCTCTCGGGCCAAAGTCGAGGAGGCGCGACTTGCGGTCGCGGAGGGTGCGACCGAGCTGGATATGGTGATGGCGCTGGGTCTCGCCAAAGACGGGGGTTGGATGAGGGTCGAGCACGACATCACGGCTGTGGTCCGGTCGGCCGGCAGCGCGCTCATCAAGGTGATTATCGAAAGTGGTGCGCTCACGCCGGAAGAGATCGTCCGCGCATGCGCTGTCGCGGAGTCAGCGGGAGCGCATTTCGTAAAGACATCGACTGGATTTCATCCCAGCGGCGGTGCAACGGTGGAGGCGGTCGGCCTCATGCGGCGCTCGGTATCCGACCGAATCGGGGTTAAAGCGTCCGGGGGAATTCGCACCGGCGAATCGGCGCTCCAGATGATTCGGGCCGGGGCCACTCGGATCGGCACCTCGAGTTTGGCGGGATTGCGCGAGGTACTTGGTCCGACGGCGCCTTCATTGGCCGAACTATTGACCCTCGCCTAGTCGCGTCTCACGTCTTGTAGTTGATCGTTGCGGTCGGGGCCCTTTCCATTCGGCTTGGGCGTAGCGGAGCTTGAATTCGGTGCAGACCCTTCGCGCGAGTTTCTCCAGCCATCGCAACACGTCCGACGGTCTCCGACACTTCTTCGACCGCTTTCAAAGCTCGTCCGACATGACCGGCCACACGCTTCTCGCGGCCCCTAGAAGGCCGCCGCCTCAACCGACGATCTGATACGCAAGGAGAGGAAGTGCGGTGTGAGAACCGGGTCGCGCGTGAACGTTGAAATGGCTGTCCGGAGGCCGCAATCTCTTGCGTGCGAATCAGTTCGGTGAGCCCAAACTGGGTTCGCCGCTCACGGTCGTTCCCGACGCTGTGAACCAAGCAGGCAGGCTATACATGAGCAGCCAACTCCGCCAGGCGAAACCCGTCAAACAATTGATCCAGACGATTCGGTCGCCGAAAAGGAAGAACCCAATGCAGAGAACGAGTATACCATGGATCAAGATACGATAGGCCCGGTACGTCGCATCGGTTGCTCGTTGGCTCACCTTTCCCTGGGCCAGCCCCCAGATTACCAGCGCCAGCACGATGACGAGGAAGGCCAGGGCAACATCGGCGACGCCAAACCATCTTGAGAATGCCGCCGTATCCTTTGACAGTCCCGCGATGACCGGGAACAATGTTGAAATCAGAAAGAGGACTGCAGTCGTCCAAGCCAGGTTTCGGCTCCACGCCGGTAGCGCTGCACTTGGAATTCCGATTGGTCCTGTCCCCGGGTCCTGGGCGGAGGATACATGCGTCACATAGTACCTCAGTCGAATTGGTTTCACGATGGAGTGGCCGGCAGACTAAAGCGCTGGGGCGATGATGATCCGGCGTCCGAGTACCTTCTCGAGCACGTTGGCCTTCCGAGCGGCGCCCCAGCATTCCAACGAAACATCAGCGCCGGCATACCTGGGCACCACCCGGAGCGTCAGTCGGTTCTGGGTCAACCGGGCCCGGACGTGGTCCACGATGGAGGTATGACCACGGTCGAGCCCGTCAGCGACCCGGAGAACTCCACTCAGTCGGCGGACAATGTCTCGGTCGGCTCGGTCCAATCCGACGAAATCGCGATGGCGCTTGTTGGGACCGCGCTTGCGATGATAGCGACTCAACAGCGCGACCAGGGTGCGTTCGCGCACCCCGAAATTGAGCCGGTCGGCGTGCATGATCAGCTCAAAACTATGCTTGTGATGCTTCCGGTAGCTCACCACCTGTCCGACGTCGTGCAGGAGACTCGCTGCCTCGAGGATAGCGCGCTCGTCGGGTTTCGCGCCCAGGGAGTCCGCCAAGTGATCGAACAGCGAAAGCGCGAGCACCCGCACCTGTTCGACATGACGGCGATCGCCCTGGCACCGCTCCACGAATTCGCGCATCTGCCGGAGCGGGTCGGTCGCCGGAGCAACCTTTTCGCCGATCATCTCGAGCAACAGCCCTTCGCGGAGTCCATAGGCGCTGACCCGCAGTTCCCGAGCATCCGCGAGGTCCAATAGCTCGGCCGTGACGGCGAGGCCGGCGAGAATGATGTCCGCGCGCTGCGGGTTGAGCCCGGGCACGTTGCGCCGCTGCTCGGCGGTCTTGGTCGAAAGCCATTCGAGCAGCTGTTCCACCTCCGCCGTCGTCACCGTTTCTCCGTGGACGGGTTGACCCACGGGGAGACCGCGCCGGGCCACCACCATACGGCCGAGGTTGGTGAACGTGCCCCCGGAACCGATGACGGTCGCATGCGCGAACTTCCGCCACGGTGCTGCTTTCCGAAGCTGTTTGCGGATCAGAGACCGGAGGCCGGTGATTTCTTTCCGGGTGTCGCGCTTGCCGGGCAGGTCGACCTCGGTGAGCCGGACCGCACCGAGCGGAAGGGAGACGGTGAGTTCAACGAGGCCGTTGACGGCACCGATCAGCTCTAGGCTGCCACCGCCGATATCGGCGATCAACGCCCGGGTGTTGCTCAGCGGAAAATGGTGGGCGACGGATCGGTACGAGAGTGTGGCCTCCGTTTCGGGGTCGATGATGCGGAGGGGGATGCCTAGTTCTTTGTTGACTTGGGCGACGAAGGCCTCGCCATTCTCGGCTTCTCGCACGGCCGACGTGGCGACTGCACTAATTCGTTTCACACCCCGACGCTCGGCCACTTCACGCATGCGCTGCAGCACGATAAGCGCGCGGGCCATGGCCAGCTCGTCGAGTCGACCGGTGGCCGCGAGGCCGGTGGCCAGACGCGGCTGATCCTTCACCTCGTCGATGACGTGGAGTCCGCTCTGGGGATCGTGCTCGGCGACCAGAAGGCGGATCGAGTTGGATCCGACGTCAATGGCGGCCAGTCGCTCGGGGGCTGAGGAAACCGTCAATGACTCGACGGAGCCACCATTCGAGCGTCGCCCCGATCCTCGGCGTGGTGCTTGATGGACTTGCCTTCGACTAGAAATACGACATCCTCGCCGACGTTGGTTGCCAGATCCGCTACCCGTTCGAGATTTCGACTCACTAAGAATAGCTCCATGGCGGCGCTGATGTTTTGTGGGTTCTCCATCATGTGCGTGAGGAGAATACGGAAGACGGACCGATGCAGGTTGTCCACCTTGTCGTCCCGGAGACAGACTTCGCGTCCGGCCGCCGCATCGCCGCGGACAAAGGCCTCCAGTGCGTCGGAGAGCATCTCGCGTGCAAGGCTGGCCATCTCGACGATTTCCGGTTCGGGGACGATCGGCCGACTCTGGCTCAGTCGCTCGGCCGATTGGGCGATATTGACGGCGTGGTCGCCCACTCGCTCCAGGTCGTTCGCGATTTTGAGGGCGCTCGTGAGCATCCGCAGATCGCGGGCCATGGGCTGCTGCAGGGCGAGCAACTGGATGCACTGCTCTTCGATCTCGACTTCCAATGCGTCGATGGTGCGGTCATTCCGAATGACGTGGCGCGCCAACTCGGTATCGCGCTCCAGAAGAGCCTGGACCGCGGAGCCGAGTGCCGCCTCCGCTTCGCCCGACATCGTGAGGAGGCGGACCTTGACCTGGCTCAACTCATCGTGAAAGTGGCGGTGGGTATCGACGCTCATCCGAATCTCCCGGTAATGTATGCCTCGGTACGTTCCTGCTTCGGCGCGGTGAAGATCTGTTGGGTGTCGCCGAACTCCATCAAGATGCCGCGATCGAAAAAGCCGGTGCAGTCCGACACCCGGGCGGCTTGTTGCATATTGTGCGTAACGATCACGATTGTATAGTTCTGCTTGAGTTCGAAAATAAGTTCCTCCACCTTCTGCGTGGCGATCGGGTCCAAGGCGGAGCAGGGTTCGTCCATCAAGAGCACCTCCGGCTGATTCCCCAACGCGCGGGCAATGCACAGACGCTGTTGCTGTCCACCGGACAGGCCCAGCGCGGAATCCTCCAGGCGGTCCTTCACTTCATCCCACAGGGCAGCGGCCCGGAGGCAGCGCTCGACCAGGTCGGGCAAGTCGCGCTTGGGCACCAACGCATTCAGCACCGGCCCATAGGCCACATTATCGAAGATCGACTTCGGGAAGGGGTTGGGACGCTGGAACACCATCCCGACCCGCTGCCGCAGCGCCACGAGATCGGTCGCTGGCGCAAACACCGATGTCCCATCGACCAGGACTTCCCCGGCGTACACCGACCCGGGCGTGAGGTCGTTCAGGCGGTTGATCGACCGAAGAAAGGTCGACTTGCCGCAGCCCGATGGTCCGATGATCGCGGTGACCGCACGACGCGGAACCTCGAAAGAGAGCCCATCGAGGATCTGCCGCGCACCGAAGTGGAAGGAGAAATCCTTGACGACGATGGCATAGTTCGCCTCGGTGCGCGGCTTGACTGGGCTCTGCCCCAAGCGCGAAGGAACCGGGATCGGGGGTGTGGGCGGAGGTGTCATCACCGGAATCTCAAGGGTAGAGGTCATCCGAACCGTCCTGTAATGTAAGCCTCGGTTTGCTCGTTCTTGGGCCTCGTGAAGATCTGCTTGGTCGGTCCGTGTTCCACCATCGTCCCCACATAGAAGAAGGTGGTGGTGTCGGAAACGCGGGCCGCCTGCTGCATGTTGTGCGTTACGATCACAATCGTAAAATCGCGCTTGAGCTGGAACACCAGCTCTTCGATTCGCTGGGAGCCCTGGGGGTCCAACGCGGCCGTCGGTTCATCCAGGAGAATCACGTCCGGGCGCGGGGCAATCGTCCGGGCGACGCACAGGCGTTGCTGCTGCCCGCCGGAGAGCGCCACCGCGCTCGAATGCAAGCGGTCCTTGACCTCATCCCAGAGCGCGGCCTCGCGCAGCGCCTTCTCGACCATCTCGTCGAGTGCGCGCCGCGGGGGCCGCCCGTTGAGCATCAACCCGGCCGTGACGTTCTGGTAGATCGACATCGTCGGAAAGGGGGTTGGCTTTTGGAAGACCATGCCGATGCGACGACGGAGCTGCATCGTGTTCACCCGTGGGGCGTAGATGTCGTCACCGTCGAGCAGGACCCGCCCGGTGATCCGTCCGGCCGGCGACAATTCATGCATCCGATTGAGGGTACGGAGATACGTCGACTTGCCACAGCCCGACGGACCAATCAGTGCGTGCACCTGGTTGGTGGTGAATCCGAGGCTCACGTTCTTCACGCCGACGGTTTCACCGTAGAAGGCGCTCAGGTTCTCGGTGGCAAGCCGAATCGGGAAATCAGCCATACCGACCGAAAATCCGGCGAGTGGCGATCCGAGCGGAGAGGCTGAGGACGAAGACCACCAGGATGAGGACCAGTGCAGTGGCCCACGCCAATCGATGCCAGTCTTCGTAAGGCCCGTTCGCGTAGGTGTATACGGTGAGCGGGAGTGCTCCCATCGGCTGGTTCAGATTGGTACCCATGAACTGACTGCCGAGCGCCGTGAAGAGGAGCGGGGCGGTTTCCCCGGACACGCGTGCCACTGCGAGGAGGCTCCCGGTAACGATGCCGGGCAGCGTGGTCCGGACGACGACCGCAAGACTGGTACGCCAACGGGGGTACCCGAGCGCCAACGCGGCTTCTCGGAGGGAATGCGGCACGAGTTTGATCATCTCTTCCGTCGTGCGCATGACCATTGGAATCATCAACATCGCCAGGGCGGCACTCCCGGCATATCCCGAAAAATGCTTTTGCCGGGCGACGATCAAGGTCCAGGCGAACACGCCTACTACAATGGACGGCGTGCCGTTCATCACGTCGGAGATGAATCGGGTAATGGTTGCCAATCGGCTCGATGGGTATTCGGCGGAAAAGATTCCCGCGCCGATGCCTATGGGGAGACCAATCAGGCATGCCGCACCCACCATCATCAGGGTACCGATGATCGCATGAGCGACCCCACCACCGCTTTCGCCGGCTGGGGCCGGCGTCTTGAGAAAAAAGGCCAGATTGAGACTGCTCACCCCTTTGACGAGGAGCGTCGCCAGGATGAGAACCAGCGGCAACACCGCGATCAGCACAGCAAAGATCATGGTGCCGACCATGAAATTGCTGATCCAACGGCGCAGGACACGGCGGTTCATATCCCCCGCCCTCCTTGGGGCCCGCCCCGGGAGGTTCGCCAGATCAGGATTCGGGCGCCCGCGTTCACGAGAACCGTGACCAGGAAGAGCACGAGGGCCACATACGAGAGCGCGGAGAAATGGATGTCGCTGGCGGCCTCGGAAAACTCATTCGCGATCACCGCCGCCATCGTATACCCAGGTGCGAACAACGATGCGGCGATCTCATTCCGATTGCCGATGAGCATCGTCACCGCCATCGTCTCCCCGAGGGCTCGGCCCAGCCCGAGGATGATCGCGCCGATGATGCCCGACTTCGCGTAGGGAACGATGGCGGAGATCACGGCTTCCCAGCGGGTTGCGCCCATCGCGAGCGCGGCCTCGCGCTGACTGTTCGGGACGCTGACGAGTACTTCGCGCGACACGCTCATGATGTAGGGCATCACCATGATGGCGAGAATGATGCTCGCGGCCAACATCGACTGTCCGTAGATCGGGCCCTGGAAGAACGGAAGAAATCCGAATGTGGCTTTCAAGAATGGAAAGACTGAGGTGCGGAGGAACGGGAGCAGGAAGAAGACCCCCCACAAGCCATAGACCACACTCGGGATGGCTGCCAGCAGTTCAATCAGGAACGAGATCGGCTTTCGAATCCGTTCCGGGGCAAACTCGGTTAGGTAAATCGCCACACCGAGGGACAGCGGAACGGCGATCAACAGCGCGAGCAGTGAGGACAGGAGTGTCCCGAAAATGAGCGGCAGGGCGCCGAACTTCTCGGCCACGGGATCCCAGATGCTCGTGGTCACAAATCGAACGCCAAAGCGGGAGATCGCCAGCCGGGACCCGGCGTACAGCTCCCACACGAGGAACCCCATCAGGATCGGGATCGCGGCCGCGCAGACGGTCAGGACACCGCGGAACGCGGCGTCGGAAACATTGCGTCCCTCGAGTCCGTGACCCTGATCGGAGACTTCCGCAGGTTGGGTGATCGCAGTCATAACGCCCGGAGTCTACAGGGGGGCTTATGGTGTTCCGTCACGTCAGTGTAACGGACAGGTAACGCAGACCGTTGATACGGGGCCTTGCTAGCTCCACCGAAGCGAATGAGGGGCCGGGCCGCCGTGGCCCGATCCCTCGTTCCGGTGTCAAATCCCATCTTCGGCAATTGTTCAGGCGATCGGCTTGCCGGCACCTTTCAAGGTCTTGAGCCGGTCCTTCACCAGCGCAATCACCGGCTTGGGCAACGGAGCATATTGCAGGTCGGTCGCCATTTTCTGGGCTTCATCGGTGATCATCCAATCGAGGAACCCTTTCAGCGCCTTGGCCTTCGCCTCATCCTTCGTGTCCGGCCGTACTAAGAGCCAGGTGAACGATGAAATCGGATAGGCCTCTGCGCCCGGCGCATTTGTAATCGAGACACGGAAGTCGGTGTTGGCGGCAAACTTGGCGCTGGCTGCCGCATTGGTCACCGTTTGCAACGAAGGCTCGATAAAGCTGCCCTCGGCGTTCTTGACTTGGGCATAGGGGAGCTTGTTCGCCACGGCATAGATCAACTCGACGTAGCCGATGGACCCTTCGCTCTGTTTCACCTGCTGGGTGACCCCTTCATTCCCCTTGCCGCCCAGGCCACTGGGCCAGTTGACCGCCGTGGCGCTCCCAACTTTCTCTTTCCACTCCGAGGACACCTTGCTCAGATAGTCGGTGAAGATAAAACTGGTTCCGGAGCCGTCCGACCGATGGACCACGATGATGTCGGACGCGGAGAGCTTGGCGCCGGCGTTATTGGCGACGATACGTCGGTCGTTCCACTTCGTGATCTTGCCGAGAAAAATATCCGCAATCGTGGCGCCGTCGAGCTTGAGCTGTGCCGCACCCAACCCGGGCACATTATAGGTGACAACCACCGCGCCCATGACGGTGGGAATGTGAAGCACCTTCCCCTGAACCGCTGTCATCTGCTCCTGGTTCATGGGGCCGTCGGTGGCTCCGAAGTCGACGGTGCCATCGGTGAACTGCCGGATTCCGCCGCCCGAACCGATCGATTGATAGTTGATCTGAACGCCGGTCTTCTTGACATAGACGTCAAACCATTTGGCATAGACTGGGTTTGGGAACGTGGCGCCGGCGCCCGTCAGGGACTGCGCGGTGACAGGAGCCGCGACCACGAGTGCGACTCCGATTCCAACCAACAGAGTGCGACGCGTCATGGGACTCTCTCCATCCTCAAAGGGAACGACCTAGAAGCTCAACTGAATTTGGAACAACGCCTGTGAACGAGTCGCATCCTTCGCGGTGGAATTGGCATCGTTTTGGTAGCTCAGATGGTCGAGGTCGGCCAGAAGGCGAAGGTTCGACGAGATCGTGTATGAGACGCCGGCGATGAGGCGCGTGCTCTTGTCGTCCGCGAGCTTTGTCGTCGCGTCTTTCGTGGCGTCGGTGTTCGCGTCGGTGATGTCCACCCGTGCGATGAGGGAGAGCTTGGTGGAAGGAATCTTGAACACGCCAAAGAGGCTCGTGACGGTGCCCTTGATGTATTTGGTGGCGGCGGTGGTCCCGATCGCGCCTGTACTGTCGGTGGTCGTGGCATACTCCGCGGCCAGCACCAGTGCCTTTGAACGGTACGAGAGCATGCCCATGTAGCGTTCCCGCGTCCCGCCGCCCGTGGGTTTGCCGACTTGGCCGTAGCCGGTTAACCGGAGGCCGCCGTCCCGCCCGCCTTCGTCGCTTCCGACCAAACGCACCGACACTCGGCCCATCAGGTCTTTCCGCTGGTCGCCCGGGGCCCGGTTGTAGTTCTCACCGTTGTAGACACCCAGCTGCATGTTCACCTTGTCGAAGCCCCAGTTGCCGTCGACGCCGAAACCGAAATCGGAAGAAGACATGTACCCTCCTCGCTCCAAGGCCATCTGGCCCTGCATCCGATAATCCCACAGGTGCTCTTCCCAGTCGAGCAACGGCGTATGCATCTGACCCAGTTTCCAGGTCAGGGCGCTGCCTTCCGGATTCCAAGTGGCATAGGCGTACTTGAGGCGGTAGGACAGGGAGCCATCCGTGCTTCGGAAGATGTCGGCGGTGACGCGAGTGCCGATGCCGTAGGCGAACTTTCCGATGACGTTGATGTAGGCTCTGGTCACATCGAAATTGTTGACGTGATTCGCGGTGTCCCGAAGCTGGTACTGGTACTGCGCGTAGGCGACGCCGCCGACGGTTACCGTCGGTGCCTGGGCCTCGACGCTCGAGGTCGCGACCATTGCGCTGACGATCAACGCCGCTGCGGTCCATCGGATCCGAATACGCACTGGGGTTCGCCTCCGGTTCATTGGTTGCCGTGGATGCTGCACGATCTCATGATCGCCGGCTCATAAACGCCAATGGCCGTCACGCGACAATGTGGGTCACGTAACAAGCAGGTAACGACGCCCCTCGGTGTCACGGACGGGTTACAGCGGGATGGATTGGACCGGCACCGCACCGACCGTCGTATTCAGCCCTGACGGTATGAACGCCGAGGACTCCTCGGCGTGAGGTGAGCCGTCCTCCTCCCCTCGCAGAAAGTCGAGCAATGGGTGAATTCGGAGCTGCCGACGAAGGGAGGGATGCAGGCCTTCCACTTCGATGCCCACGTTCCTCCTCTGCCGCAGGCTCCAGAGAACGAACCAGAGCCGAGAGATCCCGACCGGGTCGAGCGTGTGGAGGGCCGAGGCATCCACGCGGATGCGCCCAGCGGAGGAGCCGGCGATCGCATATCGAATCCGCTCGACGGCTCCCGCGTCGAGCTCAGTGGGAAGGGCGACAAGCAGCGAATCATTGGTAAGCATGGAGCAAAGGTTGGAAGGCCGGGTCACGCGCTTACCGGCCCGTGGGTCTCAGGATCGTAACGGTTGTTCGCGGAGATTCTACTGCGTGGGGAACCAGCAGGCGATGGTGGTGCCCTGTCCGAGCGCGCTTTTCGCCCACACCATGCCCCCGTGGGCTTCGACCAGATGCTTTACGATGGCGAGTCCAAGGCCCGTGCCGCCTTCTTCTCGCGAGCGCGCCGCGTCCGCCCGATAGAATCGCTCGAAAATCCGCGGGAGGTGCTCGCTCGCGATCCCTGTGCCGGTGTCCCGGACACTGAGGAGCATCCCCCCATCGCGCAACTCGCTCGAAAGGGTAATCGTCCCGCCGTTCGGGGTATGGCGGACCGAATTGTCGAAGAGGTTCACAAGAATCTGCCGGAGTCCGTCCGCGTCCACCGTCAGTTCATGCGCGGCCTCCGGAATCATGGCCTCGAAATGAACTCCGCGCGATTGCGCGCGATCGCTGCAGGCCGACCATGCCTCGCCGACCGCGGACGCGAGGTCCACCCGTCGAGGCGTCGGCTGCCAGCCACCGGACTCGATTCTGGAGAGATCGAGTTGGTCGTCGACCAGGTGTTGCATCCGGCGTGCATTGTTGAGGATCGTTTCGAGAAACCGCTGCGTCGTCTCAGGGTCGGGCCGGTCGGTCAACAGTGTTTCGGTATACCCGGAGATGGCTGTCAACGGGGTTTTGAGCTCGTGCGAGGCGTTGGCGACAAAGTCCCGGCGCATGGCTTCCAGCCGCCGGAGCGGCGTCAAGTCGTGCAACACCAAAACCGCTCCTCCGGTGGGGAGCGGTCGAGCGCTTAACAAGATGATCCGGCCGTCCAAGTCGACCTCGCGAGCTTGCACCGCCGTGCCTTCGATCGCGGAGTCAACCGCTTCGCGGGCGCCCTTGGCGCGGAAGAGCTGCTGCAGGTCAGGAATCGATTGCGCGTCGGCATAGCCGAGGAGCCGGCGCGCCGCGGGATTAGCCCGGATGATGCGCCCTTTGGCATCCGCCGCGAGCACGCCCTCGATCATCGCATCGACCAGGGCCCCGGACTCGGCCTCCTGCCGCCGGATTGATTCGAACCGCAGGGCCAGCTCTTCATGCATCTGGCGGAGCGCGCTCACCAGGGCGTTGACGTCGGGGATCTCGGAGCGGGGAAACCGCGGCAGCCCGCCAGTTGCGATCATTCGGGCGGCCTCCGTGATTTGGGTCAGGGGCCGGGCGATCGAGCGGCCGGCGATGACCGCCAGAATCGAACCTAAGAACAGAGCCAGGAGTGCGGCGACCGTCACCGACCGCTGGGCCTGGTGCACGGTCTCATCCACTTGGGTCAGACTCGCCGCCACTCGAACCACCCCGGGACCACCTCGAACGGCCAAGTACATCAAGTTCATTCCGATGGTGGCACTCTGGCGCTGGGCCCAGCCCTCGCCGGTCGCAAATGCGGAAACGATCTCGGGCCGAGTGCCGTGGTTCTCGACGAGAGGCAGCTGTTCTTGCGGCACGTCGCTGTCCGCGCGGACCCGCCCACTCCGCTCCACGAGGGTCACTCGGTGTCCCGCGGCCTTGGACAGAGTCGTAACGGCGTGCTGCCACGCAAGCGAGTCTCGAGGCAATGCGTCCCGTACGAGCCGGGCTTCGCGACCCAACCCAATCCGGACTTCCTGCTC
The DNA here is from genome assembly GCA_025358055.1 of Gemmatimonadota bacterium. Taxonomy (GTDB): domain Bacteria; phylum Gemmatimonadota; class Gemmatimonadetes; order Gemmatimonadales; family GWC2-71-9; genus JANYKV01. The sequence continues at coordinate 36,670 of JANYKV010000012.1, forward strand.
CAGGTCGCCGCGGAGTGAACGCTCCGAATACCAGGCGAGGACTACGACTGCGACCAGGAGGACGAAGACGATTCCGGCGATGAGGCGACCGGCAAATCTCACTTGGTGGCACTCCTTGCGCGGGCATCGGTGGTCCGGAATCGGTAGCCGAACCCACGCACGGTTTCGATCATGTCGCCGATGTGACCCAGCTTGGTGCGGAGTCGCTGCACGTGCATATCGACCGTGCGGGTTTGAATGTCGGGCTGCGCCTCCCAGACCGTCTCCAACAATTGCGGGCGACTCTGGACTCGGCCCTGCCGCTCGATCAGCGTGAGGAGGAGTTTGTATTCCGTCGCGGTGAGCGGCACTTCCTTCCCGGCCAGCGTGACCCGATGGGCGGAGCGATCCACCACCAAATCGCCGGCCACGAGGGATGCTCCCGCCGCCACCGGGGCGGCCGCCAGGCGACGGAGCAGCGCTCCAACCCGCAAGACCAGCTCCTGGGGAGAAAACGGCTTGCTGAGGTAGTCATCGGTCCCCAAGGAAAAGCCGCGAATACGGTCGACTTCTTCGCGGCGGGCGGTGAGGAGAATCACTCCGATGTCCTTCGTCTCTTCCCGAGCCCGGATCTCCGTCAAGACATCGTACCCTGAGGCCCCCGGCAACATGAGGTCGAGCACCACGAGATCCGGGCGCTCCTCACGGACCGCACGCAGGGCTTCGGGACCGTTGGACGCGGTGGACACCCGGTAGCCGGCCTTAGCGAGGTGATACGCGACGAGCGCCGTGATGTCGGGTTCATCGTCGACCACAAGGATACGTTGGGTCATCGTCGGCCTCGATTGCTCACTCGGTGAGTGACTCGGTTGGAGGAGCGAGGAGGAGCCGCGTGTGGGTGCGGTTGCGATCGATCGCGCGGTGGCGTTCGTGGCGCATGGACTCGTCATGACTGATGGCATCGAGAATGTGTCCTAGCAATCGGCCTTGGGGCCCGCTCTCCCGCCGGACGCGATAGAGTACGTGCTGTCCGATCGGTGTGTCGCGGACCAACTTGGCCCGCCGCAGCACGGTCAGATGCCGCGAGACCGTCGGTTGGGGCAGGTTGAGAATCGCTTGTAAATCGGAGACGAACAGCGGCGTGGCGTTCAAGCAGTTTAGAATGCGCAGCCGAGTGGATTCGGCGACGGTGAGCAAAAGCTGGGTGGGCGATTCGTTCGCTGTCATATGCGCTTGGGCGAATATATCTCCCGTCCGCATTTTCCGGTAGGACGGCCGGAAGACCATGCGAACCCGGAGGGCGCCCGCCTCTCGGAAGATCAATCGTCTAGATTACCCCAATCGTCATCACGTTTCCTTCGACCACTGTGGGTATTCGAATGCCGCCTGCGTGAGTGACCGTATCCGTGTATTCGTCAATGAGCGGGTTGTTTCGGTCCCATCCGGGGCTCCCGCGTCCGCGGCTGTGACCGCGCTGGATCCGGCGCTGGGCGAGGCAGTGGCGGCGGGGCGAGCATACCTCACCGACGGTCGCGGCATTCGGTGCGACCCGTCCGTACCCACCCTGCCCGGGGCCATTTTCCGCGTGATCGTGAGCGCCCGCCGAGATGCCGACGATGCCGATGCTCACGCCTGAGTTGATCTCTCGGCTTCCCAAGGCCGAGTTACACGTCCATCTCGATGGTTCGCTGCGCCCGGCGACCATGATCGATCTCGCGCGAGCGGCCAAGATCGAGCTACCCTCCCGCGACCCCGCGGTGCTTCGGCGGCACATGTTGGTGGACGATGCTCGCGATCTGGAGGACTACATCGCGCGTTTCGAACTCACCATAGCGCTGCTCCAAACGCCCGAGGCGATCGAACGGGTCGCCTATGAGATGGTGGAGGATGCCGCGCGCGACAATGTCCGTTGCCTCGAAGTGCGTTACTGCCCTCTGTTGAGCTTGCGTCTGGGGTTGACGCTGGAGGAGGTGCTCACGGCGGAACATCGAGGATTCTCGCGTGGCGAGCGCGACTTCGGCGTTCGAACCGGTATCATCAACTGCGCGCTCCGGCACCACGACCTCCAGGAATCGGTAGAGATCGCCGAGGCTTCGGTGCGCCATCAAGGGCTGGGAGTGGTGGGGTTCGATCTTGCCGGCGGGGAGGCGGGTCGCCCTCCCGGTGCGCACGGAGCGGCCTTCGATGTCGCGGCGCGCGGCCTCCTCGGCATTACGGTGCACGCGGGCGAAGCGGCTGGAGCGGACTCGATCCACGAGGCGTTGTGGCGCTGTCACGCCGAGCGCATCGGCCATGGAACCAGGCTCTATGAAAACCGCGCGCTCCAGGACTATGTGCGCGATCGACAGATCCTCGTTGAAGTCAACCTCACGAGCAATCTTCAGACCCGGGTGGTGCGTCGAGCTTCGGAGCACCCGGTGCGCGCCTATTTCGATGCGGGGCTGGCCGTGTCTCTCTGCACCGACAGCTGGCTCATGAGCGGGGTGTGTCTGAGTGACGAATACTGGCTGGCGCATCGCGAACTCGGTTTCACTCGCGAGGAGGTCGACACGATGATCCTGTACGGTTTTGAGGCGGCCTTTCTTCCCCGGCCGGACCGGGAGGCCCTGCTTTCGCGCGTTCGTGACGAATTGCGGAGTCTGTGATGAACTGGCTCCGGAAGGGTGAACTAAGGCAGCGCACAGCCAAGTTCGTCGCGGCCATCGTGCTCGCGGTGCTGTCGGTCGGCGCGGCGTGGCTGGTGCCCGGAGCCACCGGACGGGCCGCGGGCACGCTGCTGGGACAGACCCCCACCGCCGCCAGATCCGCCGTTTCGGGGCCTATGTTCTCGACCCCGGTGGTCTCGGACACGCCGCTGCTGGTCCGCCTGAGCGGCCTCGTGGGACTGGTCCTCATCGTCGTTATCGGCGTGGCCCTCTCCTCCAAAAGGAGTGCGATTCGTTGGCGCATCGTGGCCTGGGGGCTCGGCCTTCAGGTGGCCTTTGCCGTCTTCGTGCTTCGGATTCCCTTTGGCCAGGAGGTATTCCGCCGGCTCGGCCAGGTCGTCACCACCATCCTCCACTACTCCTACGCCGGGTCCGAGTTCGTGTTCGGAAACATCGGCAAAGCGAACTCGAGTGTCGGGTTGGTCCTGGCCTTCCAGATTCTTCCGGCAATCATTTTTGTTTCCGCCCTCTTCGCCATCATGTACTACCTGGGCATCATGCAGCTGATCGTCCGCGCCTTTGCGGTCGTGATGAGTCGGTTACTCGGCGCGAGCGGCGCGGAGAGTCTCAATGTCGCGGCCTCGATTTTCATGGGACAGACGGAAGCACCTCTCACCATCCGGCCGTTCCTGGCCAAGATGACTCGTTCAGAGCTGATGACGGTGATGACCTCGGGGATGGCCCACGTCTCCGGATCGATCATGGCGGCGTACATCGCCTTTGGGATTGAGGCCCGGCACCTCCTCACCGCGGTCGTCATGACCGCACCGGGCACGATTATGATGGCCAAACTGTTCGAACCCGAGACCGGCACCCCGGAGACGTTCGGAAAAGTGAAGCTGCATATCCCGCCGACCGACGTGAATCTCGTGGCCGCGGCCGCACGGGGGACCAGTGAGGGACTTTCCCTGATGCTCAACGTTATTGCCATGCTCATTTCCTTCATTGCGCTGGTCGCTTTGGCCAATGGAATGATGGGGGCCATCCACGAATATGCGACCTGGTTTCCGCAGGACATTCAGTCCGTCCTCGCCTGGGTCTGCCGTCCGATCGCGCTGGCCATGGGCGTTTCCTGGAAGGACAGCGCTGTTGTCGGCGGGCTCCTGGGCACTCGGGCGGTACTCAACGAGGTGATCGCCTACTCGCAACTCGGAACCCTCAAGGCCTCGCTGGACCCCCGATCCTTCGCCATCGCCTCATTCGCACTTGCAGGGTTCGCCAATATCGCATCGGTCGGCATTCAAATCGGCGGAATCGGCGCCTTGGTGCCGGAACGGAGAAGCGATCTTGCGCAGCTCGGATTTCGCGCGATGCTCGCAGGCACGCTGGCGAACTTTCTGAGCGCTACGATCGCGGGGATCTTGTTGTGACCAGCGCACGAGAGCAGGTCATACTCGGCGCGGCCGAGACCATCCGACCTGCCTTGGGCGGCGCCGTGCCGGACGTGGCCATCGTGCTCGGCTCGGGCCTGGGCGAACTCGCGGAACGAGTCGGGAATGCCGTTCGAATTCCCTACGCCGCGATCCCAGGTTTTCACCAGCCTACAGTCGCCGGGCACAAAGGTGAGCTTGTTTTCGGCACGATGACCGGGAAAACCGTTCTCGTGCAGAGCGGCCGATTCCATATGTACGAGGGCCTCAGCGCCGACACTACTGCCCTTCCGGTTCGGGTGTTTGCCACCCTGGGCATCCGGACGGTGGTGCTCACCAACGCGGCCGGCGGAATCCGTCGCACCTACGGCCCCGGCACCATCATGCTCATCGCGGATCACCTCAACCTGACGGGACAGAATCCGCTGGTCGGTTCGGCGTTGGCGGGCGAAGAGCGATTCCCCGATCTCAACAACGGGTACGATGTGGGACTACGCCGCTTGGCCAGGCGCGTGGCCGTGGCCGTAGGGATTGACCTGGAAGCGGGCGTGTATGCAGGGTTGTTGGGGCCGTCCTACGAAACGCCGGCGGAGATCCGGATGTTGGAGCGGCTCGGCGCGGATGCGGTCGGCATGTCGACCGTGATCGAGGCCATTGCCGCGCGGGCCCGCGGGGTTCGCTGTCTCGGACTCTCGACGATCACGAATCCGGCGGCCGGGACGAGTGCCGCGCCACCGACGCATGCCGAGGTGATGAAGGTCGCGGCCCAAACCTGCGGCCGGGTGGCGCGCCTCATTGAGGCGATCGTGGCCCAGCTTTGAGCGACGCCGTGTGGTCGAGCGGGCCTTGTCCGGCTCCGAGATTCGGGGCGGTCGCCATCGCTCGTTGGACGAAATCGACCGCATCGCCCACCGCACCGATCAGTGCTTTTTGATCTCGCTTCGGAGCTTTGGTGGACCCGGCTACCGAAGGTGGAGTGCGCAGTGCCAGCCCGGCGGTGATCGCCGCCGACAAAGTGCATCCGGTGCCGTGCGTGGCTCGGGTGGAAATCCGGGGGTGGCGGTATTCATGTGTGCCACTCCGGGTCACGAGAACGTCCACCAGGTCATTCCCAGGCAAGTGACCGCCTTTGATCAGCACGGCGCCCGCTCCGAGATCTAAAAGTGCGCCTCCAGCCGTCGTCATCGAGGCCACATCGTCCACTCGAAGGCCGGTCAGGGCGTGCGCCTCCTCCAGATTTGGCGTGACCAGCGCCGCCAGGGGCACGAGCGACCGAAGCAAGAGGCGCTCGCCCTCCTCCGTCAGGAGTCGTCGTCCGGAGGACGATCGGAGCACCGGATCGAGGACGTACACGGACCACTCGTAGGTGCGCAGCGCCAAAGCCACTTGCGTCAGCACTTCCGCCGTCGCCAGCATTCCGCTCTTGACGGCGACGGGCGGGAGATCGGTGGCCAGCGCCTCCACCTGGGCCCGAAGCATCGCCGGTGATACGGGCTCGACGGCGGAGACACCGAGCGTATTCTGGGCCGTGATCGCCGTCACGACGCAGGTACCGTATACGCCGAACTGCTGAAAGGTTTTCAGGTCGGCCTGGATACCCGCGCCGGCACTGGAATCGGATCCCGCGATCGTGAGGGCAATGTTCATGGTGTCTCGTTCGTTGCAGACGATGGTGCGCGATCTCCGGCTCCGGAAAGGACGGGAGCGGCGCGGGCTGGCGTTGGCGGAGGGCGTCCGGTTGGTCGAGGAGGCCATCGCAACCGCGACCCCCATTCGTGCCGCCCTGGTGACGGCCTCGTTGGAAGCTACACCGCGAGGTCGCGCGCTCAAGGAGTCACTGGTGGCGGGCTCGGTGCGAATCGAAGAGGTCTCCGCCGACGAGATGGAGGCCCTCGCGACGACCGAGCACCCGCAGGGTGTCCTCGCCGTATTGGAGCCGAAGACCTGGACGCTCGCGGACCTTCCCTCCGGACCCGGGACGACGCTGCTCGTGTTCGATGCCGTGCAAGATCCCGGCAACGTCGGCACTCTGATTCGCACGGCGCTCGCCCTTGGGGCTGATGGGGTCGTGGCGCTGCCCGGAACGGTGGAGCTGACCAACCCGAAAGCCTTGCGAGCAACCATGGGCGCGGCCTTTCGGTTGCCCGCGGCGACCCCTGACGAGGCGTCGTTTCTGACGTGGTGCAAGGAGCATGACGTGCGGCTGTGGGTGACGACGAAGGAAGGCATCGCGATGCGGGGTCGTGAAGGCGATTCGGCGCTTGCTCTGGTTGTGGGGAATGAGGGCGCGGGCGTTCGAGCTAGCCTTCGAGCGGTCGCGGCCCGTTCGGTCGCCATTCCCATTCATCCCGAGGCCGAGTCTCTCAATGTGGCGGTCGCCGCGGGCATCTTGCTCTATGAGGTTACCCGTGCGGGTTGAGTACGCGCTCACGACCCTTGGCGCGCTGTTCGGCGCCGTCATTGGAAGCTTCCTCAACGTTTGTATCGTGCGGCTGCCGGCCCACCAGTCGGTGGTCCGGCCGCGGTCGCGCTGCCCCACGTGCGGCCTGCCGGTGGCCTGGTACGACAACATTCCCGTCGTCTCGTGGCTCCTGCTCCTCGGACGCTGTCGCGGCTGCCGCGAGCCCATTTCGGTGCTCTATCCGATGGTGGAAATCTCCGTCGCGCTCCTGTGGGCCTGGATGGCACACCGGTACGGACTGACCCTCGAGACGCTCCGAGGCGCACTCTTCGGCACTATCCTGCTTGGCATCGCGCTCACCGACGCTCGGGAATACATCATTCCCGATGAGTTTAGCCTCGGCGGGCTGGTCGTCGCGCTGCTGTTCAGCGCGTTCATGGGGCTTTCCGCCGTGGGTTCTGCCCTTGTGGGCGGTGCGTTGGGGTTCGGTCTGCTCTGGGTGGTTGGTATAGGCGGCACCTGGCTGTTCAAGGAAGAGGCCATGGGGGGTGGCGACATCAAGATGATGGCCATGGTCGGTGCCTTCCTTGGCTGGCAGGGTGTGCTGCTCACCGTGTTTCTCGGTGCCCTGAGCGGCACCATCATCTTCTTGCCGCTCCGGCTCATGGGCCAAAGGAAGCTGGTTCCGTTCGGGGTGTTTCTCGCCATCGGTGCCGCGGTCACCTACCTGGTGGGACCGGCGTTGATCGAATGGTATCGACACTATCTCGGAGTGTCCTAGTGCGTCGTTTCTCCTGCGCGTGGCTGCTCCTCGCGACCGCTCCCGCCTGTCGGGGACAAGCGCCCAGCCACGACGAGTCCGTCGAAATTTCACGGTTGGTGGATAGCCTGATGCCGGCGGTGGAGCGCGCCGCCGGGCTCAAGTTCAAATCGACGCCCGCCGCGGCGATGCGCAGCCGAGATCAAGTGAAAGAATATTTGCTGTCGAAGGTGCGACAAGAGTTTCCCGACGCGAAGCTCCGTGGAGTGGAGGCGGCCTACAAACTTCTGGATCTCTTGCCGGACTCGGTCGCC
>JANYKV010000024.1 GCA_025358055.1 Gemmatimonadota bacterium
GGCCACAACTGGTCGATGGCAGCGTACACAACCGACTATATCCAAAAGACGGTGCCTTCCAACTATTCGTCGCGAGGCCGGAGCTACGACTACGAAGGGACCAATCGCGGGGTTCGGCCGCCAGCGGGTGAGGACGCGGCGGAGCCGGCGAACGGTTATCTCTGGAATCTGGCACAACGGAAGGGGATCAGTTTCCGGAATTTCGGAGAATTCGTCGTCCCGAATGACGTCGATCCGGATGAAGCAACGCCGGCGGGATATCGCGGCCTCAAACCCTTTTTGGAACTGCATACCGATAGCACCTTTCCGGGCTTCGATCTCAAGATCCAGGATCAACGCCGAGCTGACGTGTGGCTCCAGGCTCTGGCCGACTTCGTTCGCCGGGGCTCGATGCCGGCGTTGCAAATCATGCGACTTCCGAACGACCATACGATGGGAGCGCGGGCGGGGGAGCTGTCACCACGGGCCTACGTGGCGGACAACGATCTTGCCCTGGGCCGAGTGATTGAGGGACTGTCGAAGAGCCCATTCTGGAGGACTACGGCGGTGTTTGTCTTGGAGGACGATGCGCAGAATGGCCCGGATCACGTCGATTCGCATCGATCGGTGTTCCTGGTCATCTCCGCGTACAACCGTGCCGGGACAGTCCACCGATTCATCAACACCACCGACGTTCTGGCGACGATCGAGGTGGTCTTGGGATTGGGCGACCTATCCCAGTTCGATCATTACGGCCGTCCCCTCTTCGGCCTGTTCGCCGAAGCGCCGGACCTGACACCCTACAGGCCTCTCATTCCGCTCGCCTCGCTCACGGATCGAAACCCGGCGCAGGGTCCGGGCGTACAGGAATCCGCCGGCCTCGACTTTCGGTTTGAAGATGTGGCCGACGAGGATCTCCTCAATAGGGCCCTCTGGCTCACGCTCAAGGGTGGGGCGGTTCCCTACCCGGGGAGCCGGCGCATTTCGGGTCTGGAGCTCAAACGGGGGCAATAACCCTAGCCGGGCTCCGCTATTGGATGCACTTTTGGACGCAATCGCCAACCCCGGGATTGGCGCCAGCACTGACTCTCACTTTTGCCGACGGGATCCGGATCATGCGTGTGCCGCGCTCGACGATTGGGGTTGGTATCGCCCTCTACTTTTCCTTGGGGTCCCTTCACGGCCAGGCCATCGACGCCGGAACGTTGTTCACCAAACGCGTGGAAATGGTGCCGATGCGAGACGGCGTCCGACTCCATACGGAGATCTACACCCCGAAAGCTCAGGCTGCCCCATTGCCTTTTATCTTCGAACGCACCCCCTACAGCATCCGGCAGGATGCGAACGGGTTTGCGGTGTCCCTACTCACGAGCTACAAGGAACTGGCCGACGAGGGCTACATCTTCGTGTATCAGGACGTGCGCGGAAAGTTCAATTCGGAAGGCACGTTCATTCTCCTTCGTCCCGCTCGCGGGCCGGCGAACAAGACCGGTATCGACGAATCGACCGATGCCTACGACACGATCGAATGGCTTGTGAAGAATGTTCCCAACAACAATGGCCGAGTGGGGATGCTCGGAATTTCCTACGGTGGATGGCTGACCACGATGGCCTTGCTTGATCCGCATCCGGCGCTCCGTGCCGCGTCACCGCAGGCCCCGTGCGACGACATGTGGTTAGGGGACGACTTCCATCACAACGGCGCCTTTCGGTTGAGCTACGGGTTCGAATATGTGGCCCTGATGGAGGCGGGCAAACAGAACAAGCCGTTCAGTTTCGCGAGCGGCGATACCTACGAGTGGTTTCTCCGCCTCGGCGGGCTGTCCAATGCCGACCAGAAATACTTTCATGGGGAACGTCCGACCTGGAACGAGTTCGTTCATCATCCGGACTACGATCAGTCCTACTGGCAACCGCGGCGCGTGAGTCCGTTGTTCAAGTCCGTCACGGTGCCGACTCTCAACGTGGCCGGTTGGTGGGATCAGGAGGATTTCTTCGGTCCGGTGGCGACCTACGAGGCCTTGGAGAAGTTTGACACGAAGGGCATCAACTACCTGGTGGTCGGTCCCTGGAACCACGGTGGTTGGGCGCGGGGTGAGGGGTCGAGTTTGGGTGCGGTGCAGTTCGATAGCCCCACGGCAAAGTGGTACCGTGAGAACGTGCAGGCCCGCTGGTTCGCGTATTGGCTCAAGGACAAAGGCGCCATGGACTTCCCGGAGGCTCTAACGTTCCGCGCCGGGGCCAACCAGTGGGAACGACACGATAGTTGGCCCCTCAAACAGGGCGTGACTCCGAAGGCACTCTATTTCCACTCGGACGGAAAGCTCTCCTTCGATCGGCCGTCCGGGTCCGCCGCACACAGTTTCGACGCGTTCATCTCGGATCCCACGCATCCGGTTCCATATCGAAGCCGGCCGATCGCACCGCTGTACAACGGGTTTTCCAATTGGCCGGTCTGGCTCACCGACGACCAACGCCACGCCCATCTTCGGCCGGATGTGCTGAGCTGGGAGACCGATGTACTTGACGCGGACGTGACGATTGCGGGCCGCGTCGTCGCCAAGTTGTTCGCGTCCACCACCGGCTCAGACGCGGACTGGGTCGTCAAACTGATCGATGTGTACCCCGGAGACTATACTCCTGAACCGAAGCTCGGCGGGTACCAACTCATGGTGTCGAACGACGTGTTCCGCGGGCGGTATCGCAAGGGGTTCGCGAAACCGGAGGCGTTGGTGCCCAACAAGGTCACCGAGTTCACCGTGGATCTGCATACGCAGGACTATACGTTCAAGAAGGGCCATGCAATTATGGTGCAGGTGCAAAGCACTTGGTTCCCGTTGATTGACCGGAACCCCCAAAAATATGTGCCGAATATCTATCAAGCGAAGAACGCTGACTACATCAAGGCTGAGCACCGGGTGTATCGCTCGGGCCCAAACCTGTCCCGGGTCGAAGTGGCCGTTGTCACTCCGTAGTGCCCGGAACGTAGACCCTATGCCATCATTGTGAGGACGCCGTGAGACTCGTATCAATCCAATTGCTTGTCGGTGGTATGCTGTGGACCGCCGCCCCCGTGTTGGCCCAGCGCGAACCGCTACCCGATGTGAGCGGTCTGTTCGAGAAGACCGAAGCAATGATTCCGATGCGGGACGGAGTCAAGCTCAACACCGAGGTTTTCGTGCCGAAAGGCACCCATCCGACCCTGCCGTTTGTCCTCACTCGCACGCCGTACGGACTCAGTCACGACCCAAAGGGGTTCAGTCCGGCTCTGAGTACCGCCTATAAGGAGTTGGCGGATGACGGGTACATCTTCGTCATGCAGGATATTCGGGGGCGGTTCAAGTCACAGGGTGCCTTCGAGATGCTCCGCCCGCCGCGGGATCCGAAACACCCCAAAGCGATCGATGAGAGCACCGACACCTACGACACGATCGAATGGCTGCTCAAGAACGTGCCGAACAACAACGGCCGCGTGGGGATGCTCGGAGTTTCCTACGGGGGTTGGCTCACGGTGATGGGGATGCTCGATCCCCATCCGGCGCTGAAGGCGGTGTCACCTCAGGCCTCTCCCGCGGACATGTTTCTGGGGGACGACTTTCATCACAATGGCGCGTTCCGGTTGAGTTACGCGTGGGAGTACGCGGCCGCGATGGAATCGAGCAAGGAAGTGACCCCGTTCAAATTCGGCACCAAGGACACCTACGATTGGTATCTCGCGCTCGGCCCCTTGGTGAGCCTCGAGGAGAAATTCGGTGGTGGTCGGCTCCCCAGCTGGGTCAACTTCAAAAACCATCCCAATTACGACGCCTTCTGGAAGCGACAAGGGTTTGCCCCGTATCTCAATCGGGTGACGGTGCCGACCCTCAACGTGGCCGGCTGGTGGGACCAGGAAGACTTCTATGGCCCGATCCGGATTTATGAACTGTTGGAGAAACACGATGACAAGAACCAGAACTACCTCGTCGTGGGCCCGTGGAACCACGGCGGCTGGGACGATCGCGATGGGAGCAGCCTCGGGAAGGTGAAATTCGGGATGCCGACGGCGAAGTATTTCCGGGAAAGGATCCAAGCCCCGTGGTTTGCCTACTTCCTCAAGGACAAGGGGAAACTCGATCAGCCGGAGGCGCTCGTGTTTGAGACCGGCTCGAATCAGTGGATGCGGCGTTCATCGTGGAATGTGAACGAGCCGCAGAATGCCAAGCGGATCTACTTCCAATCCGGTGGGAAGCTCTCGTTCACCCCACCCGAAGGCGGAGCCGAAGCCCAAGCGTTTGACAAGTATGTGTCCGATCCGGCGAATCCGGTTCCATATCGCAAGCGGCCCATCGATGCCACGATGGATTTCTCCAGTTGGCCGGTGTGGCTCGTCCAAGATCAACGGTTTCTCAAGGGACGCGCAGATGTCTTGAACTATACGAGTGACCCGCTAACCGACGATCTGGTCGTGGCGGGCGACATTGTCGCCCATCTGTACGCCGCTACGAGTGGGACGGACAGCGATTGGATCGTCAAACTGATCGACGTGTATCCTGACCGGAACCCCGCCGATTCCGAGATGGCCGGATTCGAGCTCATGATCGCGAACGACGTATTGCGGGGCCGGTTCCGCCAGAGTTTCGACCATCCGACCGCGATTGCGGCCAACCAGGTGACCCCCTACACGATTGATTTGCATACGAATGACCATCGCTTTCTCAAAGGCCACCGCATCATGGTCCAAATTCAGAGCAGCTGGTTTCCGATCATCGATCGGAATCCGCAAACCTTCACACCGAATATCTTTACGGCCCGGGCCTCCGACTATCGTGCTGCGACGCAGCGGGTGTATCACACTTCGAAATATCCATCCCATATAGCGCTCGCAACGCCATGACGGGACTACTAAAGTTGCGAGCAACCGGTTGGTTCCTCGCCCTGGTCGTCGGTGCGATGCCGCTTGGTGCCCAGACTCGGCCCGACACTGGGGCGACTCTGATTCACGCCGGCCGGTTCTTCGACAGCGAGGCCGGGGTGTTTCGGGCCAACCAGGACATCTTGATTCGGGATCAAAAGATTGAGCGCGTGGGCCCCAATCTGGAAGCACCCAAAGGGGCACGGGTGATTGATCTTCGGAAATACACGGTGCTTCCCGGCTTGATCGACGCGCATATGCACCTCCTTTACCTCGAAGACCCCGCTGGCGGAATCTCGATGGAAGGGGCCAAGTCGATCATCATCGAGGGCACGCCGTTGCGGGCGTTGCATGCGGCCGCGCGCGCGCGGACGTTCCTCGAGGCCGGCATTACGACGGTGCGTGATCTCGGCAACAGTGGACGGTTTGGAGACGTCGCGCTTCGCGACGCGATCAATGATGGGAGCGTCGATGGCCCAAGACTCCTCGTGTCGGGCCCGGGGCTAAGCGCGGTGGGTGGCCAGTGGCCCGGCCTGCAGGCGAACCATGCGGACATCGCGGCGGAGGAGTATCGAATCGTTCACGGTCCGGCGGATGCCGCGGATGCGGTCCGGGAGAACGTGACGTTCGGCGCTCAGGTAATCAAGATCTATTCCAACAACACTCCGAATCCAGCGTACCTGTCCGTCGATGAGATGAAGGCCATCGTGGAGGCGGCCAAGCGCCATGGAGTCCGCGTCGCCGCCCACGCCACCGATGATGCGGCGGTCTGGCGGGCGGCGTTCGCGGGGGTGAATTCGATCGAACACGCGTATCGGGTGGAGGACTCGACCCTCGCCCTCATGGCGAAGAACGGCGTCACCTTGACTCCCACTGATATCGACAGCCTCACAGTCATCCGCTACTCTGAAAAGTCCGGGCCGAATGGCTTCAAGCCGCGCCCGGAACAGATCTCCGAGATCCTCGCCGGGCAGCGGGACCGTCTGCGTCGTGCGGTGAAGGCGGGAGTGACCATCACGGCCGGCTCGGACAACTACCTCAACCTGGGCTGGCCCCAGGGCCGGGCGGCGAAACGGAACCTGTTCGCCTACTTGGCCTCGGGCCTGACTGCGATCCAGGTACTTCAGGCGGCGACCATCAACGATGCCCGGTTGCTCGGTTTGGAGGGCAAGGTTGGCGTCCTCAAAGCAGGGGCCTTCGCAGATATCATTGCGATCGAGGGCGACGTGGAAAAAGACTCCGATGCGCTCGAACGCGTCCGGTTTGTCATGAAGAGCGGCACCGTGTATCTAGGTAAGCCCTGAGCGATGGAGTATCTCCCGAAACTTTTCACCAACAATCGCGCATGGGCGGCTCGTACCGTTGAGCGCGACCCCCAGTTTTTTCAGCGCCTCGTCCGCCAACAGAATCCTGAGTTTCTTTGGATTGGCTGTTCCGACTCGCGGGTGCCCGCCAACGACATCGTGGGATTACTCCCGGGCGAGCTATTTGTCCATCGAAATGTGGCAAACGTCGTCATCCACACCGATTTGAATTGTTTGTCCGTGCTGCAGTACGCCATCGATGTGCTGCGGGTCCGGCACGTGATCGTATGTGGTCACTACGGATGTGGTGGGGTCGAGGCCGCGATGCAAGCTCGGCCCCTGGGCCTGATCGACAACTGGCTGCGTCATATTCAGGACGTGGGCAATCACTATCCCGAATTGTTTTCCCGCCTGCCCAGTCCCGCGGCGAAACTCGATCGCTTCTGCGAGCTCAACGTGCTCGCGCAGGCGTGGAATGTGACTCGCACGACGATCGTGCGCGACGCGTGGCGCCGAGGCCAGTCCTTGGCCGTGCATGGATGGATATATCGTTTGGAGGATGGTCTGCTGCAAGACCTTGGATTCGGCTGCCCTGATGCGGATACCGCGACTCACCGATTCGAGTTGGCCATCAAACGGCTAGGAGAATAGTTCATGTCGGCTCGATTGATCGTGCTGGTACTCGTGGCCTCGGCTGGAGGGGTCGCGCGCGGGCAGGCGCCGGCGCCGGTCCTCCTCAACCATGTCGTGCTGGTCCTCGACTCCGCGACCTATCACGATATTTCGACCTCACCATTCCTGCGCGACGAGTTCAGCGGATTCGAACAACTCACCATCGCCGCGAACGCCGGCCGCACCTGGAGCGGGTCGTACCTCTTCGGAGAGTCGACCTACCTGGAACTCTTCCAACCGAATGGCGGGGCTGGCCCTGCCGGGAGCACGATGATCGGTTTCGGGGTCGAAACCGAAGGGGCGGTCGCGCACCTGATGGAGCCGCTCGCACGGAGTACCGGGCTGGCGGTCGACACCACGCGCCGGACGAGGACGAAGGAGGGTCGAGAAGTGCCCTGGTTTCTCGCCGCGATGGTGCGCGACCCCGACTCGACCAACCGATTTCGCTCGTGGGTCATGGAGTATGATCGGCGGTATTTGAAGCTGTGGGATTCGGTGACGGCACGGACTCGAGACCAAGATCTCCTGACCCAATCGGCGCATTTGGTCGGTATGTACCGTCCGTCGCGATATTTCGCGGACATCGTTGGCGTGACGTTGGCGTTCGAGCCAGCGCTCGCCGATCGGTTCATCCGGCAGGCTAGTGTCTTTGGCTATCGGCTCAAAGCAGACGGTCCGCGACGAATCCTGATCGGACCGGGCGTGGAATTGGTGTTGATGCCAGTGCAACAGGGGCGAACCGGCGTGCTGGAAGTTCGGCTCGCACTACGTCGGCCCAAGGAAGGTGAGAAAGTCTATCGCTTCGGAGAACGATCGGTGCTGACGTTCCAAAAGGGCAAACTGGCGCGATGGAGGTTCTGACTACGGTCTTATCACCTTCCCCGGATTCAGAATCCCGTGGGGGTCCAACGTCCGTTTGATGTCGCGCATCACATCGATGGCGACTTCTCCATGCTCGAGCACGAGTGAGTCCATCTTGCCCATGCCCACTCCGTGCTCCCCGGTGCAGGTGCCGCCCATCCTCAGCGCATGCCCGACCAGCCGATCATTGAGCCGCTTCGCCTCGGCCAGTTCCTCGGGGCGCTCCGGATGGATCATATAGCTCATGTGGAAGTTCCCGTCGCCGACGTGGCCGATCAGCCCCCCTTGGAGAAAAGACCCCGCGAGATCCGCCCTGCTTTCGGCAATACACTCCGCGAGTCGTGAAATTGGAACGCAGACATCGGTGACCCAGCCCCGCGCTCCTGGGTGTAGGGCGAGGGAGGCGTAGTAGGCCTGGTGCCGTGCTTCCCAGAGTTTCTGCCGCTCCTCGGTGCCCGTGGCCCACTGGAAATCGCCGCCGCCATGGTCAGCCATGATCGCCTGGGTCATTTCCGCCTGTTCGACCACGTTGCGTTCCGACGGGCCATGAAACTCGAGGAAAAGCGTCGGAGTAACTCGGTAGTTGAGGTGAGAGAACCGATTGACCGCATCCATGGAATGCTCATCGAGCAATTCGATCCGGGCGACAGGGATGCCGAGCTGAATGATCTGTATGACTGCGGCGGTGGCGTTGTCGATGGAATCGAAAGCGGCGACCGCCGCGGAAATGGAATCGGGAACGCCGTGAAGCCGGAGCGTTACATCGGTGATAATTCCGAGGGTTCCTTCCGAGCCGACGAACAAACGCGTGAGATCGTAGCCGGCTGAGGACTTGCGAGCCCGTCCACCGGTCTTGAGGATCCGTCCATCCGCGAGCACGACGGTGAGGCCAAGGACATTTTCCCGCATGGTTCCGTAGCGCACCGCGGTCGTTCCGGACGCCCGCGTGGCGGCCATTCCGCCCAGGGTGGCATCGGCGCCGGGATCGATGAAGAATGCGAGTCCGGTGTCGCGAAGATACGTATTGAGCTGATTGCGGGTGACGCCGGCCTCAACCGTGCAGTCGAGATCGTCGGCGCTCACCCGAAGAATGCGATTCATGAGGGTGAGGTCGATGCAGACCCCCCCGAACATTGGGATGACGTTGCCCTCAATGGAAGAACCGGCGCCGAACGGTACGACCGGAACACGCGCTTCGGAACAACTTCTGAGGACCTCGCTCACTTCCGCGGTCGACTCGGGGTACACCACCGCGTCGGGCAAGCGGGGGGTGTGGTAGGACTCCCCGTTCGAATGGTGGTCTCGGGTGGCCTGGGCCGTGGTGAATCGCTCGCCGAACCGCTCGGCGAGGTGACCCACGAGGGCTGGTGGAGGGCTGCAGAGAGGAACGGCTCGGGTGGTCATGGGCGGAAACTACGGCACCGCGCGAGCCCGTCAAGAGTCGATTACACTCCACGCCATGCCATCACCCGGACTACTCCTTGCCGTGGTCTGCTTGCTCCTGCTCGTCTTGATGACGGTGGACTTCATCCGCGGAGGATTGAGCATCCGTCTCCTCCGGGATGTCATCGTTCCCGGCGACGCCTCAGCTCCGAGGGTCTCGGTGGTCATTGCCGCTCGCAACGAAGAGCGGAATATCGAACCCGCGCTGCGATCGGTGTTGGCGCAGGATTACCCGAACCTCGAAATCGTCGTCGTGGACGACCGATCTGAGGACCGCACTGCTTCCATTCTCTCCCGCCTCGCGGTCCGGCAACCGCTTCTGACGGTAGTCCGAATCGATCAGCTCCCGGCCGGATGGTTGGGCAAGAACCACGCGCTTCAGGAGGGGGCGAACGCGGCCACCGGAGACTGGATTCTATTCACCGACGCCGACGTGGTCATGAATCCGTCGACCATCCGACGAGCCATATGGCTCGTGACGAGCGGTGGCATCGATCACCTGGCCGGGGTGGCGGACATGACCGTTCCCGGGTCGTTCCTCCGCCTCTTTGTGATGGGGTTCATCCTCTATTTGAACATGTATCTCCGTCCCTGGAAGGCGAGAGATCCGAAGAGTCGTTGCTACATCGGTATTGGAGCGTTCAATCTCGTGCGCTCGGACATTTACCGCGCCGTTGGTGGGCACACCGCCATCGCGATGCGACCTGACGACGACCTGCGACTTGGCCAGCTGCTCAAACGTTCCGGCTACCGCCAAGACATCGTGTCGGGTCATCAGGTGATGGAAGTCGAGTGGTACCACTCGATGCGGGAGCTCGTGCTGGGCCTCGAGAAAAATCAGTTCGCGGCGCTCAACTACAGCCTCGTTATCACGGTTCTGGGGTCTTTGGCCCACCTTCTCCTGGCGCTTGGTCCCATCGCAGGCGTGATTTGGGGCACCGGCCTGGCCCGGTGGATCTGGGTCCTGGTGGTGCTCGTCACGGTTCTGGGGTATGCCGTCTGTACACCCTATGTTCGCGTTCGGTGGTGGTACGCCCTCGGATACCCTCTTGTCGCGGTGCTCTTCAATCTGGTGTTGTGGCGGTCGACTCTACTGACGTTGACTCGGCGCGGCATCCGTTGGCGCGGCACCTACTACTCCCTCCGGGATCTCAAGGCGAATCGGGCACCGTTCTGATTAAGGGGCGCCCGAGGGTAGCGCCGGGTTGTTGACCAATCGTCGGTCAGACCATATCCTCTCCCACCTCACTCAACTGGAACAACAACGAAATGCTTCGGCGATTGCTTGTGGGCCTTCTGGTGCCGGTCGGGCCTCGGGCTGATCGGGCTCTTGACCGTTGGAGCCTCGATCATCGACCGGCGGATGAACGGCCTGGAGCCGATTTCGCAGCATCCGGTTTCCGCTCATGCGACCGAGCTGCATCAGCGCCTTTCGTGGCCGATCTTCACGCAGACCCGTTGCTGTGGTCGAAGGACCTCACGAAGCGGTCCACCGCTTGAGGCAATGGCAAAGGCCCAATTCGACTTTCGGCGTTCGAGGTTTCACGGGAGCCGCCAACGTGACCGGTAAAACACCAGGACGAGCTTGGCGTTGGACCAAGCGGCTGTTGCTGGCACTCGTGGTGCTGCTCGTGGTCGGGGCGGCAGCTGGAGCAACCTATCAGGCTCTGGCGACGCAACGCGATCTGCGAGTTCACCCCGCTCCTGGAACGATGGTGGACGTGGGGGGGTACCGGCTTCATCTCTGGTGCACCGGGCAAACCGGGCCGACGGTGGTATTCGATGCGGGGTTGGGCGGCTCTTCGCTCGATTGGGGGTTCGTCCAACCCGAAGTGGGAACATTTGCGCGTGCCTGCAGCTATGATCGAGCCGGCATGGGATGGAGTGACTCCGGTCCATCGCCTCGAACCAGCGCCCAAATAGTGAACGATCTTCATGTTTTGGTTCGAAACGCCCGGCTTCCGGAGCCGATCATTTTGGTGGGACATTCATTCGGCGGGTACAACATCCGGCTGTTCGCCGCGAAATACCACAAGGAAGTGAGCGGAATGGTCCTGGTCGATGCGTCCCACGAAGATCAGTGGGACCGGTTTCCGCCCGAAGCATTACCCGGCACCGGATTCATAATGCTCATGCACGCCTACCCATGGCTTGCGAAGCTCGGCATCATGCGCCTGATGGGCCACGGCAGCGGTCCGGACGTCGGCACCCTCGCTCCGCAGGTCCGCGACCTGGCTGCAGTGACATTCCGGACGAGCAGCGCTGCTGCCGCCTCGAGCGAGATGCTCAATATTCAGACCAGCGCGGCTCAGCTGAAGGCAGTTGATCGTCACCTCACCATTCCGTTGGTCGTGGTGACCGCCGGTATTCAAGTGGGCCAGCCCGGCGACCCGCCCGAGGTCACGCGGAAAATCAAGGCGGTCTGGGAGGAGCTTCAGCGGGACCAAGCGACCCTCTCGCCTCTTGGATCGCAAGTGACTGCCGCAAAGAGCCACCATTATGTCTCCCTGGTCCAGCCGGAGCTGATTGTGAAAGCGATTCGCAAGGTGGTCGAGCAGGTAGGTCGGGCAGATTCGAATGGCACCGTTGTCCAACACTGACCCTCACACGGGAAATCGGCTGCGTTGCTCGCCCTAGTCAGGCCACCGGGGCGCGGTGCAGAGGGCGGGTGAGACACGTGATTCCGCCCGATCCCTTCCAACTGATCTCCTTGCCATCATAGGCGTGCACCTCCACGCCGGCGGCCTGCAGTCGTTGGCGGGTCACCGGGTTGCCATCCAGCACCACGCAACGGCGAGGGGCAACCGTGAGGACGTTGCAGCCCATCGAGTCATATTCTTCTTCCGGAACCTCGACCAACTGGATGCCTCGGGCCAGCAAGTACTCCCGGAACCGGACCACCATCAGAGGGGAATAAACAACGGCAAGGTCTCGATCCACCGGGCTCAGGATCGACATGAGATGAAAGACGTCTCCCGGGCCTCGGAAGTGCGGCGAAGGCACTACGATCAGATCGTCAATCGCATTTCCTAGCAACGAACGCAGCTGACGGATTCCCTCCGCGTTGGTCCGATATCCTTCCGCCACGGCAAGCGTGTGCGCGTCCAGCCACGCCACGTCGCCGCCTTCCACCGTCCCCGGATGTTCGATCCGGCCGATCACCGGGACACCAAGAGCGCGATAGGCGGTCTCCATCGCGGCCGGTTCTCGGTTCCGGGCGGCTTTCCCCATGTTGCACAGGATAGCGCCCATGTCGCATACGATCGAGGAATCGTGGACATACATCGAGTCCATTCCGGTATCAGCGCCGGGAGCGACGAACTGAACGTGGACTCCAAGGCTGCGGAGCAACTCCACAAGGCGATCGTATTCGTCGATGGCTCGGCCCCAATCCGGGCGTTCGAGAAAATTCAGTTCGCACCATTGGCGATCGATTGCCGCCTCACTTTCGAACGCGTCCCTAACATGCTTCATGAGGACGATGCGGAGCGGAGCGGTTTCGGATTGGCCGCCGAACGGGGTGATGGTGCTGGATTTGTTGGGCATCGCGCTAATCTAGCCGCGGAGGCGGGATCTATGAAGCGACGGGCGTTTACAAATGCGCGTTGAGAATCGGCAGCCACCGGAATGGTGGCCGATTGTTCTTGGCTCGATTGAGTAGGCCAATCTGAATACCGTGCAGCTCGGCGGCGGTGTTGAATATGCCAATGGTAATGCCGTGTTGCTCGCCTTTGATTCGGTTGTATCCGGCAATCGAGAGGCCGTTCAGCCTCTCGGTCTCGACGCGGTACGCTGCCGCGACGAAACCGATAAGCTCCGCCTGGCTTACGACAGCGAGTCCGGCCACGGACAACCCTCGGATTCCGCCCTGTCCGACGATCGCTAGTCCGCTGATACTCACGCCGGTGATGCGCCCTTCGCTGACGATCGCGACGCCACTGAGGTTTACCCCGCCGAGGTTCTTCTCGGCAACCAGCCCGAGTCCCCCCGCGTTCAAACCGAGCATGTTCCCCTGTGCCACGGTGCCCAAGCCGCCGAAGTTGCCGCCGATCATGTCGCCTTGAGAAACCAGACCGAGACCACCGATGCTGATTCCCCGTAAGGCCCCCTGAGCAACGACGCCGAGTCCACCGACATTCAAGCCGGTCAACTTCCCTTGGGACACCACACCAAGCCCACCGATGGTGACTCCGAAGGCGTCGCGCTGGCTCACGACCCCGAGCCCGCCAATGCTCACCCCACCGAGCCCCTGCTCCGCGACGAGTCCAAGCCCACCCACGTTGAGGCCGTACATGGTGCCTTCGGATATCAGGCCAAGGCCGCCGATGCTGATTCCCGCCAGGCGATCGTACGCAACGGCGCCACCCATGCCGAGAGTGACACCGTTGATTCGCCGAGCCTCGGGGCCGTACAAGCCAAGCGCGAGGCCGTTCACGACCGCGGCCTTGTTGGCGTCCTTTTTGGGTTTCCAGATCGTGAGGTTGATCCCATCGATGCGACTCACGTGAGCGTCTTGAAAATTGATCCGGAGCCCGGTCCAGCGATGCGAGTTCCCGATGCTGAGTCCGATGTTGTTCACACCCAGGTTGAGGGCGGTACCTTGGCCGGTAGAGTCCGCGATCGCCGATTCGCCGGACTCTTGAGCGTTCAGATTCAACGCGAGCAGGAATAGGGTACTTAGGCCAACGAGGGTATGGCGCATAGAATGTCCTGGAACAAAGCTGTCGTGGCGATCAAGTCAGCGCTCTACGCGGTGGGCGGTAACTAGGTTTCAGCAACGGGCACAACCTCAATAAGATGTTGGGCCTCGGAGGGATCTCCCAGTGTCTCTCGAGTGCGGTACCCCTCGTTGTCACCCGAATCCGCCTCATCCACGTGGTCGGCCTCACCCCCTTCGGGCCCACGCCCGGTCAACCGGAGCGGGGGGCTTCTCCCAAGGGCTGAGTCGGCTTCCGGCTACGGAACGAACCCACTGGCCGTGGCGTTCTGGCGCGGGGCCGGTCTAGCCAATGAGACATTTGGCAGTAACATATTCAAACCCTGCGACTCGGAGCCGAGAGTCCTGCGGGCCGAGCGCCCAAGCACTGACCACCACCTCTTGCCCTCGCCCCCATGCGATTGAGTCCACTGCTGTTCGGCGTGATCACCTTCGGTGCCCTCTCCGCTTTTTGCGTGCGGCGAGATGGGCTTCGGATCGAAGCGGATGTGAAGACACGGGTCTCGCGAGCGCTCACTGGGCTCCAGTTCACCTGGGCCACCCTCCGCGTGAGCGGCCGAGACGTGGTGCTCTCGGGAATTGCGCCGACGGCGGAGTCGCGCGATCGAGCGATTCACGAGGCGGGGGCGGTTCGAGGTGTTCGGGTGGTGGATGCGTCCGCGCTCGGCGTCGTGTCCCGAAAGTGAAGGTCTCTGCCGGAGTTTTCGAATCCGGATTGAGGGCACGGCATCCTGATCGCTTGACCTCCAGAGGGTTGGGCGGCTCGCTCTCGATCGATGACCTTCGAACGGCCGGCGACTGAACGAGAACCTCCGGATTGTAGTTCGGGTCGAAGGGATTGAGTATGACGTACCTGGTCGGACAAATCATTCTGAGTCTGGGACTCGCCGCGCTGATCGGGGCAGTGACGGCATGGTGGGCGCGAAGCCGGGCGGGAGAGGTCCGAGCAGCCGTCGAGGCCGACTGGCAAAACCGGATGCACGTGATCGAGAGCGAACGCGATCGCTACCGAGAGCAGATGCTCGAAGCGCAGAGCAAGGCGCGAACGGCAGACGCGGAGGCCGAGGGTTTGCGACGGGGGAGGGCGGCCAACGAGAACGCACTACTGGAAAAGGATGGCCGGATCGGCGCGCTGGAGCAGGAGAGGGTCGCTCATGCGGCCGACGCGATGGCCTTGCTCCGAGCCCGCGAGGCCTCCGTGGCTTCCCAAGAACAACTCTCAACTCTGCGGGCCCAACTCACCGATCACGACGCGCGCCGCGACGCACTAAGTCAAACGGAACAAGCACTTCAGCAGACTCAAGCCAGGGTGGACGCTCTTTCCCACGAGCGAGCGGGACTGATGAGCAATGTCGTGGATCTCGAACGAGCCAGTGAGGCGGAGGGCCATCGCCTCCGGGCCGCGATCGAGAGCGAACGGGCTGTTGTCCCTTCGTTGCAGGCTGACGTGGCTCGGCTCAAGAAACTCGTAGAAGTTCGCGACGCTCGTATTCGAGAGCAGGAGGGCGCCGCGTCGAGCCTCGAAAAACAGCTCGCAGAGAGCGAATCCGTTGGGGCCAGTCGATCGGCCGAGATCGAGCGAGTGAACGATGCTCTCACTAGTCTGGAAACCAAGCGGATGGCGCTCGACCTAGCTCTCGTCGAGCGAGAAAGGACGATTGGGCGCCTGGAAGCAGACGTTGCGAAACTGGGTGAGGACCGGCTGCGGGACGAAATGCAGTTCAGGCATGATCGGGACGCAGCCATCGGTGCCGAGCAAAAAGCCGCAACGGACTGGCGCAACCGGGCCGGCGCACTGCAAGTCCACCTTAAGGAGCGTGACGGGCTCGTCGAATCACTCCAAAGGAAGCTCAAGGAACAAGGCGCCCGGCTTGAGGCCATCGAGGCCGACCTGAGTCAGTGCCAGGCGGATCGCGCCAAGGCTCAGGAATCAGTGGGCTCCCTCTTGCTCACCAAACCACCCCAGGAGGTCGATGACCTCCAGGAAATCGTCGGGGTCGGACCGGTGCTGGAGCGGGCCCTTCACCGTCTCGGCATCCACCTCTTCCGACAGATCGCTGCACTTCGAGATGCCGATGTGGAGTGGCTTGCCACCAATCTCAAGTCGTTTCCGGACCGAATCCGACGCCAACAATGGATCCGCCAAGCCGGTGATTTGCAGCGACGGAAATACGGAGTTCCTACTTCTTCTTGAGAGCGTTCAGCATCTTGTTCAGCTTGATCAAGTTGATGGCCTTCTTTTTCTTGGCGGTATCCACCGCGTCGATGATCGCGTAGGCCTCGTCACAGTATTTGTCGAGAAATGCCCAGGTCATCTGCTGTTTCCGGCCCCACGTGACACACACAGGACCGAGTTTCGTATACCCTGGTACATAGACGTAGTGCCCGCCCCAAGATCCGGGCGCTCCGGTCGGGCCACGCACGACTTCCCATGGTTTGCCCGTCTGAATCTGCCGCGACGCACTCTTGGGTAGTTTGAGCCCGAGACCGATACCAACATCCAGGTATATACCTCGCTTGATTTCGCTGCGGTGGGCGACATTGATCTGGGCGAAGGCCTTGATCTTGTAGCGTTTCGTTGCCGCAATCCAGCCTCTCTGGCGCCAGAGATTCAACGAGTCGAGTACCACCAGCCCGGAGTCCTGGCCGCCCGATTCCTTGAAATACTCCCGCTCGACCTCCTTGTCGGTAATGGAGAGCTTCCGGCTTTGCTCCAGGTTCTCGAATCGGAGAGTTTGATGTGCTCGCCCAGCCATGACGCAATCACCATAGACGTCATTGCCAAACATCGGGGTGGGGATGCCTGGATGGGTGACATCAAAGTCATATTCGGTCGGGAGTATCACCGTACCTTTGAAGAGGGCCGCGAAGAGAAAGTTCCGCTGGTCCGGTCGAGTGCGGCTCTTGCCGAGCTTGAAGAGTTTGTGGGTCTGAATACCTTTCGCGGTGCTCATGATCTACCTCCCGGAAGCGCGTGGCGTACGCGAATCGTATCTCGCGGACAACAACCAGCACACCTCAAGTTGGGAACGGGCGTCCGGCTCTGTCAACCTGCCGGAGTCTATTCCCTAGGACATTCCCTAGCGGTGTTCCTGCTGCTCACGACGCGGCGCGAAAGAAATTGAGCAACCATCGCAGAACGGTCCAACCGCCCCAAACCGCGGCACCACAGATCAGCATGCTGGCAATGCCAATGAACAGCAGAAGTAGACGACTCTCGCGACGAGTCCGATCGGGATGGTCGAGGTGACGGCGGATCAGCGCGACATTTCGGAGGTCGGCTTGGTCGAAGACATCGAAGAGGTCGCCAAGGATGGGGACGGTCCCCAACAGCGCGTCCACGCCAAGATTGAGGACCATGCGCAACCCGGTCGCCGTTGAAACACCGAGCCGGACGCCCTCAATGACGATCCAGGCACCGATCAGGGCGCCTAGCGCATCTCCTACGCCCGGAACCAGGCCGATCAGCGGATCCAGGCCAAAGCGAATTCGGGTACCGGGGAATCGGAACGCTGAATCGAGGAGAACCGCGAGCCGTTCAAGTGCGGCAAGCCGTTGATGAGCCTCTCCCTCCGGCGGAATGCGGGTAAGCGGTTCCAATCGAGTTAGCCAGTCTGCCGGATCATTCTGGTCATGCGAATGGCGAGTCGGGAAGCCTCACCGAAGGCTTCTTCTTGCGTTCGAAGGCATCGAGGCGCAGAAAATAGAGGCCGATGCCGGCCGCGCCCTGCATCAGGCCGGTCTGCGCCACCAAATTTTGCGGCTCGACTCGGTTTTCGGCCTGAATCCACTTGATGCCATCGCCGTCTTCCGTTGCGCGAGCCAAGGTGTTGGCAGTGACTCTTCGGGCGAAATCTAGGCTGCGGAGGTCGTGGTAAATCCGATGAAGGTCGAGGAAATATTCGGATACGCCGGTGTTCCCGCAGCACTGCCCAACGTTGTTCCAAAAGCCAGGGGTACGCTGTTCGGGTATACCGCTCGTGGTAATGCCCTTCGAGAGCGAGCGGAGCCACTCGAGCCACTGGTCGTCTCCCGTGACCTCGGAAAGTCGGTAGAAGAGGCGCGCCGTGCCGACCGGACCATGGCACCAGCTGAGATAGTAGAGGTCCTTACCGTCCCCATCGTGATGCCGAATCGTGGTCGCCCCGTCCTTGACGGTGGCGATCGACTGGAGATACTTGGCGCCCGCCAACGCCGCGTCGAGAAACGCTTGCTCGTGTGTCTCACCATAGAGCGTCGCGAGGAAGTACGAAACTCCCGCCGTTCCATGGGAGAAGTTCGGCATGTTGCGCTTGAAGGTCGGCGACATGAGCCAGGTCAGCCCCCCCTCTTCGGGGCTGCCGATTTCAATCAGCCGGCGGCCGGCTGCCTTCGCACTTTCGAGCAAATCGTGGGCTCCGGTGCGCCGATACCGGTCCAACAGCGTCAATCCAATGCCCGCACTCCCGGCGATAATGTCCGAAACCTCATTCCACTCGATCCCCTCCGTGCTCCCAACTTTCTTGGCCCGGCCGGTTAGGAGCGCGAAGGCATGGGCAGCGCCCTCGCGGCGCTTCTTCTGTCCGGTTGTTCTCGCTACGGCGTCCAACACATAGGCGATGCCCGCCAATCCGGTATAGAGGCCCGCCTCGCTATCCGGCCCTTGGGCGGGCAGTAGCGCGAGCAGGTGATCCGCGGCGCTCTCAGCGTCGCGGAGGTAGGTCGGGTCCTTTGTCGCGTTGAACAGTTCGAGTTGGAAGAGCACTACGCCCGGCATGCCGTTATACAAGTCCAGGCCGACTGATTTGGGGTCAAGAGGGTTGGCGGGCCAGGCCAGCCCATGCTCGGTGATCTGTCTAGATCGGGCGATCCAGCGGGCGGCTTTGAGCGCGACCTCCAGATTGGGCCGCGGCCCCGGTCTCGCTGAGATGCGCGCATAGAGGTCTGGCGGGAGGCCGAGTCCGATAGCGGCGGCGACCCCTTGTTTCATGAGATCACGGCGGGTTGTCAATGTCCGCTCCTCTGGGTTGGAGGTCGGTACGATACTACTGCGCTTTGGCGGAACTGGCGAGGTGGAGGGAGCCCAGTACCAGGACCCGGGCTATCTTTTGAGATTCCTATCTGTGCCACCGTTTCAAGCGGAGTTGTCATGTCCTGCAAATCTCAACGCGCCCCCCGGTTCATCGCTGCGCTCATTCTCTTGGCCGCCTCGATTCCGGTGCGAGGGCAGGTCACTGTCGTTCGCGCGGCGCGCATGCTCGATGTGGTGAGCGGTCAGATAGTCCGTCCCGCGGTCGTGGTCATCGAGAAGGGTCGAATCCAATCGGTGAATCCGGCGAGCCTCCCGACCGGCGCGACCACGATCGAGTTGGGCGATCTCACCCTGCTTCCTGGTCTGATGGACATGCACACGCACATCACGGGCGACCTCGAAGGCAACTGGGTCGCACGTTCGGTCACCGGGTCCGTCGCCGATGAAGCGATCCGGGGAACCTATCATGCGCGCCAAACCCTGCTCGCCGGCTTTACCACAATCCGGAACTTGGGAGCCGGAGGGTTCTCGGACATCGCTCTCGCCCGGGCGACCGATGCCGGCATGGTGGACGGTCCTCGCATCATCGGGGCCGGTCATTCCCTCGGGATTACGGGAGGACACTGCGACGACACCGGCCATGCACCGGGAATCAATGAACTGGACTACCGGTCCGGCGTCGCGGACGGGCCGGATGCCTTCGTGCACGCCGTCCGATATCAAGTGAAGCACGGCGCAAAAGTGATCAAAATCTGCGCGACGGCCGGCGTCCTCTCGTTTGAAGGGTCGGTCGGTGCGCAACAGATGTCCGAGGCGGAAATGCGCGCCGTGGTAGAGGAGGCCGCGCGCCACGGGCTCAAAGTCGCCGCCCACGCCCATGGGCCGGAGGGCATCCTCGCCGCCGTGAAGGCGGGAGTTGCTTCGATCGAGCATGGCTCCGTGCTCACCGATGAAATCATTCGGCTGATGAAGGAGAAGGGAACCTATTTGGTGCCGACGACTGGGCTGCTCGACGCGATCAAGCTGGAGAACCTGCCGCCGCCGATCCGCGCGAAGGCGGAGCGCGTCATCCCGTTGGCGAGGGAGAGCCATCGGAAAGCCGTGCAAGCAGGCGTCAAAATCGCGTTCGGGACGGACGCTGCCGTTCTCACCCATGGGACGAACGCGATCGAGTTCGCCGCGATGGTCGCCCGGGGAATGTCGGCGTTGGATGCCATCCGGGCCGCTACCCTGAACGCAGCCGACCTCCTCGGCGTCGACGACCGGGGGACGATCACGGCGGGCAAGCTCGCCGATCTGGTCGCGGTGGCCGGAAATCCACTCGAAAATGTTCGGCTACTGGAGGAGGTGAAGTTCGTGATGAAGGGGGGAACTATCTACAAGCGCCCGTGACGAGAGAGGTTCCCTCTCGGCGTTCAGCCGCGACTAGTGGAGGCCCGAAGCCTAAATCCGTCACGCCCCAGCCATGTCATTCCGAGGACCTGCAGCGCCAAAAGAATCTCAAATGCCGAGGTTCAGGTCAAAACTTGGCGAAATCCGGCGCGCGTTTCTCTATCACTGCATGCATCGCTTCCTGCGCTTCCGGAGAGCGCAGGCGCTCCGCGAAGAGCACTCCCTCCTTTGCCATCCGCTCGGCCAATCCGACTTGGGCCTCCTTGAGCAGCTTTTTGGTGTGCCGCACCGCGGCAGGAGGCTTGGCGGCGATTGCTCTCGCTCGCGCCTCCGCGGTGGCCATAACGGCATCATCCCGAACCACCTCCGAAATGATGCCTACGTCCAGCGCGTGCGTGGCAGTAAAGGATTCGCCGAGCAACAGGAGATGCGCGGCACGGCGATGCCCCATCGCCAGGGGCAAGAGGAGGCTCGATCCGGCCTCGGGGGTGAGGCCAAGGTTGACGAACGGCAGGCTGAAAGAGGTCGACTCTCCTGCGATCACTAGGTCGCAATGCAGCAGCAGAGTGGTGCCAATCCCAATTGCCATTTTCGAGACGGCCGCGACGATCGGCTTCTCCGCGCCTTGAAGCGCTTGGAGGAAACGCATGGCCGGACTGGTGCCTCCGGTCGGCGGGTTGGAGAGAAAATCCTGGAGGTCGTTCCCGGCGGTGAAGCACTGGTCGCTGCCCCGAATCAGAATTGCGCGGATCGCCGCATTCTTTTCCGCCGCATCGATGCCGTCTGCGAGCGCACTGTACATCGCGAGGGTGAGCGCGTTCCTTTTTTCCGGCCGATTGATGCGGAGCGTGCAAACGCGGTCAGCTTGCTCGATGACGATGTGATCTGTCACGGATTCTCCTCGGTGTCGGCGCGATGGATGATACGATGATCTTGGAATGTCGACCGAATACAATCGGATTGCGAGCCTGGACGAAAAAACGAGAAGGCTCCGAAACCGCCGTCCACGGTCCGGAGCCTCTTCGTACCCGACACGGGGGGGAGTCCGGGCCGGCGTTCCTGCTCTTCTTTTCGAGCAAGCTATGTGCCCTGAGTCTTGAGGCCAGTTGCTGTGGAACACCCGAGATCTGGTCCCCTTGGGGAAGTGACGTGGGCCGGCATTGCTAACACTTTGTTGCATATTCTGTTACGTCGATTGGTGTCATTGCCTCTCCGCCCCCTCACGGATCGGAGATCGCGACTCAGTTGGGGGCGAGGGCAACCGACCCAGTTGTGGCGCTGTGTGATTGGCGTCACAAATTTTGTGGAGCGGGTGCGACAGCGGTCGGGACGGTCAGGTCCGGTCGATTACTATCCAGTTCGTACTATCCGTCTTGTCTGCCCTATCCGTCATGTGCGTCTCGCCCCAGGCGCAGGGATTCGACCCAGAGTACGCTCGAGCTCGACGCCTAGCGCTAGCAGCGCCCGATCGGTACCGGGTGGACCATCGAACTCGAACGCGAGAGGAAGCCCGCCCCGAGTGAGCCCCACCGGCAGTATCAGGCCGGGGAGGCCGGCGGTACTGCCTGGGGCAATGTTCCGAGCCACTGCTGTCTCAAAAGCCACCTTCTTGCCCTGAATCTCGACTTCTTTGTCTTCCCCGATAGGAGTGGGCGGAACCATGGTAGCCGGGAAGGCGATGGCCGCTACGCCCGTGTCCCGGAAGTAGGTCTGATAAGTGTCCCGCAGCTTGGGTAGGGTGTCGCGGGCGGCTTGGTAGACTTCCTCCGACACGGCTTGCTTCGCGCCCGGCAGGACGAAGAGCTCGAAAACTTCCCGGATGTCGTCGCTCGCCCTCGCCGCGACTTGCTCGAGGGTGACCCCGGCCCTGAACTCAGCGAGATACTTTTTGAGGCTCGGTCCTAAGTCATGGATTTGAATCTGCGCTGTCGTCGCTGCGATCAGTTTTTCCAAGTCAGGCAAGTTCGCTTCCACGATCTCGACTCCGGCCGCGCGCAGAATCCGAAGAGTTTGGTCGGCCTGGCGCTCCACCTCGGGATCCAACCCCGCATAGAAGTATTCGCGGGCGAGACCTAAACGAAGTCCCTTGAGCGTGATGGTAGGCAAGGGAGACTGGTTTCCGGTCGCGACGGAATCGAACAGCGCCAGGTCCTCGACGGACCGGGCATGAGGGCCCACCTGATCAAAGAGTGGCGTGATCGGCGCGACGCCAGTCGACGAATATCGAAACGTCGTTGGCCGAAACCCAGTGATGCCGCACAGAGCCGCGGGAACCCGAATCGAGCCCTCGGTGTCCTCCGCCACGCCGAGGGGAGCCATCCGAGCCGCGACCGCCGCCGCGGTACCGCCGCTGCTGCCGCCCGGAATTCGTTTTGTATCGTATGGGTTGTGCACCGCGCCGAAGGCGTGGTTGTTGCTGGTCCAGCCCAGCGATAACTCGTGAAGATTGGTTTTGCCCAGAACGATCGCTCCGGCGTCGAGCAGCGTCTGTACCACAGCGGCATTCTCGGCCGGCCGGAAGGAACGAAGAGCCGGCGTGCCTACCGTCGTGGGCAGATCCTTGGTGTTGACGCTGTCCTTTACCGGAATCGGGAGACCATGCAGCGGACCGAGGAACTCACCGGCGGTGCGTCTCCGGTCGGCCGCCCGAGCGGCTTCGAGGACTCGCGGCGCATCGAGCGATATGAAGGCGTTCAGGCCTTTCATCGCCTCGCAGCGATCGAGCAGGGCGCTGGCATACCGTTCGGCGGTGAGGTCACCTTGCCGCATGGCTCTGACAGCGAACACCGCGGAGAGGTCGAGTAGGTCATCAGTGACAAGCGCCTGGGCCCTCTCGACCATCGGTCCGCGACCGGTCGTAGAGCTCAGGGCTAGTACCGCGGAGGTGGCGAGAAACTCTCGGCGTGAGACGGCGTCGGACACGGCGATACCAGCCTTTCTTCAATTCGAGTTGATGCTCGATAGTCCCGCCGTATGGCGGAGCTGTCAAGGATGGTCAATTCCGCTCTTCCCTCCGGGTCTGTACTTTACGGAGGTACCATCCGCCCCCTCAAACGCCAGAGCTCACTATGCCTCGGCCTCCGTTTGTGTTCTTCTGCTATCTCTTCGTCGCCGCAGGTCTCAGCGTGTCGGCGGAGGCGCAGCAGCGTGTCTCACGCCCGGGCGAGTATTCGGGCTACTCCGCGCCGACCTACGACGGGTACCAGAGGATCTCCCAATACGTCACCATGCACGATGGCGTCCGATTGGCTGTCGATGTCCTCCGCCCGACCAAAGGGGGAGTGCTCCATACTGAGCGACTCCCGGTGGCTTGGACGCATCACCGGTACCATCGCGCCTTCTTTCGAAACGATTCGCTGATCGACTACCCCAAAGGTTTCGGGCGCGGGGTCGACCAATTGCTCGAGCACGGTTATGTCGTCGCGGCGGTGGACACTCGGGGAGGGGGGGCCTCCTTCGGAACCCAGCTGGGCTTCTTCCAACGGGAGGAGGCGCGCGACGCGTACGAGATCACCGAATGGCTGGCGGCGCAGCCGTGGTCCACCGGCAAGATCGGAATGATGGGGCGGTCCTATCTGGGCATCACCCAACTCTTTGCGGCGAGCGAGAAACCTCCCCACCTCAAGGCGATCTTCCCGGAGATGGCGGTCTTCGAGTGGTACCCGGTGATCTACCCGGGAGGGATCTTCCGGGACGACTTCTTCGCCAAATGGCAGCAGCTGACCGACCAGTTGGATCGCTCCGTCCCCTTTGATTGGGGAGCGATGCGATTCCAAGGCGTGGCCCCGGTCGACGGGCCCAACGGGAAGATGCTCCGTGATTCGGCCATCTCGGCCCATGCCATCAATCGCGACATGCTCGAGATGTGGAGTGGAGTGCCCTACCGCAACAGCGTCGACCCGAAGACCGGAAAGCAGATTCATTCCGAGCGCGGTCCGGCCACCTACCTGCGGGCCATCAATCGGTCGGGCATTCCGGTATACACCCTGGCCGGCTGGTTCGACGCGTTTCCTCGCGACGCGCTGCTCTGGTACGGCAATCTCACCGTGCCCGAGAAACTCATTATCGGTCCCTGGTTTCATGGCCAGGACCAGGGGTTCGATCTTGGCGCGGAGCGACTTCGGTGGTTCGACTATTGGCTCAAAGGGATCGACAACGGCATCATGCGGGAGCCCTCGCTCCGCTACTACGTGCTCAACGCACCGGTCGGTAAGGAGTGGCGGACCGCAAGCCGGTGGCCGATTCCACAAGCCATTTCAACGAGCTTCTACTTCGCGGCCGGGCCATCGAGTAGCGTGCCGTCTAGTAATGATGGGCTCCTCGGCCGCGGTGCCCCGAAGTCCCTCGCCGCCGCGGACAGCCAAACCGTCGACACCACTGCAACGCTCAGCCCCGGCAACCGGTGGGCCAGTACGTATGGAGGACCGATCGGATATCCCGACCTCGCCCCCAATGACGCCAAGGGGCTTACCTATACCACGCCACCCCTCAACGGCGATGTCGAAGTGATTGGTCACCCGATCGCGCATGTCTGGGTCCGCTCCTCGGCGCCTGATGCGGACGTGTTCGTGTTTCTCGAGGATGTCTCGCCGACCGGCGCATCGAACTATGTGACCGAAGGAGTGCTTCGGGCGTCGCATCGAAAGCTGGTCAAACCGCCGTTCAACAATTTTGGACTGCCCTGGTCGCGGAGCTATCAGCAGGATATGGCACCGCTCCCCGACCGGCCAACCGAATTGGTGTTTGATTTGCTTCCCACGGCAAAGCGGTTCGTTGCCGGCCATCGAATTCGGGTGACGGTGACCGGTGGCGACCGCGACACCCATCGGAAGCTGTATCCGAATCCGCCGCCGCAGGTGGTCATATACCGCGACCGGACGAGGGCATCTCGAATTGTGCTCCCGATGGCTCCGGTTAAATGAGTCAACCAGGCTGGACTTTGAGTCCAACCTCACCAGGATCCTCACCATGAACGGCGATGAAAAAATGCGAGCCGCGTTGGAGCGAAACGCGAAGGCGGTCTCCCTCCGGCCCTCGCTCGGGCAGGGCACCGCGAAGACGAAAGTTCGGTTGTCACCCGGCCTCGAGTGTGAGATTGTGGAGGGGTCTTGGAAGCTCACCGTCGGTGTGGGTGAGAAATCCGGAGGCACCAACGCCGGGCCGAACCCAGGAATTCTCGGCCGTGGCGCGCTCGGGACTTGCCTCGCGATTGGCTATGGGATGTGGGCCGCGCGTCTCGAGATCCCCATCACTTCGTTGGAGATTGAAGTACAGGCCGATTACGATAGCCGCGGCGAACTTGGGGTCTCCGACGATGTGACGCCTGGGTACAGCGAGGTCCGCTACCTCGTCACCGTGGAGAGTCCTGCGCCGAAGGAAGACATCCTTCGGCTCCTCGACACGGCCGACAAATACAGTCCCTATCTGGATGTCTTCTCCCGCGCCGTGCCACTTCGGCGCGAAGTTCACGTCTTGACGCCGGTGGTGTAACGGTGGATTCGCGCCTGCAACGACGCGTACAGCGCTATGGGTGGGACAAGGCCGCGGCCCACTACGAAAAGTATTGGCACCGCCAGCTCGCGCCCGCGCACCATCAGCTGCTCGAGATGGCCGCCCTCCAACCCAACGAGCGGGCGATCGAGGTAGCCGCTGGCACCGGCTTGGTGACATTTCCCGCGGCTGAGGCGGTGGGGACCGCTGGCTCAGTCGTCGCCACGGACATCTCCGATGCGATGGTCACCTTTCTTGGTGCCGAAGCCACGACGCGGGGATTGTCCCAGGTGAGCGCTACGCGCGCGGATGCTGAGGAATTGGTGTTTCCCGACGCGGGCTTCGATGTGGCGCTGTGCGCATTGGGATTGATGTACGTGCCCGACCCTCTCCAAGCCCTTCGAGAGATGCATCGGGTTCTCCGCCCGGGCGGTCGCGCGGTCGTTGCCGTGTGGGGTGCTCGTCAGAATTGCGGATGGGCTGAGATTTTCTCCATCGTAGACCGGAGGGTCAGCTCGGAAGTCTGCCCGCTCTTCTTTCAATTGGGTTCCGGCGACGCGCTCCTTCAAACCATGAAGCTGGCCGGCTTCGGCGGCCTAGTCGCGCACCGAATCTCAACGAAGCTGATGTACGACTCCGAGGACGACGCCTGTGGTGCTGCGTTCCTGGGGGGACCGGTGGCGCTGGCCTATTCGCGGTTCGACGAGTCCACGCGTGCGGGTGCCCACGCGGAGTATTTGGCCTCCATCTCCGCCTGGCAGGCCGACCGAGGATATGCCGTGCCGGGCGAATTCGTCGTAGCTGAGGGCCGGCGGACGAACTAGCGGCCTCGCTCCCAACGCCAGACCGGACCGTCATCAGGGTCGACCACGCTGGCGACGTGGCGGAACCCACACTTGGTCAGCACTCGGGTCGAGGCGTTGGCGGTCGGCAGCGTGTGGGCACAGACCAACTCAACTGCTGCTGCGTCGAAGGCAAAAGAGACGAGGGCGGCCGCTGCTTCGGTGGCGTACCCTTGACCTTCGAAGCGCGGCGCGATGCCGTAGGCAATCTCCACCGTGCCGTTCGGGTCCGGTGGGCCCTTAAAACCGGCGCTGCCGATCGCCGCGCGGTCCCCGCGATGGACGATGAAGAACCCATGGCGCCACGGGTCGGGCTCGGGGGCGAGGCGGAGCGCCGCAATCCATTCGGGCGATACATCCTCCGATGCGTACATCTCGAGGAGGCCGGCGTCGGCCGGAAATCCAGCCATCTGCTCGAAGCGTTCCGGCTGCTCCATCAACGTGAGAATGTGTGCCGGGGAGGCCGGTGTCAGGCTGAGGCGCGCCGTCTCGAGTGACATTTGTGATCCTGTGAAGGGCGGAGGTCGCGGCCGTCAGGATCGGGGACGGGTTAGGCCGTCGCCGCGCCCTGTCTTGGAGTCAACGCGGCCAAAGCAACAGCCACCACCACCAACGCTGCGACGTCGCCCCAAAGATGGCCGCGTTGCGTCGCGTCCTGGATGGAATGGTATGCCATGATGCCCGCATGGACGATGCTGGACCAAACCGTGAACCAAATCAAGCTGAGGTGTTGGAGTGGGTTGCGAGCGGCGAGGAGCAGGAACACACCTAGAGTTGCATAGATCCCGATAATCATACTGAGATATTGCGGCTGCGCGGGCAGCCAACCCCAGCCGTCCGGCCACACGATGGTGAGCGGATAGATCCCAACCACGAAGATGAGGCCGACAAGCCTGAGAACGATGCCGAGCGAGCGGGGGCTGGACTGAGTAGCCATTGGCAAGTCTCCGTGAAAGGGGACGACAAAGGGCTGGGCGCAGTGGTTGGAGATATACGGATCGGCAGGCAATCGCGCCAGCAGCAGGCGTCCCATGGGCCACTGCGCCAAAGCGGCGCTCGGCGCGTCCTTCGCACCGGTCGGCTGTATACGCGGGTGAAGCAGGAACCAAGTCTCGGATGGGCTGCAATCGAAGGCAGCTTCGCTGCCGAGCCTGCCCTCAATATGTAGGCGCGTACATCAGATTGCGGCCGACCAGCGTTTAGATGCTCACCGCGGTGGGAAGTGCCTCCGAAGGCACCATGAAGATGTCCTGCGACAACACTGGTTGTTGTGCTTCCTCGAAAGATACAACTGGAGTTTCTTAGGAGCCCGCTGACGCCGTGGTATCGCGGGGCAGACACAATGACTATTGGCCACCGGGCAGGCCCAAGACCGCGGTGGTCGTACTACCTTGGCGATGGGGCGCTTTGTTGGTGCGCCTCCACCATCCATAACCACTTGTCAGTGCCGCGCGAAATCTCGGTGAGGATATCCGAGGTATCACTTCGAGCGCTGCGGCTTGGTCATGCAGCCGGACGATAAGGATGCCGCCCTCTTGCCGCGACGCATCGACGGCAATTACGCCCTGGTGCACCGGCCCATGACCGACACCGGCGCCCATGTCTGGATTTCCTATTCTCCGGATCTACGGAACTGGGGTGGTCACAAGTTGGTGCTACAGGCCCGGCGCGGGGGGTGGTGGGATGCCAACAAGGTGGGGCTTTCACCGCCGCTGATCGAAACTCCGCGCGGATGGCTGATGCTCTATCATGGCGTGCGACAGACGGCATCGGGGAGCCTGTATCGGCTGGGCTTGGCGCTTCTGGACCTCGCCCACCCCGATCAGTGTCTGCTGCGAGGCGACATGTGGGTCTTCGGTCCGGAGGCGCCGTACGAACGCGAGGGCGACGTCGGCAACGTCGCCGTTCCATGCGGGTACACCATCGGGACTGACGGGGACACCGTCTTTCTGTACTACGGTGCGGCCGACACCAGCCTCGCCCTGGCCACGGGGAGCATTGCGCGCATGCTTCGCTGGCTGGACCTGCACGGCAGTGCCGTGGGTGTCCCAGAACCGGTGGTGACGTTTCCGCCGAGTGGTATGAGCGTGGTGTAGTCCTTCCGAGCCAGTCCACCGGCCCGGGAGAATTCGAGGGTCATGGAGGCGGGTCGCTAACGATCCTTGGCCGCCCGGGTCACTAGTCCTTGTGGACTAGTCCCAAATTCATACCAACGAGTAATTCCCCGCGGTCGCGGTTCTCAGTAGCCTTCCTTCTCGACTCCGATCCCCTCACAAACAAGACATCCCATGGGGTTGTATCGATAGTCCACCGCCCCTGCAGCGGAGACAAAAAAATGTTGAGATGGGCTCTAGAGCGGGACCAGCTCGTGGGACTCCTTCAGAAGCGGTACGGCAAGGTACAGGCAGACATCGAGCGAGAAGTGAACGAGTTCGAGGGCCGGCTTGTCTGACCAGGAGGAGGGATCCATTGGAGTGAGCCCAGTCGATCGCCTGGTGGATATTTGGGAAGGCCAGGCGCCTCAGGCGCCCGTTTCTCCCCATAGCGCCGTCCGGCAATGGGCTGTTGGTCGCGATCTTCACTATCCTCGCGGTAGTCGCGCTCCGTCTCGGGAGTGCGCTTCTCATACCGATCACCGTATCGATCCTCCTGAGCCTTCGCGGGAACCCCAATTCAGGTTTCGGGGCGATAGACGATAACGTTCACCTTTTCGAGAGTGATGAGGCCTCCACCGATCATCGTGTCGAGCTCCGGCAAGATGGCATCGATATT
>JANYKV010000055.1 GCA_025358055.1 Gemmatimonadota bacterium
GTACAAGACTCGAACTTGTGACCTCTACGATGTCAACGTAGCGCTCTAACCAACTGAGCTAACCGCCCGAAGGGGAAGGTGGGAAGGCGGGCGGGAGGGAGCGTGAAAAACCGAGGTGTCATTCCGAGGGAGCGAAGCGACCGAGGAATCTCAACCTGAGGTTCTATGAGATTCCGGCCAGGCTAGCCTTGAGATCCCTCGCTTCGCTCGGGATGACACCGGAGCGCGCCGGATGACAACAGAGCGTTTTTTCAGCAGCTTGCCTTCCCGCCTTCCCGCCCATCACTTACCGTCTTTCTCTTGCCGCTTTTCATTGCCGTCCTTCACTTGCCGTCATGTCGTACCATAGCGGGGGTGGGATTTGAACCCACGACCTCCGGGTTATGAGCCCGGCGAGCTACCAGACTGCTCCACCCCGCGACGCAGACCTTCCATGAGAGCGGGAAACGGGACTCGAACCCGCGACCCCAACCTTGGCAAGGTTGTGCTCTACCAACTGAGCTATTCCCGCACACTTGCGGGCTCCCATTGTAGTCATTGGGACCGCCTCACGCAACCGCGATGGCGTCCATAACCTCGACCGGCGGCGGGAGTGGAGGCGAGGGGGATCGAACCCCTGACCTCGTGAATGCCATTCACGCGCTCTCCCAACTGAGCTACGCCCCCTCTTACAGCTTGGCCCGCAATTTTCTGGCCGCCGACGCCGCAACAGGCCAAGCTAGTCCTCGCATGGGCAAGGTGTCAAGCGAGGACCTCACATTAGCTTTACACCTCCCCTCACGCCTCCTACCTTCCCCCGCGTGCCTGATAGCGTCTCCGTAAACAATGTGTCGCAACTAGGGCTGGTGCGTCGCACCGGTCGGTGGGCCGTCGACGCCAGCCGCGCAATGCGAGACGTAGGGACCTGGTTGCCACTCCTCGTTGGTCATATGCGACGCCTTGGCGTCGACTCGATCCCCATCGCGTTGTTTCTCGCGGTTTTTACCGGCATCGTTCTGGCGCTTCTCTCCTCCTATATCTTTACCGGGGCAGTGCCGATGTATTTCGTCGGGGCCTTGGTCGCCAAGACGGTGATGATGGAGCTGGGCCCGGTCCTCACCGG
The DNA here is from genome assembly GCA_025358055.1 of Gemmatimonadota bacterium. Classification (GTDB taxonomy): domain Bacteria; phylum Gemmatimonadota; class Gemmatimonadetes; order Gemmatimonadales; family GWC2-71-9; genus JANYKV01. Next base: position 1,103 of record JANYKV010000055.1, read on the forward strand.
AATGGCACTGGCGGGCCGAGTTGGAGCGAACATCGCCGCCGAGCTGGGGACGATGCGGGTGACCGAACAAATCGATGCGCTCGAGACATTGGCGATCGATGTCCATGCCTATCTTGTGGTCCCCCGCGTGGTCGCCGCCACGCTCATGTTTCCGGTTGTGACCGCTATGGCGATGGCTGTGGGCGTCATCTCCGGTTGGATCACCGCGGTGAATCTGCTCGATCTTTCCACCGCTGAGTTCTTCAAAGGCCTGCGACTCTTCTATCAGTTCAAGGATATCTGGTTCGGGTTGGTGAAGAGCGCCAGCTTTGGCACCGCCATTTCTCTCATGGGCGCGCTGACCGGACTCCGAACCACTGGCGGAGCGGAAGGGGTAGGCCATGCAACCACCCGTGCGGTGGTCCTCGGATGCATGGCCATTCTGGTCTTGGATGCATTCTGGGCGTTGGTGCTGCTATGAGGCCGCCATTCTCCGAGCGCATTTCGAGGTCGAGTGATCGGATTGCGCGGACGCTCCTCGCATGATCGTGTTCGAGCACGTTCACAAAGCGTTTGGGCCGAAAGTGGTGCTCGACGATTTTTCCCTCGAGATCCCCGACGGCAAAACCACCGTGTTGCTCGGGTTTAGCGGCTCCGGGAAAAGTGTGGCTCTCAAACACATCGTCGGCCTGATGGAGCCGGATCAGGGACGGGTCATCGTAGACGGGATGGTCGTTGGCGATCTCAGCCGGGAGGCCCTTGCGGTACTCCGCGGTACTATCGGATACGTGTTCCAGTTCGCGGCGCTGCTCGACTCGATGACCGTGGCCGAGAACATCGGCCTCGGGCTTCAGTCTCGCCTCCTCGAGCCGGGCGAGATCGGCGAACGGATTCGGGAAAGCCTCGCGCTCGTCGACCTCGCTGGAAGCGAGGAGCACTATCCGGCCGAATTGTCCGGCGGCATGCGGAAACGCGTGGGCATCGCTCGGGCGATCGCGCTGCGCCCTCGCTACATTTTGTATGATGAGCCCACCACGGGCCTCGACCCCGTCACCTCGGCCGTCATGGACGCGCTCATGTTGCGCGCACGCGACGAACTCGGCGTCACCAGTGTCGTGGTGACACATGACCTCCGGAGCGCGTTTCAGATCGGCGACCGGATCGCCATGCTGTACCAGGGACGGGTGCAACAGGCGGGAACTGCTGATGAAATTCGGCACACCGCCGATCCGATCGTGCGGTCCTTCGTCGAAGGAAGGCCCGATCGGATGCACGTCATCTCCGCTGGGAGGACTTAGGTGAAGCGGACGAATGAGCTCCTGGTCGGGGGTTCGGTGATGGGCGCGTTTGCCCTCGTGATTGGAGGTGCGATCTGGCTCAGTCAAACCCACATCGGCGAGCGGGTGGCGCTCCGGGTGGGCCGCTTCCGGACCGTCGGTGGCCTCGCCGTTGGCGCTCCCGTTACCCTCCGCGGGGTCAAGGTCGGTCGAGTGCAGACGATCCGCCTGGCGGACGACAACTGGGTCGAAGCAGATCTCCGGATTCAGTCGGACGTCGTGTTGCCCCAGCGTCCCGCCGTGATCGCCGCCTCGGCGAGTCTGTTTGGCGAGTGGCAGGCCGCCATTATTCCCCAGGACCCCCCATCGGAAAACCCCGAACTCCGCGCGATGTTGGCCGAGGCGGCGAAGGCCGGCGCGGATCGCTGGCCGGGCGCGACCCTACCGGACATCGGGCAGCTCACGGCGCAAGCGAGCCGTATCGCCGGCGACGTTGGGCTCATCACGAATCGGATCCAAGGGGCCTTCGACTCCAATGCCGTCGCCGATTTGCGCAAGAGCATCGGGAACCTACGCGCCATCGCGGACCGGTTGGTGCAGCTGACCAACAGCGAAAGTTCGTCGCTGACGCATTTGACGAACAACATGGCGAGCACGTCCGATGTCGTCTCCGACGCCTCGAAGAGCCTCCAAACCACCCTGCGGCGGGTCGATTCCGCGACAAGCCGCGGACAGTTGACGGAAATTCTCAATAACGCGCAAACTTCGAGCAGGGATATCCAATCGGCCTCGGCGGATCTGCGCGAGCTGCTCGCGGTGACTCGGAAACATCGCGAGAGCCTGGTCCGGGTCCTCGAGGCCACCGACTCCGTGATGACGCGGATTCAATCGGGCAAGGGGACCTTGAGTCTGCTCGCCCAAGACTCCACCTTGTATCACGAAGCGACCCAAACAGTCGTGGAGTTGCGCTCGCTGATTGCGGACATCAAAGCGAATCCCCGCCGGTATTTTCGGTTCTCCGTGTTCTAGGTGAAAGGCATGTGGTATAAGGTGACGGACGCGGGAGTGCACGACGTACGGCCAACAGCGGGTCCAGGCGATCAGCAGCGGCGGTGGGCCGCAATGCGGAGCGCCCGTGACGTCTAAGCGGCGCCCGGACCGTGAAGTCAGCGCTGGAGGGGTAGTGTTTCGGCGTCTCGAGGACAAGAGTCTTCGCTTTCTCCTCATCCGTGACTCCTACGAAAACTGGGGATTCCCGAAAGGCCACCTCGAGGAAGAGGAGACTCCTGCCGAGGCGGCGCTTCGTGAAACCTGCGAAGAGACGGGGCTCGATGATCTGGTGCTTCGCGGCCCCATTCGCGTGATCGACTGGCATTTCCGCTTTCGAGGCCGGTTCATTCACAAATACTGTCACTTCTTTCTATTCGAATCCTCCACGGCTCTCCCTGCGCCACAGATCGATGAGGGAATCACCGAGTGCCGGTGGTGCACGATGGAGGAGGCGCTTCGCGATCTGAGCTACGACAACGCGCGCGGAGTTCTGCGCCGGGCCGGCGAAATGGCCCGGACACTCGTGGCCGTCGGCCGAGGGCGACCCCGGCCGGAGCCCAAACCCATTCTACCGGCGTGATGCATGGCCGCGATCGCCGCATACCTTGACAACCGGTCGGCTTTCGTTCAGCTGCGCCGCGCGGTGCCTCGCGGACAGCTTTCGGTACTCACTTGCAGGACGACTCGGGCGGTGCAACGACTCCTGGTGACCCGCGTGGTCGACGCAATCGCTCTCGGACCGCTCGCCGCTCATCGATGCGACCTGGCACAGCTTCGACTGGCCTTTCCCGTCCTACCGCTCTTCGTGTTCGGACCATTTCGCCCGGATGACGCCGACCAACTGCTCGAGTACCATCGGTTGGGCGTGCAGTGTGTGATCGTGGAGGGAGTGGACGACGCGGTTCTCGGTGAGGTGTTGAGCCGCCGTTCGCTCACCGCTGCTCGCCGCCAAGCGCTCGCGGCAGCGCCCCGACTCCTCCGTCTCACCGAAGAGATCCAGCTCCAGACCTGGTTGCTCTTAGTGAGCAACATGGACCGGGCTTACTCCACGGCGGCGCTCGCGAAGTCCCTGGCCGTCAGTCGCGAACACCTCTCGCGACAGTTCGGCGCGGGGGGCGCGCCCAACTTGAAGCGCGTCATCGATTTCCTTCGAGTCGTCACCGCCTGCCAATTGCTCGCCAACCCAGGCTATACGCTACCGGTCGTGTCCCGCCTCCTCGGCTTTGCCACTCCAAGTCATCTGAACACCACGGCGCGGCGTATCGGGGGAACGCGGATCCGGGATTTGGTCACGGAAGGACCGTCCGGAGTGCTGGCGAGATTTGTGAGGGGGCACACCAGGAGCAGGGAGTAACGGCCGTCCCTTGCCCGGCTCGGATGATTGTGATAATTTTCACAAGCTCAAGCCCAACTGGTCCTTCACGCTCTAACCCACATTGCCCATGGCCTCTGAAACCACGTTACGTCCTGGTGAACTGAAGGACATCCTCCTCAAAGAGATCGAGTCCGCGAACCTGACGGGGACCGATGCCACCGAGGTTGGGACGACCCTCGAGGTCCGAGACGGGGTCGCCCGGGTCTACGGACTCGCCTCGGCCCTCTCCGGCGAGATGCTGCAGTTCACCTCCCAGGAAACCGGCGAGACGATCACCGGCTTGGTGCTCAATCTCGAACAGGACAATGTCGGCGCGGTCATCCTCGGCGACTATTTGAAGCTCAAGGAAGGCGACGAAGTCCGTTGCACCGGGCGCCTGCTCGAAGTGCCCACCGGCGAGGCCATGTTGGGTCGGGTCGTGAACGCCTTGGGTGAGCCGGTCGATGGCCGGGGGCCAATCAAAACGACCAGCCGGCGCCTGGTCGAGATGATCGCGCCCGGGATCATCGTGCGCCAGCCCGTGAAGGAGCCGTTGCAGACCGGACTCAAGGCCATCGACTCGATGATTCCAATCGGACGGGGCCAGCGCGAGTTGATCATCGGCGATCGAGGGACCGGAAAAACGGCCATCGCGGTCGACACGATCATCAATCAGAAGGGGCAGGGAGTGATCTGCGTGTATGTCGCGATCGGCCAGAAACGGTCGACCGTCGCGACCGTGGTGGAGCGCCTCAAACAGTCCGGGGCGATGGACTACTGCATTGTGGTCATGGCTTCCGCCTCGGATCCCGCGCCGCTCCAATACATCGCCCCCTACTCCGGCACCGCCATCGCCGAGCATTTCATGTACGAAGACGGCAAGCCGACGCTGTGTGTGTACGACGACTTGTCCAAGCAGGCCGCGGCGTACCGGCAGCTATCCCTCATTCTGCGTCGTCCGCCAGGACGCGAGGCGTATCCCGGCGATGTGTTCTATCTCCACAGTCGTCTGCTCGAACGCGCCGCGAAGCTGTCCGAGGACCCGAACGTGATCAAATTCGATCCCCGGATCAAGAAGCCGGGAGGCTCCCTCACCGCGCTGCCGATCATCGAGACCCAAGCGGGCGACGTCTCGGCCTACATTCCGACCAACGTCATTTCGATCACCGACGGCCAGATTTACCTCACCACCGATCTCTTTTTCTCCAACGTTCGTCCGGCCGTGAACGCGGGCATCAGTGTGAGCCGGGTCGGTGGCAACGCGCAGATCAAGGCGATGAAGCAAGTGGCAGGTCCGCTCCGGCTGGCCCTGGCCCAGTACCGTGATCTGGAAGCGTTCGCCGCGTTTGGGTCCGATCTGGATGCCGCGACGCAGAAGCAGCTCAACCGGGGCGCGCGTCTCGTCGAGGTGTTCAAACAGCCCCAGTATTCGCCCATGCCGGTGGAGCGTCAGATCGCCAGCATCTATGCGGTGACCAACGGCCATTTGGACGACGTCGAAGTGAAGGACCTGCGACAGTGGGAGCGGGACTTCTTGGATTTCGTCGGAAAAAACCACGCCGACATCTACACTGACCTGGTCACCAAGAAGTCCATCGACGACGCGCTCAAGGCCAAACTCGAAGCGGCCATCAAGGCCTTCAAGCCGATGTTCCGGCCGGAATAATGGCCACCGGTCGTGAGCTTCGGGGCCGGATTCACTCGGTCCAAAACATCCGCAAAATCACGCGCACGATGGAATTGGTCTCCACGTCGAAGCTCAAGCGTGCCCAGGATCGCGTGGTCGCCGCCCGTCCATACGCCGAGGCCATTCGCGAATCGATCGCGGATCTGGTGAATCCCGAACTCATGTCCCGCTTTCCCTTGTTGCGACAGCCGGCGCCGCTTTCCAAGGGCGGGCCGAGTCGTGCGGCGGTGATTTTGGTGACGTCAAACCGGGCGCTGTGCGGCGGCTTCAACGGCAACCTCATCAAAGAGGCCCGCCGGAGAATCGCGGAGTTGGAGCACGCGGGGTATACGGTCGATCTGCATTCGGTTGGCAAGAAAGGCGCTGGGTATTTCAAGTACTTGGGTCGGAAGCTGGCGGCGGATCGGCAGGACATCGGTGACAAGCCGACGGCAGATCATGCGGCGAGCGTGGTGGCGCAAATTTTAGAGGACTATGAGGCGGGGAAGTTGGCGAGCGTGGATTTGGTTCACGGTAAATTCGTGAGTGCCTTGTCGACGCCTCCGACCACTGTTCGGGTGCTCCCGGTGGCGACGCCGTCGGGCCGGAAGGCTCGTCCCGATTATATCCTCAAACCAGGCGCTGATGCGATCCTCGAGGTTCTGCTGCCGCTCTATGTGCGCAACATGGTTTTCCGGGGACTGGTCGAAACCGCGGCCGGCGAGCACGGCGCGCGGCGGATCGCCATGAAGAACGCGACCGACAATGCCGGGGAGATCTTGGAATACTTGAACCGGACTTACAACCGTCAGCGGCAGGCCCAGATCACCCAGGAAATCGCGGAAATCGTCGGTGGCGCGGCGGCACTCCAAGGATAAAGATCGGACGGGCCCGGCGAACCAGGCCCCAACCAGGAAATCGAGACCATGACTGCTACTGCGACCGCAACCAACCTCGGAACCATAGTCCAAGTCATCGGACCGGTGCTCGACATCGAGTTCGCCCCCAACCACCTGCCCGAGATTTACACGGCGCTCAAGTTGGAAGACAGCACCGGCGCGATCCCGATCAAACTGGTGGCTGAGGTGCAGCAGCACATCGGCCAGAACATGGTGCGAGCGGTAGCCATGAGCAGCACCGACGGGGTGACCCGCGGAATGAAGGTGACCGACACCGGAAGCGCCATCACCGTCCCGGTCGGCAACGCAGCTCTCGGCCGAATTCTCAATGTCTTGGGCGAGCCGGTCGATGGCGGGCCGCCGATTCCAGCGAGTGTCGAGCGGTGGCCGATTCACCGAGAAACCCCCAAGTTCGTCGATCTCGAACCCAAGACCACCATCTTCGAGACCGGTATCAAGGTGGTCGACCTGATCGCCCCGTTCGTGAAGGGCGGGAAAATCGGTTTGTTCGGTGGCGCCGGTGTGGGCAAGACGGTTGTGATCATGGAACTCATCAATAACGTGGCGAAGGGTCACGGCGGGAAGTCGGTCTTCTGCGGGGTGGGTGAACGCACCCGCGAAGGGAACGATCTCTTCTTGGAAATGAAGGAAAGCGGCGTGATCCACTCCGCGGCGTTGGTCTACGGCCAGATGAACGAGCCCCCCGGGGCACGGCTCCGGGTCGGCCTCTCCGGACTTACGGTGGCCGAGTACTTCCGCGACATGGAGGGGCAGGACGTGCTGCTCTTCATCGACAACATCTTCCGCTTCACGCAGGCCGGTTCCGAGGTCTCGGCGCTCTTGGGCCGGATGCCGAGCGCGGTAGGATACCAGCCCACACTTGCAACCGAGATGGGCGATCTGCAGGAACGCATCACATCGACTACCAAGGGGTCCATCACGTCGGTGCAGGCCATCTACGTCCCCGCGGACGACCTGACCGACCCGGCGCCGGCGACTGCGTTCGCCCACCTCGACGCCACCGTTGTGTTGAGCAGGGCAATCACGGAGAAGGGCATTTACCCCGCCGTGGACCCCCTCGATAGCTCCAGCCGAATCCTGGACCCGCAGTTCGTCGGGCAGCGCCACTACAACGTCGCGATTGGCGTGCAGCGAACTCTGCAACGATACAAGGCCCTTCAGGACATCATCGCCATTCTCGGAATGGACGAGCTGTCCGAAGAAGACAAGCTGACCGTGGGCCGGGCACGGCGGATCGAACGCTTCCTCTCGCAGCCGTTTGCCGTCGCCGAGCAATTCACCGGAATTCCCGGAAAATATGTCAAGGTGGCGGAAACCATCGAGAGCTTCGAGCGAGTTCTGTCCGGCGAGTTCGATCATCTTCCGGAGCAGGCCTTTTTCATGGTGGGTGGGATCGAAGAGGCAGTCGAACGTGCGAAAGTGCTGGCGGCCACCTAATGCATGTAACCATTGTCTCCCCTGAAGCGTCTATCTTCGACGGAGAAGCAGATGCCGTCACCGCTCCGGCGTTCGACGGCGAGGTGGGCATCCTTCCGAAACACGCGCCGTTTATGACCCTGCTGGGTTCGGGTGCCCTGATCGTCCGCCACAAGGGCACCACGAGCCGGTACACCCTGCAAGGCGGTTTTTTGCAGGTCGTGTCCAATCGGGTGCGCGTCGTCGCGGAACATATACAAGGAGAAGGACGTGCTTCGTAGGTTGCTTGCGGTGCTCGGTCTTGGCGCCGCAATCGCAGGACCCGTCGGAGCTCAAACCACCGGTATCCCTGTTTTCATGGCCCCATATAGGGGCTTTGTCTCGAGCGAAATCGGTGGTTCCTTTGCCCAGCCAGGCTCGGGTGTAGCTTTCGAGGGTTTCTACCGTCTCGGTCAGAAACGCTACGACCTCGGATTCGAAGCTGGATTCCGAACTGTCCACGGGGATACGCGCCTCCTCCTTGGCGTCGACGTGCGGACGCGGATCCTCGACCAGGGTGACGACTTTCCGTTGGATGGGGCGCTCACCGTTGGCGTAGGGGGGGATTTCGGTCGCGGGGCCTCAGTGGCTTACATTCCCCTTGGTGTTTCCCTGGGGCGGAAGATCGCCATGGAGGGTGGGTCCGCTACCATCATCCCGTATCTGCACCCGGTCATTGCCCCGTCTTTGGGGTCCAGCAACAGTGTCCTTTTTGCCTTGGGGCTTGGAGTGGATATCAAGTTCAGTCCGCGGTATGAGTTGCGGGTCAGCGGGGGCCTCGGGGATTTCCAGGGCGTCGGGATCAGCTTCGCGGTGCTTCGGTAACCAGTGCCCATACGGTCCACATTTGGAGTTGCTATGGCAAAGCGCTCGCGGATATTGCTCGCGCTCTCGGCGTTCCTGTGTGGAGGCGCTTTCGGGCTGGGGGGTCAGGTCATAGGGCTACCGGTCCGCAACGCAGGGATCCCCACCGGCATCAGTATTGCCGCCGACCTCGGGTTCCCCAACGCGGACGCCGGCAAAGGTAACGCCTACGCGCTGACTGGCACCCTCGGACTCGGACCGCTCGGCGTGTCGGTGACAGTCGGGCGCTTTAGCCCGGCCGACTGCGCCTTCAATTGTAACGTGGTGGAGGGCGTCAACACCGTTGGCGCCACGGCAAACATCCAAATGTTCGGAGGACCGCTGGTCCCCCTCACCGTGACTCTGCAGGTCGGGGCCAGCCGGAGTTCGATCGTGGGCCGGTCCGGCCTTCCGGATGCCAGCGTAATCGACAGCGTTAAACGGTGGCATGTCCCCGTGGGAGTGGGGTTTGCGCTGACCATCCCGAGCCCGGTCTTCTCCATCCGGCCTTGGGTGGCTCCCCGAATCGACGCCCTCCGGAACACCGGCACGCGGACCTTTTCGGGTAACACCGCGTCGGGCTCGTCGAGCGAATCGATCTCCCAGACCCAGGTACGATTTGGCTTAAGCGCCGGCGTTGACCTTGGACTCTTGAACGGCCTCGGCTTTCGCGTCGCGTATGATCGCGTCAAGGCCGCGGGGACGACGCCCTCGATCATCAGTGTTGGTGCGAGCTTTGCTTTTAAGGTGGGCCTGTGACGCTGAATCGCTTTCTCGGAGTTTCCGCCCTGCTCGTCACACTGACGAGCGGCTGCGCCCAGCATTTCGATGCCACCTCTCTCGGTGTGCCGGTGACTATGTCGGCCGCCGCGGGCGACACCGTGGCAGGCCAGCGTTTCGTCGTCACCCGGCATTCGGTGCATGGGGTGCTTGGATTGGTGACGATCAGTGAGCCGAACCTCGCGAAAGTGTTGGGCGCTCAGTTGGTTGGTGGGAAGGGGGTCGCGAACCTGAAGATCAAAGTGCGGTCGCGCTGGAGCGATCTGTTGATCTCCGGCTTGTCGTTCGGGCTCATCATTCCGCGAACGATCACCTATGAAGGTACCGTCCTCAAGTAGGCCGGTTTGTTGCTTCCAAGACCAACCGTTCGACCAGGGCTGCGTTCCGGTCCGCGGCGCCCAGCCCGTGAGTAACGACCTCGAGCGCTGCTCGTCCAGTCCGGCCGCGTTCCTCCCCTCCTTCAGTCCATCGCACCCATAGATCGGCCAACTCCGCGGCTGCTACGTCACGGTTGGTCGATCGGAGTGCATACGCCGCGTTTGCGCGCAGGAGGAGTCCGGCATCTCGACTCCCCTGCCAGGCCGGTCCGAAGACCACGGGTACGCCCCACGCGGCCGGTTCCA
>JANYKV010000056.1 GCA_025358055.1 Gemmatimonadota bacterium
CCTAAATTGGTGAAAGTCCGTCGTCGGTTTCGCATGGATGGGTTCGTCCGGAAGATCGTGTCCATTTTCTACAACGGCCTAGCCAACGTGCTGTACGGCGGGCTCGGTTCGATCGACGTCAACGGCAATCCAAAGCTCTTCCCGCGAGCGTATCTCGCGCCGATGGACTTGCACGCGCGGGACTGGTTTTTGGATGCGGAGGTCATGATCAAGGCCAAGCGCCTGGGGCTCGGCGTATTCGAGATGAACGTCATCGCGCAAATGCGAGAAGGCGGGACCTCGAATGTCCGTGCCGCAACCGTCTGGGAGTTCCTGGTGAATCTCGTGCAGGACCGGATGGGAAAGCGGAAAGCTCCTCCCGCGACTCCGTCCCTTCCAGAAGCGGGCCCCACTGCCGCCTCGAGACAGTAGCACATGGTCTATCACCAGCGAACGACCTGCAGGGCCTGTGCGGGAACCGGCCTGCATCGGTTTTTGGAATTGGGTCCGCAGCCACTAGCCAACTCTTTCTTGCGGAACCAAGCCGAGTTCACGGCCGAAGCGAAGTACCCGCTCGACGTCTACTATTGCGCCGACTGCAGCCTGGTGCAACTCCTCGACGTCATCGATCCCGCCGTGTTGTTTCGGAACTATATCTACGTCACCGGCACGTCGGAAACGATCGCGGCCCATAACGTCGCGTATGCGCGCAGCGTGGTGGAAGTGCTCGGTTTGCAGCCTCATGATCTGGTCGTAGAAATTGCGAGCAACGATGGCAGCCTCCTCAAACGATTTCGCGACGCGGGCGTTCGCACCCTAGGGGTTGAACCGGCCAGCAACATCGCGGCGATCGCGCGGGAAGACGGCATCGACACGGTGGACTGGTTTTTCACCGCCGAGGCGGCCGTGAAGCTTCGGGCCCAATACGGACCCGCCCGCGCCATCATCGGGAACAATGTCCTCGCGCATGTGGACGACACCCGTGACTTCCTTCGCGGCTGCCGCACCCTCCTCGCGGACGACGGCCTGGTCGTCATCGAAGTGCCCTACCTCCTCGAATTCATCGACCGCCTGGAATACGACACGGTCTATCACGAGCACCTCTGCTACTTCGCCATCACTCCGCTGCTCCGCTTGGCGGAAGCAGCCGGGCTTTCTATCGTCCGGGTGGATCGGGTGCCGGTTCATGGCGGCTCCATCCGGATTTACGCGGGTCCCGTCGAGCGCCATCGAAACCATGGCGCGGCGGTGTTGACCATGGCGGCCCGAGAGCGAGCCGCCGGCCTCACCAGCCTGGCACGGTACGAACGATTCGCGGTGGATGTCGCAAGGAATCGAGAGGCGATTCGCGCCCTCCTCCAGAGCCTCAAGACCCAGGGGAAATCGTTGGCGGCCTATGGCGCGCCGGCCAAAGGCAACACGCTGCTCAACTACTGCCAGCTGACCACCGAGTGGCTGCCGTATACGGTGGACCGCAGCCCGCACAAGATCGGGATGTTCACTCCGGGAATGCACCTGCCGGTTTTGCCGGCCGAGGCCCTCCAGGCCAACCGCCCCGACCTGACGCTCATCCTCGCGTGGAACTTCGCGGAGGAGATCATGCGACAGCAACGTGCCTACAGCGACCAAGGTGGCCGCTTCATCCTTCCCCTCCCCACTCCCCGAGTGGTCTAACATGAATGTCGTCATTCTCGCCGGCGGCAAGGGCACGCGGCTCGCCGAAGAAACCCTGGCGCGGCCCAAACCGATGGTCGAAATCGGCGGCCGGCCCATGCTGTGGCACATCATGAGCGGCTACGCCGCGCATGGGCACAAGGATTTTCTCGTGGCGTGCGGGTACAAAGGCGAAATGATCAAGGAATACTTTCACAATTTCGTCGTCCACAACAGCGACTACGTCATCGACTTGAAGGACGGAACGGTTGATTTCGTCACCCCGAACCCGATCGATTGGCGGATCGGCCTGATCGACACGGGCCTAGAAACGATGACTGGCGGCCGGCTCCAGCGGCTGGAGCCCCATCTTCGGGGGCAAACGTTCATGGCCACATACGGTGATGGGGTGGGAAACGTGGACGTGACCGCCCTGCTCGCGTTCCATCGGCGCCATGGGCGCATTGCCACCGTGACCGCGGTCCGGCCTCCCTCGCGCTTTGGCGGCCTGGTGGTCGAAGGCGACCGGGTCCGTGAGTTTTCCGAGAAGCCGCAAACCGGCGAGGGTTGGATCAACGGTGGTTTCTTCGTCTTCGAACCGTCCATCTTCGACTATCTCCACGGGGATGACTGCATCCTCGAACGAGAACCGATGGAGAGACTCGCTGCGGATGGGCATCTCATGGCGTTTCGGCATGAAGGGTTTTGGCAGCCGATGGATACCTTGCGTGAGAAATACCTACTCGAATCCCTATGGAATTCCGGTTCCGCACCCTGGAAGATTTGGCCATGATCTCCTGGCGTAGTCACAATGTCTTCGTCACCGGCGCGACCGGACTACTCGGCTCCGCCCTCGTTGAGGAGTTACTCCGCCGCGGCGCCAATGTCACCTGCTTGGTTCGCGACTGGGTGCCCCGCAGCATGCTCGTGGCGTCAGGCAATCTGGAGCGCGCGAATGTGGTGCGCGGCGAACTCGAGGACCCCGCGTTGCTCGAGCGGGCGCTCAACGAATACGAGATCGAAACCGTGTTCCACCTCGGCGCGCAAACGATCGTCGGCACCGCCTCTCGATCACCGATCTCGACCTTTGAAGCCAATGTGCGCGGAACCTGGAACCTGTTGGAGGCGTGTCGGGCGACCGCGAAACTGATTCGCCGAGTCGTCATCGCGTCGTCCGACAAAGCCTACGGCGCACACGACACGCTTCCCTACACGGAGGCGACGCCGCTCGTTGGCCGTTTCCCGTATGACGTTTCCAAGTCGTGCGCGGACTTGATCGCGCTGTCCTATTTCCACACCTACCAGGTGCCGGTCGCCGTTACGCGGTGCGGCAATCTCTTTGGCGCGGGCGATTTGAATTTCAACCGGCTGATTCCCGGTACCATCCGTTCCGCGCTCCGCGACGAGGACCCGGTCGTCCGAAGCGACGGTACCTTCGTCCGCGACTACTTCTATGTGCAGGACGCGGTCGGGGCCTATCTTGCCCTCGCCGAGAGAATGCCGGAGCCCACGTTTGTCGGCGAGGCCTTCAACTTCGGGACCGAGACGCCGATCGCTGTCCTCGACCTGGTACGCCGCATCCTCGTGCTCATGGACAAAACGAAGCTTCGTCCCCGGGTGCTGAACGAAGCGACCCATGAAATTCCGCGGCAATACCTCGATTGCGCGAAGGCCAGGCGACTCATGGACTGGGCTCCGCAACACACGTTGGACGATGGACTGCGCGCGGCGATCGCGTGGTATCGCGCATGGGAAGAACGCGATCGCGCCAACGACCATGCCTGATCCTCGGCCGATCGTCATTGGGGTCGACCCGGCACTCGCCCACTCAACGCCAGAGATCATCTACACGCTCCGGACCCTACTTCAAATCGCGGGATACGGCTACGATCTGTGCTGGGCCGGTCAGGATGCCTGTCCGCCCAGTTTTGATCTGTACTACGGCCTCGCTCCGTGCCCGATCCCCAGCCGACTCGCCATTCCGTCATCGGGTCGGTCGCTCGCGGACCCCTTGCGGGGCGTCGACCCCCTGCGCAGCCCGACTTCACTCGACAGCGCTATAGACGGCGACCGCTTTTCCACCGATGTGATTTTCACGGCATTTTGGCTGCTCATTGGCGCCCACGAGCCTCGCGTGCCCAGCAACCGCTGGGGAGACCTGGATCTTCGTGGGTCGTCCTTTCTGGCCTCAGGCGCCCTTCAAGATCCCTTCGTCTCAAAACTCGGTGCCACGCTCCGGGCATTTTTTAATTCCGAAGGGATTCCCTCGTTGCGGTCTCCATGGCGGGGAGCCGGGAGCGGCCCAGCATTCGTGTTCAGCCACGACGTCGACTACCCTGAAATGATCAAATGGATCGAGTGTCTGCGCCTCCTCCGTGGGCGCGGATTCCGGGCGTGGCCGTCGATCCGAGGAGTGCTTCGCGGCACGAATCATTTTTGGACGTTTCAGGAGTGGGTGGATTTCGAACGTACGCTGGGCGGGCACCCCACGTTCTACTTCATGGCTCGACCAGGTTCGCTCTTGCAGTATGCGTTGGGGACGCCCGACGATTTCTACGACATCCGTACCGATCGATTCCGGACGCTGTTTCAGTCATTGATGGACCAGGGAGCGGAAGTGGGATTGCATGCTTCCTTTCATGCCCACCGGAGCGTCGCGCAGCTGGCGGCCGAAAAGACCCGAGTGGAGGAAGTCGCGGGTCGGCCCATCCTCGGCAACCGTCATCACTATTGGCATCTCGATCCGGCGGCACCGCACGAGACTTGGCGAAAACTGGCCGAGGCCGGCCTGCTGTACGACAGCTCACTCGGGCTGGAGGCGTACCCCGGTTTCCGTCGAGGTATTTGCCATCCGTTTCGCCCCTTCGATCCGAAAATCCGGCAAGAGATTCCTCTCGTCCAACTCCCGGTGGCCTGGATGGACGACCATTTCGACCGCCGACTGGTTCGAAATGGCATTCAAGACCCGGACGCATATGCCGCCAATCTGCTCGCCGCGGCCCAATCCACCGATGGCGTGGTCATCGTCGACTACCACTCGCGCGGAATGAACGCGGACTTCTACCCTCGATACGGACCCTGGCTCATGCGGTTCATGCGGGAGCATGGTTCAGGAGTTCGGTGCCACCGCGCGGACGAGGTCGCCACGGAATTCCTCCGAATCGAGCGCGCATTGGCGGGTTGCTCCAGGGATCGGTGTGGCCCCGGGCGAGCCACGGTCGCGGCCGTGCCATGAACACCGTCGCCACCTCCGCCTCTTTCCAGGTGGACCTCGTCCAATCCGGCGACATTCCCGGATGGGATGCATACGCCGCGGCACATCCGGATGGGACGATCTACCACACCCTCGCTTGGCGGTCGGTGACCGAGGAAGGCCTGGGCCACGCACCCTACTATCTCGTTGCGCGCGGGGCGACCGGGACTGTACGGGGCATCCTGCCGTTGTTCCTCGTCACCGGTCTCTTTGGCCGCCGGCTGGTGTCCGTTCCGATGCGCGATCGGGCCGGACTTCTTGCGGACGAGCCGGACATTGCATCGTTGCTGCTCGAGCATGCCGCGACGCTCACCCGCGAGCTCCGGTGCTCCTACCTCGAGCTTCGCTCCCTCGCCGGCCTCGATCCCGATCTGGAGCGGGACCATCATTTACACTGTGAACGACAGTGGATCACCACCCGGATTGACCTCGCCCCAGGAAAAGACCTGCTCTGGAAGGCTCTCGACCGCGATGCCATCCGCTGGGCGATCAATCGGGCGCGCAAGCACGAGGTCTTGGTCGAATCCGACGACACGCCATCAGGGGCGGATCAGTTCTATGAATTGTTCGCGCGCACCCGGCGCGGCATGGGCATTCCCCCGTTCCCCCGCGAGCTTTTTCGGGCCATTCATCGGCATATCATCAGTCAGGGCAAAGGGAACCTGTTCTTTGTGAAGAAGGACAACACCGCCCTCAACGGGCTCATTAGCTTCTTTTCGCACGACGCGTTCGTGCCCGCCTATGCCGCCCCCCAAAACGCCTACCGGAAACTCTACCCGAGCGAAGTCATATTTTGGCATACGATAGAATGGGCGGCCGAGCATGGATTTCGGACCTATGATTTCGGGGCCGATTCGCCGCGCCAGACCGGCTTGCTCTGGTTCAAGAAAAAATGGGGCGGGGTTCAGCAATCCATGCATTACCATTTCCTCTTGAACGGACGCGCGACACCACCCAATTTCGATAGTAGCTCTCCGGTGTACAATTTGGCGCGCCGCGTGTGGAGCAACCTCCCGCTGCCGATGTCGAAACGGCTCGGAACCTGGGTCACGCGGCAGCTCAGCTGATGATCGCCACCCGTGAGCAACGCTGATGCGTATCCTATTCCTGGGCAACGAATACAACCCGATCAGCATCGCTTGCCTATCCGCTTTGCTCGATACCAAACGCCATGAGGTGGTGGCGGGGACGTACGCCCCACAGGGGGCCTCCTGGCTCACCACGGTTCGACGCTCGCTCCAGAACGCCGGACCGGGATTCGTGATCCGGAAAGGCGGCGTATTGCTCACCGCCAGTCTCCGCCGCTCGGCTCGCAAAATCGGTATCCGGCCGCCCGGATACGCCTCGCTCGATGAATTGATCGAAGACCACAGTGTGGAACATGTCCAGATGAAAAACATCAACCTGGAGCCGGCCCTAAATTGGGTCCGGGAAGCGCGGCCCCAAGTGATCGCGGTCGCGGCGTTCAGTCAAATTCTGAAAGCACCCGTGCTGGGATTGGCCGGGGTGGCAAGTATCAACGTCCATCCCTCACTCTTGCCGAGGCACCGCGGTCCCAATCCGTTCTATTGGGCCCTCCACCACGGAGAGCGCGAGGCCGGAGTCACGGTGCATCATATCGACGAGGGCATCGACTCCGGTGACATCATTATGCAAGAGGCGATGACGATCGAAGAAACGGACGATGAGGCAAGTTTGCGTGATCGCTCCGCCGCAATCGCGGGTCGACTACTCGTCGGCGCGATTGACCTCCTCGAGAAGGGGAATGCGCCGCGCACTCCGCAGAACCCAGCGATGGCGACCTATGAGTCGCACCCACCTCGCGGAGCCTCCCGGCTATGAGCAACACCCGTGCTGCGACGTATGCCGAAATGGTTCGGAGCGAGATCGGAAGGTTGATCGGCTCCCTCGACCGAGAACCGGAATCAAAGACCTACGGGTGCTTCGATCGCGAGTTCTGGGCGTGGAAGTTCCGCGATTTTCCCATCACCATGCTGCAAGCCGGCGGCTACGTCCTCGCCCAATGGTGGAATCGACCGATCCCGAGAAATCAGGAATACCATCATCCACGGGTGGCCGAATGGATCGATGGAGCGATGCGATACACGATTGGGCGGCAACGACCCAATGGAGCTTTTGACTCCGTGGGCCCGTATACGCAAGACCACGGCGTGAGCTTGGCGATGGTGTATTTGTTGGCTGGATGCCTCAAGGAGCTCGGCGACGCCGCGTCGCCCGAAACTCGAGAACGCACGATGGAGGCGATCCGGCGGGCCTGTCGTTTCGCGACGCGTTCGGAAGAGGACTACGCGTTCGTGAGCAACCACCACGCCCTATTCGCCCTCGCCTGGCGGAGCGCCCATGACTTGCTGGGCGACCAGGAGGCGCTTCACCTCGCGGAGGCCACTGTCGATCAGATTATTGCCCATCAGTCCGCGGATGGTTGGTATGGCGAGTACGGTGGCCCCGATCCGGGGTACGAGACACTCGGGATTTCCTATTTGTCGTTGTATTGGAAATGGAGCGGCTCCACTCGTGTCTTGGATTCACTGCGGAAAAGCGTGGAGTTCTGGTCTCACTGCGTCCACCCCGACGGCAGCCTGGGCGGAGTGTACGGAAGTCGGCACACGGGATTGTACTGCCCCGATGGGTTCGAACGCCTGGCAGAGCAGGTGCCGCTCGCGGCCTCGGTCGCCGCCTTCGTCACCGCACGATTGCCGCGCGCCAACGCCGTCACCCCAAGCAGCAGCGACTCGCACAATCTCGCGATTCTGCTCCGCTCGTATCTCGATGCGTGGTCGGTGGCGGTGGACCGGCCGGACGAGCCACCCACAGGACCCGAGCTGCCGTGCCGGACCTTCTCTGGTCTTCGACACTTCGGCGATTCCCAAATCACGGTCGCCGGGGCCGGTCCGTACTACGCGGTGGTGAATGGCAAGAAGGGTGGAGTGACACGCATATTTGATCGACACGAAGAAAGTTTGGTTTACGAGGACGCCGGATATCGATGTGTGTCCGACCGTGCGACACACACGAGCCAGCTCCTTGGTTTGAGCACCGCCACCGTTGACCAAAGCGCTGGAACCGTGACCGTGGCTGCTACTTTCGGCGAGCTTCGACAAGAGCTGCCGACACCGGGACGATTTCTGGTGTTGCGACTACTCAACTTGACCCTCTTCCGCCATCTCGGCATGGGGAAGTGGCTTCGCCGGCAAATCATTCGGCGACTCGTTACGGCGGGTCCCATCGGGCCGCTTTCCCTGGAGCGGGTCTTTCGATTCGCCCCTACATCGATCGAGATTCGGGATCACATCTTCCGCACCAAGCCGATAGTTGTCCGGGAACTCCACCTCGAGCGTGCGTTGACCGGAATCCACATGGGCTCTGCGAAGTACTTCCACCAGAACGATTTGTCTCCCCAGCCCGAAGCGCCGCTTCCGGACCTATCGACCGCGCTAAATGATGATGGGGCAATTGATTACGAATTCTCGCTCAACTGGGAAGGCCCCGGCGGCCCAAAGCTTGCTCCTGGCCCCTTGTTCCCCGTCACCGTCCACCGGAGTTCCCTAACCCCATGATCTACATCCTGCTCCCCGCCTACAACGAAGAGGACGCACTGCGCCCCCTGGCGGCCAAGATCGACGGGACCATGCGAGAGCTCGGATCCCAATATCAAATCGTTGTGGTCAACGACGGGAGCCGCGACCGCACTGGCGAAATTGCATTGGAACTCTCAACGTCCTACCCGATCCATGTCATCACTCATCGATACAATCGTGGTCTCGGTGAGACCATTCGAGATGGACTAGAGTACATCGCGGATGAAGCCACTCCCGACGACATCATCGTGCGGATGGACTGCGATGACACGCACGACCCAAAGTACATCCCGCAAATGGTCGAGCGGCTCCGCGCTGGATTCGAAGTGGTCATCACGTCGCGTTACCAGCCGGGCGGGGGACAAATCGGGGTGAACTGGTATCGCCGCCTGATCAGCCGATGCGCCAATCTGCTCTTCAAAACCGCGTTTCCCTTGAAAGGGGTATGGGAATATTCCTGTGGCTATCGCGGTTACCGAGCCGCCGTGATCCAAGATGCCCTAGCAATCTTCGGCAACAAATTCATCGATCTAAAGGGGCTCGGGTTTACCGGCACGCTGGAAAAGCTCATCAAATTTCGGATGATGGGCGCCCGGGTGACCGAGATCCCTTTCGTGCTGCGATACGACCAGAAACTCAGCTTGAGCAAGGTGGTGACGAGTATCACCACCCTGGGATGCTTCATCCTCATCATCAAACATTCCCGGTATTGGTCGGTCGAAGGAAAACGTTGGAAAGAAGAAATCGAAGCGCGGAAGGTGCGGGTCTATGGCCTTGGTGGCGCACTCAATGAGGTCGCCCCATGACTGGCGGAGGCCAGCTCGATTCCTCGGTCATCGAGGGGCGCAAGGCCGCCCCGCCGAATGTTGACGCGGTTCGGCGCTTCTGGTCCTCCAACCCACTGTTCGCCGGGGAGTCGGCATTCGCGCCCGGCACGAAAGAATTCTTCGAGGAACACGAGCGGGTAACGCTCCACGAACACTCGGGGAGCCTCCATCCGATTTTCCTCGCCGGCGTCGAGCCCGGGCGTGACGTGTTGGACGTAGGCTGCGGCAATGGATTCTGGACGACCCAGTTCGCCCGCCGTGGCGCGCGGGTGAGCGCGTGCGATTTGACTGAGAGGGCCGTCGAACTCACCCGCCAACGCCTCGCCCTGTCCGGCCTATCGGCCGATGTCCGCGTGGGGAACGCCGAGGCGCTACCCTATGCCGACAATCAGTTCGATCATGTGAACTGCCAAGGTGTGATCCACCACACACCGGACACAGAGCGGTGCGTGGCCGAGTTCGCCCGGGTCGCCAAGCCCGGCGGCACCGTCTGCTTCTCGGTCTACTTCAAGGTGACGCCACTGCGGTCCCCGCGGCTCTTTAAGGTGCTGCGAACGCTCGCCCGCCCCTGGGTTGGCCTTCCGGGCCGGGGCCGCGAACGAATGCTCGATGTCAAGGACCCGGACGAGTTCGTCCGACTGTACGACGGGGTGGGAAATCCGATCGGGAAATCCTACACCAAAACCGGCGTTCACGAACTCGTCGGCGACCGATTCGAGATCTTGGAAGAACTCCGCTTCGGATTTCCCCGCCGGGCTTTCCCCATACCGCTCTCGACCGGCCTCCACACGAAGCTTTCGCATACGTTCGGGCTGATGATTGCGGTGCGGTGTCGAAAGCCTGCGGTCGAGCGTTCCGCTTCACCGGGCGGTCGGCCCTAGTCTCAACCCTGGTCCCACGCTCCAACCTGGACGGGACAACGCGATGTGTGGAATTTGCGGGATCATTTCGAGGGAACAAGGCGGTCCGGTCGACCGCGGCTCCCTGGAAACCATGATGGCTGCCCTAGCGCACCGCGGGCCGGACGACGAAGGAGTCTATCTCCACGGAGGAGTAGGACTCGGTCACAAGCGCTTGTCGATCATCGACCTCGGAACCGGGCACCAGCCCATGACCAACGAAGACGGATCGGTGTGGATCGTCTTCAACGGAGAGATCTACAACTACCTCGAGTTACGGCGGGATCTCGTCCGTGAGCACTCCTTCAAGACCCAGAGTGACACCGAGGTCATCCTCCACCTGTACGAAGAGATCGGCGAACGGTGCCTCGAGCGATTGAACGGCATGTTCAGTTTTGCCATCTGGGATGCTCGCCAACAACGCCTCTTCGCGGCGAGGGACCGGTTGGGGATCAAGCCGTTCTATTGGCACCTAGGCCGCGATCATCTCGCGTTCGCAAGCGAGCCGAAAGCGATTCTCGCCGCCGGACTCACCACCGCGCGTCCCGATTCTCAAGGCCTAGAGGAGTATCTCACCTTCCAGTTTTGCCTCGGCGATCGCACCATGTTCGACGGAATCCGACGGCTCGAACCCGGGCATTACATGACGTTCCGCCCACTCCGGGACGCCGAGCCCGCGGTGGTGAAGTACTGGGATTTCAACTACGAAATCGATACGCACCATACCGCGGAGTATTACGTCGACCAATTGCGGACTCTGCTGCACGATTCGGTGCGTCTCCAACTTCGCAGCGACGTTCCCGTAGGGGCGCATCTCTCGGGGGGCATCGACAGTTCGACGGTTGTCTCACTCGCGGCGAGCCTGTATGGCGGAGACTTTCACACCTTCACCGGAGCGTTTCGCGAGGGGCCCCAATATGACGAAACCCGATACGCGCGCGCGGTAGCCGAGCATGTGCATTCGGTGCATCATGAGGTGTGGCCCACGGCGACCGAGTTCGCGGATGTTCTCCCGACTCTGATTTACATGATGGACGAGCCCGCGGCCGGCCCCGGCCTGTTTCCTCAGTACGCAGTGTCCAAGCTGGCGCGCCAACATGTGAAGGTGGTGCTGGGAGGACAGGGCGGCGACGAGATTTTCGGCGGGTACGCCCGCTACCTAGTCGCATACCTCGAGCAGTGCCTCAAAGGAGTGATCTTCGGCACCCAAGAAGACGAAAAGCACCTCGTCACTTGGGACAGCATCATGCCCAACCTGCCGCTTCTCCAGCAGTATCGCCCACTGCTTCAGAGTTTTTGGCGTGAGGGGCTGTTCGAAGAAATGGACCGGCGGTATTTCCGCCTGGTCAGCCGGATTGAAGATGCGGAAACGCTCATCACGCGAGATGCCTGGAACGCCGGAAGCCAGGGCCGAATGTTCGAGAGCTTCTCCGCGGTCTTCAATAATCCCGCGACCAAGAGCTATTTCAACAAAATGACCAATTTCGACCTCAAGACGCTGCTCCCGGCGCTGTTGCAGGTCGAGGATCGCACCAGCATGAGCGTGTCGCTCGAGTCGCGCGTGCCGCTGTTGGACCATCGAATACTCGAACTGGTCACGCGCATGCCACCGACCACGCGGTTCAAGGGCGGCGATACCAAGCGTGTCTTCCGGGAGGCGGTGCGCCAACTGCTACCGCAAGTCGTCTTCGAGCGCCGGGACAAGATGGGATTCCCGGTGCCGCTTGCGGAGTGGGCGCGGGGCCCAATCCGGGACTTTCTTGCAGATACTCTGTTGAGCACCCGCGCCCGGCAGCGCGGCGTCTACCAGATGGACGGAATTGAGCGACTCATCAGTCATGAACGAGGGTTCGGCCGTCAGCTCTGGGGCGTACTGTGCCTAGAGCTCTGGTTCCGTGCTTTTATCGATGGCGATCGTCCCTCAATGCCCCACGACACGGGGAGCGGCAGGCGGCCGCAGCCCGCGGAAGGTCATACCCTCCAGTGAAGAACGTACGGCGTAGCATGATGGCGCTTGGTCTCGTCGCCCTGATGCTCTATGCTCCTGGGTTTTGGTGGGGCACGCCCCGGGCCACGGCCGCGGACCGAGTGCAATCCTGGGGTGTGGACGACGTAACCCCGCTCGGCCCGCTCGCCGAAATTCATAACATCATCCACCCGAAGCCGGATCGGAATCTGGGCTATCCGCTCATGCATCCGTTCCTCGTTGCCGGCGCCTACTCGCCGTACCTAGGGTTTCTCTGGGCCACGGGGAGCTTTTCCCGACCGAGTGCTACCTATCCGTTTGGACTGGCGAACCCAGTGACCTCCCTGCGCGTCCTCGCGGGGATCGGCCATTTCCTCTCGGTACTCATGGCGCTGGTCGTGGTGCTCTCCGCCTTTGATGCCGGTCGGGTGCTTTGGGGTTCTCAGACCGGCACCCTGGCCGCGCTGTTCGCGATGACCTCGTTCCCGATGTTCTTCTATGCCCGGACCGGCAACGTAGACATGGCGGTCCTCTGCTTCACCGCCGTGGCCCTTGCGGCGACCGCGCGCGTCATGGTCGGTCCGTTGACCGCGCCACTCGCGATCGTTCTCGGCGCTGGGGTTGGGTTCGCCTTGGGCACCAAAGAACCGAGCGTTGCCTCCTTTCTCAGCTTGCCGTTCTTCTTGTTCCCGCTCCAATGGGGTCGGCTCGGCGGCTCCGCCCGACTCGGCAGTTGGAGCTTCTGGCGAACACCGGCTCTGACCGCGCTCGCAGCGTTCGTCGCTTTTGGCCTCGGCAGCGGTCTCTTGGTGGATCATGAGCGTTTCTTCGCCCATATCGCCTTTATGCGAGGCCGGGTGGCGGAGAGCCGGGTCGGGGAGGTCGCGTTCGTGACGACCTATCCCTTCACATGGAGTGGACACGTCGCCCTTGTTGGGCGCCTCGCTAGCCTGCTCATGGACTCGATGACCTTGCCGGGCCTTCTGCTCGCCGGCGCTGGTATTGTCGCCACCCTCCGCAAGGAAAAAACCCAAGCACTCTTTCTTCTGCCCGCGCTGACGTATATCGCCGTACTGTTCCTGTCCGCAAGAATTGCCCAGCTCCGCTATATGATGCCGGTCGCCTTCACCCTGTCCTTCTTTGCGGCGCGGGCGGTGACCCTGGGCTGGAACGCAAGCAACGGTGTGATTCGCTGGGGATCCGCCGCTCTGGCCTCCGTCGGATTGCTGCTTGGGCTCGGCCGGGGGGTCGACCTTACCTATGCAATGGTGGCCGATTCCCATTACACGGCAACGCGTTGGCTCGACCACGAGACGCATCCAGGGGACCGGGTCGAATACTTTGGACCGGCACAGAAGAATCCAGGACTCGCCGTCAGTGTGGTCTCCGCGCCCGCGACTCCGTACGAAGGGGCAATGAAGCGCGCCCGCGTCGACTCCGCGGCGGCCGAGGAGATTCTCGCGGGTTGGGCCCAGCGGCAGCCGAGATTCATTCTTATTCAACCCGACTACACCAACCAAGGAAGCTATCCCTACAGCGCTACATGTCCCCCGGCCGTGTACGAAGCACTCCAGACTGGTCGGGCGGGCTATCGGCTCGCGGGACTGTTTCAAACCGAGCGATTGCTTCCCTGGGTCGGTCGGCCTGAGTTGGACCACCCGGACGTGAATCCACCCATCCGCATCTTCGAGCGAATCCCAGCCGCGACATTGCGGAGCGACCATTGATGGCGCCGCGGCGTCGCGTCCTCTTCACGACTCTCCGGATCGTCGTTGGCTTGGGGCTCGTCGTGTTCCTCACGCGGTCGGGTGTACTCAAATGGTCCGCCCTGGGCGGGCTAGTGACCTTCTGGCCGTTGACTCTCTGCGCCATCGCGCTGCAGCTCACCGGAACCGTCGTCACCGCCTGGCGCCTCTGCGTCCTCATGCGCCCGACCGGCATGGCGCTTTCGCTGGGCGGATCCCTTCGCCTCCTTCTCATCGGCTTGTTCTTCAATATGTGCCTCCCGGGGTCGGCGGGCGGCGACTTGGTTCGGATCTACTACGCCGCGCGCGACAACAAGGGACGGCGAACTGAAATCACGACCATTCTCTTGTTGGATCGGGTGGCAGGGCTCTTCGCGCTGCTGCTCTGGCCCCTCCTCGCCTCAGTGTTCTTTATGGGGTTGGTTCGCCAGTTCCCAGTGGTTCGCGCACTGTTAGCCGGCGCAGCACTGATGCTCCTCATTCTGTCGGTGGGGTTGCTGGTGGTATTCTCCGGCCCCGTCCGCTCGAGTCGATTGGCGCGTTGGGCGTTTGCCCGGCTGCCCTTCGGAGCCACGCTTGAGCGCATGGTGGATTCGGTTAGGATGTACCAACGCCACGCGGTGACACTCGGGTGGGCGGTCGTGATCTCCCTCGTGGCCCACACCATGAGCGTCGGCATAATGTTGCTGCTGGCGGCCGCCACGAACCCACATGGGTTCAGTTGGACGATGAGCATTCTCATCCCGGTTGGCTTCTTGGTGAACACCGTCCCACTCACTCCGGGCGGCTTGGGTGTTGGTGAGGCGGCCTTCGGGAAACTCTTCGGCCTAGTCGGCCTCACCGGTGGACCGGAAGTGCTAATGGCGTGGCGATTGACCTCCGCCCTGCTCAGCCTGATTGGTCTGGGCTTCTATTTGGAGGGTCGCGGAGAGTTCGTAGCCACCGCGGACCCCGTTTCATCTGGCGGGGGCGAACTAGGCCTCATAGATTCGGCCGGGCACAGCCAGCTCGGTCCCACCCGCTAGCCCTTACTCAGCCGGATCATTCACCCGGAGGCGATCCCATTCCGACGCCGATGTTCATGACCAAGCCGTTCATCAAGGATCGGAAGATCCGCTTCGCCCTGGTCGGCTGCGGCCGGATCAGCGCGAACCACTTTGACGCGCTCGAGAAGCACGCCGATCGCGCCGAACTCATCGCCGTCTGCGATACGAATCCCACGGCGCTTGCTGCCGCCGAAGGGCGCACCGGGGCGCCCGGTTTCCCGTCACTCCACCGACTCTTGGCCGGCACGTCCCCCGACGTGGTCATCCTCGCGACACCCAGCGGACTGCATGCCGAGCAAGCCATCCGGGTCGCGGATGCCGGGTGCCACGTCATGACGGAGAAGCCGATGGCGACCAGGTGGCGGGACGGCAAACGGATGGTGCAGGCCTGCGACCAAGCCGGAGTTCATCTGTTCGTGGTGAAACAGAACCGCCGAAACGCCACACTCCAGCTTCTCAAGCGGGCCATGGAAAAGCGCCGGTTCGGCAAGATCTACTTGGTGACGCTCAACGTGTTTTGGAGCCGGCCGCAAGAGTACTACGATAGCGCCTCGTGGCGAGGCACCTGGGAGTTCGACGGCGGCGCGTTCATGAATCAGGCGAGTCACTACGTCGACCTTCTCGATTGGTTGATCGGCCCGGTCGAGAGCGTACAAGCGTATACGTCCACCCTGGCCCGGCATATCCAAGTCGAGGACACCGGAGTCGCCGCGATCCGTTGGCGCACCGGCGCCTTGGGCACGATGAACGTAACCATGCTTACCCATCCCAAGAACTTCGAAGGGTCGATCACAATCATCGGGGAGAAGGGAACGGTCCGGGTCGGTGGCGTAGCGGTCAACCAAATTGACCATTGGGAGTTCGCCGAGCCGGACGAAGACGACGCGCGGGTGAAAGACGCCAGCTATGCCACGACCTCGGTGTACGGGCACGGTCACCCGAGCTACTACAACAACGTCATTGAATCCCTCCGCGGAGAGGCCCTTCCAGACACCGATGGGCGCGAAGGGCTGCACTCCTTGGAGATTTTGATCGCAATCTACCTCTCAGCCCGCGATGGTCGCCGAGTCGCTTTGCCGTTGGAACTGTGATCGTACGGCGCGGAACGGAGCTGAGGCAGTGAGGAAGTTCGTCACGATCGTCGGGGCCCGGCCCCAATTCATCAAAGCCGCGCCACTTCGCGCCGCGCTGGCGACCCGGGTTCGGGACGTCCTCGTTCACACCGGCCAGCACTATGACGCGAGCATGTCGGACGTGTTCTTCAAGGAGTTGGCCCTTCCCGCACCGGACTATCACCTGGGGATAGGCGGCGGCCTCCATGGTGCCCAGACCGGCGCAATGCTGGAAGCAATCGAGCGCGTGCTGCTGGCGGAACAACCGGACACCGTCATCGTTTACGGCGACACGAATTCCACCCTGGCCGGTGCGCTCGCCGCGGCCAAACTCCATATTCCCGTCGCCCATGTCGAGGCCGGCCTCCGCAGCTTCAACCGAACGATGCCCGAAGAAATCAACCGCATCGTGGCGGACCATCTCTCGTCGTTGCTCTTCGCGCCGTCCGACCTATCTCGGCAACAACTCGCGAGGGAGGGGATCACCCGTGGCGTTCATGTTGTCGGCGACATCATGTACGATGCGGTCCTCAGAAATCGGCCACGAGCCGCCGCGGTCAGCCGCTATCCGGACGCGGCCGGATGCACCCCGGGGGAGTTTTACCTCTGCACGATCCATCGGGCCGACAACACCGACCGCATCGAGAACCTTTCCGCACTGATGGACGCCATCAATCGGTTGGACCGCCCGATCGTGTTTCCAGTCCACCCCCGAACCCGGAAGCAGCTCGCGGCCTTCGGCCTTACACCGGGCCCCAACGTGCGCGTGCTGGATCCCGTGGGGTACCTCGATATGCTGCAATTGTTGGCGGCGAGCCGCGGAGTGCTCACCGATTCGGGAGGCATTCAGAAAGAAGCCTACTATCTCGGGGTGCCGTGCATTACGTTACGAACTGAAACGGAGTGGCTCGAAACGGTCACCGCGGGATGGAATTGTTTGGTTGGGACGGACCCCGAGGCTATACTCTCAGCAGTGAGAAATTTGGATGCCCGGCGCGCACCGCCAGCTCCGGTGTATGGGTCGGGCAATACCGCAGACCGAATTGCCGCGATACTGACCGAGACCGCAGCCGATTGTTCCTAACTCACCCAGCAATACGAATCGAGGTGAATGGTGGGGTCCGTTGCCCGAAAAGAACTGCTGGTCCTCGGGGCCGGCATTTCGGGTTTGGTCGCCGCTCGGAGCCTGCAAGAGCGTGGGCTCGATCCGCTCCTTTTGGAAGGAAGCCCATCGCTCGGGGGATTGACCCGATCGGTTAAGGTGGGCGACTTCTGCTTCGATTACACCGGGCATCTCCTCCACCTCGCTCAGGTCGATCGCCCAAGCCAAATTCCGTTCGCGGGACTCCAAGACGAGGACTGGGCCCGGATTGACCGGCGGTCGTTTTGCCTCATGGGGCAGGATCTGATTCCGGCCCCGGTCCAATACCACATTGGCGCTCTACGGCCGGACGTCCGGTTTGAAGCCATCGCGTCCTACAACACGCGCCCTGCGTTGCCAACGGATCATGCGCCGAGTTTCCGGGAATTCGTCATTTCGGGATTCGGGCAATACCTTGCCGACGCCTTTCTCATTCCGCAAAATGAACGAACGATGGCCACGTCTCTGGACCGTCTTTCCTTCAAGGCGGTGAAGCGATTTTTTCCGCCGCCGGATGAGGAAAGGGTTCGAGCCGGCTTCGACCCTGCCGCGCCACCGACCGAGGAATACAACTCGAGATTTTGGTATCCGAAGATTGGCGGGATCGAGCGTCTCGTTAGCGGCCTGGCCCAGGGTATCGCCGAACCGCGACTCTTGGCCGAAATAGTGGAGATCGACCTCGCCCATCGCACGTTGCGAACGAGCCTGGGTGCGCGGTTTTCCTGGGACCACCTCTTCTCGAGCATACCGCTCAAGCAACTGTGCGCCCTTTGCCTGGACCCGGAACTCAGAAGCCTAGCGGCGGATTTGAGCCATGGCGCCCTGATCAGCTTCAACCTGGGAGTTCGGGGTGCCCCACCGCAAGAGTTGAGAGATGCGCATTGGATCTATGTGGCAGATCGCTCGCTCCCATTCTATCGGGTTGGGTTCTACTCCAATATCAGCCCCGGGATGTGTCCCCCCGGCTACGCGTCGCTGTATGTCGAGGTAGGCCTGACCCCATACGAATTGTCGCGTGCCAATATCGCGCGTGATGTCCAGCCTCGTGTGATCCATGCTCTTGAGAGCTTGGGCTGGGTGCAAAGCAGTGCCATTGTCTGTTCGGTGACCCACATCGTACCCTGTTCGTATGTCCACCACACACCCTCCCGAGATCAGCTGGTGGAACGAATCCTCGCTCGGTTGGGGCGGTCGGAGATTACCCCCATCGGGCGCTACGGGTTGTGGGACTATCTGAGCATGGAGGACTCGATGGCAACGGCAGTGGCCGCGGTGAATCGAGTCCTGTCATGAAGCTCGACATCATCATCCCGGTGCACAACGAGGCCGAGCATCTCGCGGCCTCGGTTGAGGCGTTCATCGCCGCGGCGACTCCGCGACTCCCCGGAGTGCTCAACGAAATCATCCTGGTCGAGAATGGGTCGAACGACGGGACCTCCGCGGTTTGTGAAGCGTTGGCCGCAAAATATCCCGGAACACTCCGGGTCCTGACGCTCGGGCGAGGCAGCTACGGTGAGGCCATTCGGTATGGCATGATGGAAAGCCGTGGCTCGCACCTCACCATCCTCGAATGTGATTGTCTCGACGTGGAGTTCGTGGTGCGATGCGCGGACGCGCTCGGGGCCGGCCGCACCGATTTTGTCCTCGCAGCCAAGCCCCATCCGGACTCTTCGGATCGACGGCCTTTCAAGCGACGGGCACTCACGAGGCTGTACAACTGGATCATTCGGACGGCCACGGGATACCCCGGCGCCGACACGCATGGGCTCAAGAGCATTGAGGCCGGCGTAGCGAAACGTCTGTGCCGGCTCGCCATCACGACGGACGAAGTCTTTCAAACCGAAATCGTCTTGATCGCCTGGCGGCTCGGCCTCCGGATCAGAGAAGTATGGATTGACATCGCGGAGACCAGACCCACTCCCGTGAACATTCGCCAACGCCTCCCGAAGGTATTGACGACGGTTCGGGAGCTCCGCGCCTCCCTTCAGCGCCCTGAAGCAAACCCTCCGCGAGCAATGCGGCCTGTGGTGTGGCGGTCGGTCTTTCCCCAGCCGGAGCGGGCCCCGCTCGCCCAATGGGTGTGGATCTTGGCTGTTGGCGTCGTCGTGTTCGCCCTCGCCATGTACTGGCGCGCCGACCACGGTCGAGACTATGTGACGGACGAAGGGATCTACACTTACGTCGGCTGGGCCTGGAGCCAAGGGGATTGGCCCTATCGTGACGCTTGGGACCACAAGGGCCCGGTCACCTATCTTGTGACCATGCTGCGAACCGGCCTGTTCGGGACCGCGCCGGGGTTCCTGGTAATCCAAGAGATGGTATTGGGTCTGGCGACGGCAGTTTTTGCGGCGGGAACGGCCACATTGCTCTGGGGCGGCTCGGGTGGGGCTGTAGCCTTGTGCGCCAGCGTTTTGCTTTGGACTCAGCGCTCCCCGGATTTCGGACACATGAGCACAGTCGGCTCCGCGATTGGGCTCTGCACTATGGCATCGATCTTCTTTGCGATCGCGGCCAATCGCGCGGGCCGGCTGCGCGGCCTAGCCTGTGGAGCGTTTGGCTTGGCTGCCGGCCTCTCATTCTGCACGAAGCCGAATGCATTGAACGGGCTCTTTCTCGGCGCGCTAATAGTCCTAGTCCATCAACCAAAGCCGACGGTTCGCACTCTCGGGCGATCCCTCACCTGGGCGCTTGCCGGATTTGTCATTCCCCTCGCCGCCTTCGGGATCACCTTCGGACTTGTCGGCGCCTTGCACCCCATGCTGGACGCCGTATTCGGGTTCAACAAGGTGCGGGGGGCCCTCCTCGTGCAGGACAGTGGTCTCTTGAAACTCAGTGTCCGCTCCGCCAAAGTGCTGTGGTCCATCGGCGCACTTCCAGTGTATCTCGGTGCCGTCGCGGTCGGAATGGCCATGCTGCTGCGACGCAGCTGGGTCCGCGATCGGTGGGAGTTGGTTCTCCAGCCGGTGGAGTATGTGATCCCGATAGGCCTCCTCGCTGAAGGGGTGCTGCTGATTTCCAATGGAGCTTACGTCCACCATGCCTATCCGCTGCTGCCCGTCTTGGCGCTTGGCGCCGCGTGGATTTTCACGCTCGCATGGCGCGCCCGGACGAACAATGCGCGGATCTGGGGTGTGGTCGCTCTCGTCCTCATGCTCGGACCACCTCTCGCACGGATCGCTAGGCTCCCCAAAGGCGATCGATCCACGGCTCCGCCGATGGTGAACGTCGCGAGCCTGCTCGATAGCCTGACAACTCCCGACGAGCGGATCCTGGCCTTCACGGACTGGAATTCCCCCGGCATGCTCAGCCTCGCGCATCGTCTCGCCGCGGTCCGCTACGAGTACCCGGTCGGACTCTACACGAAACGATATGCGTCGGATGCGAGATGGACCGAGGTCCTCAACACTTTCTCGGGACCTCACCCGGTTCGATTCGTCGTGGTCACGACATCGAACCTGGCACGACCGACCAGCGAGGTGACACTTGACCTGCTGCTGGGCCGATTGGATCACCCTCTCATTCTCCCGGCGCTCCGGGACACGACCAGTTTCCCTGCTCGCGAGCGCGTGAAGACCGCTCTGGCTCAGCACTATCAGCTTTCCTCATGTGTCGCCGATTTATGCCTCTTGCGCCGGATCGAGTAGCCGACGTCGCACCCCGGGACGCGGCGGCGCGCAACTTGGCGAACCGCCAAATCGGCATCGCCACACTGGTGGTGGTGGGTTTAGCGGCCGCCCACATCTTTCACGTGTGGGGCTATTCAGGTGGACCGCTGGGGGACCATAGTCGCTGGCTGGGGGAGACCGAGCGTATGGCGCGAGGTCAGCAGCCCTACCTCGACTTCGTCTGGACCTTCCCCCCGCTGCCCATTTGGATGTTGGGGTCCGTGGCGAAGCTGGTGGGTCCGGAGGCAAGGTACGTCTGGGCCTTCGCCAGCGGGCTCACGCTGCTGTTGTTTGTGGTCTACGTGCAGCTATTGCGTGCGTTGCTCGATCGGAGCACCATCCTTCCCACCGCGGTCGCGACATTTTTTCTCGCGACCGGTGCCGCATGCTTCAGCTCGGTCCCGCTTCCGCTGGGGATGTACACCCCCGGCGCACTCATCGGTCCGCTTTTCCTCCTACTCGCGTTGGCGATCGGACTCCATAACTGGGAGACCCCCCGGCTCTGGTCCACTAGCGCAGTTGGGCTCCTGGCTGGAGCCTGCATCATAGCCAAGCAGGACGTCTGGGCGCCTGCCATGTTCCTCGTCGCAGTCGCCGCGTCGGTCCTCATCCGATCCCCGAACGCGTCAACCCGGCGCTCCGTTTTCGTGCTGTTCCTTGCGTTCCTACTCCCGATCGGAGTGGCACTCGGCACGATCCTTCCCGTCGGCGGATTCGCCAACTTGGGCCAGGTTCTGCTGGGCTACGGGCTGGCCACCGAACTGTGGGCCCGGAGCTATCCCTCCTGGGAACGGCTCACGGTGGAAGTCATTGCCTCCAGCTTCATTCTCGCCCTCGTCGGTGGGTTGACCGCGGAGGCTCGGCGCCCCGCGTGGCGGCGGTTCGGGTGGATGGCGCTAGGATGCGGAGCCATTGCGACAATAGGATTCCTGGTGATGTCCGTTCGAACGACCGTGCAGGTGACGGCGCATGGGCTTCCCCCCAGTCCGACGACATCGGAACAGTTTCTCCTCAGCTACGTCACTCGCTTCCATAACTCGCCGCTCCGTGCGTCGACTTCTTGGCTTCTTTACGAGATCCAGCTCCACGTGCTCCCCATCCTGCTGCCGTTGTTTGTCCTTGGTCTCGTCCTGGCGCAGTGGCGCCGACTCGAGTCCGGCCGAACGCGCAACATGGTCCTTTTTCTGTTGCTCCTCTGCCTCGCCGCACGGGCCCGACGACTCTTCGAACACGTCGATTGGTACCAGGTCCTGCTCGAAGTCCCCACTTACGTGTTGGCATTGCAGCTCCTCGCGGGCAGAGATGCCCCTATCCGTGGCATTCACCGATTGCTCAAGCTCTTTGCGCTCATTGGCCTCGCGATTTACTGGTACTTCGTGCCAGGCCATTTCACCCGTCATGGCGCCCTTGATCGCGCGAACACAGCTCGGGGGCAGCCTCGGTGGCCGAGGGCGGACGCGGCCCAGTTCGCCCAAATCGCCGCGGCCATGGATCGGCGTGACCCCGATCACCACCGCCCGCTTTTGGCCTACCCCCGATCCGAAGGGTTCAACTACTGGCTGAGCCGTCCCAACCCCACTCGCTACACGAATGGCTTCCACATTTCGGATCGATCGCCGAGCCAAATTCTGGCCGATCTGCGCGCTCAACGCGACAGTCTCTTTCTGCTCGATGTCCCTCGGCTTGGCGACCTTGATATGCAGCCTAAGGTCGGACTCGAGATCGCCCACTGGGAGCCGAGACCCGTGCCGTCCTTTTTCAGTCGGATAGACCGCCCATTGTTCGAGGAATTCCTCCGGCAATGCGGTCTGATCGACACCTTTGAGCGACCGCCGGGCCGCACGGCATACCTCTATGACTGCTCCCATCCCGCGGGCCAACCGTAGGCAGGTGCCGAACGATTGCCTACCACAGCCCGTCAAGACCAATACTGTTGCGTAAACGCAACACTTCTCGCATTTTTCAGTACCTGCCAAGACTCTCGAGTGGAATGCGCCTTGCACTAACTCGCGGTCTCTCTTGAAGATCGCGATCGGAGTCCCGGGATGCGGAAGTGGGTCCTTTCAGCCATATGCGCGCTTGGCCTGATCGCCTTGGCCCTGCCGGTGCACTGGGCTGCCGACTGGATTGTTGGCCCGGTGCATCACGCGACGGCCCAGGTGATCCGTGGCGTCTGGATCCTCAAGGGGCTGTTGCTCATGCATTGCGGCGTTGCGCTGTGGATCATGCGACACGGAGGTGGGCCCTCACCGGTCCGACCCGATGAGGGGGCCCTTTCGGCGCACTCTCGAATTGCTGTATGGGAGATCGCGAGCCTCGCCGGACTCCTCCTCGTTGGCGCGGCGGTCAGGATGCACGACTTGGGCGATGGGCTCTGGTTCGATGAGATTCAGACCCTGGTCGACTATGTGCGACTTCCAATCGGAACGCTCGTGACCACGTACGACAGCCAGAACCAGCACATGTTCTACTCCCTCTTGGCGCGAGGGTCGTTCGCGTTGTTCGGGGAAAGTGCCCGGGCTTTGCGCCTTCCGTCAGCCGCACTGGGGATCGCAAGCCTGGCCGCCCTTTGGTGGTTCGGCCGCCTGGTCCTCGGCGCCCGGGAAGCGCTCCTCGCGACCGGACTACTGACCTTCTCGTATCATCATGTCTGGTTCTCCCAAAACGCGCGAGGGTATACCGGCCTCCTGCTTTGGACATTGATGTCATCCGCGCTTTTCCTCTGTCTCTTGGACCGCAGGTACCGCGCGCCCTGGGGCTATGTGGTGGGATACGCCCTGGCCAGCGCCTTCGCGGCGTATACCCATATCACCGCGCTCTTCGTCGTCGCCGCCCACGGCAGTGTGTGGCTGCTCTGGGTGTGGCGCGCGCGCCGAGGCAATCGAAACGCGCCGTCGATCTGGTATCCGGCCGCGGCGTTGGCGCTCGCAATCACGCTCACGTTGTTGTTGTATTCCCTTGTGTTGCCCCAAATTCCTGGCCCGATTCTCCACCCGGCCTCGACCGGAACAGTCACCACATGGAAAAACCCGGCCTGGTTCGTCGCGGAATCGCTGCGTGGCCTCAACCAAGGCGTGCCGGGCGGACTGGTCGCAGCCTTTGGTGGAGCCCTCATCGGCCTGGCCGGCGTCTGGAGCATCTGGCGCCGTTCGCCGGTGGCCGTTGGAGTCATGGTGTTCCCCGTTCTAGTGAGTGCGCTCGGATTGATCGTGCTCCACCACAATCTCTGGCCCAGATTCTTCTTCTTTGCTTCTGGATTCGCGATCCTCATCGTGATCCGTGGGGGCTTCGCCTTGGCCCACTTGCTCCCGGGCCACTTGGGTGTCGCGCTCGCGACCGTTGGATGGGTCGGGATAATCGCCGCGAGCGCCAGCACGATCCCCCGCGCCTACGCGCCAAAGCAGGATTTCGAGAGTGCGGCAATGTTCGTGGACGGGGCCCACCGGCCGGAGGATGCGGTGGTGACGGTGGATCTCACCCGCTATCCGTATTCGCAGTACTACAGGCGTCCGTGGTCCGAGGTGACCGACGTGGCCGGCCTCGAGGCTATCGAGCACAGCCACGCCCGCACCTGGATACTGTACACTTTTCCGACCCGGCTCGCGGAAGTCGCACCCGACCTCTGGGCCCATGTACAGCAACGTTATCGTCAAGCCGCCAACTTCCGAGGGACCGTAGGCGGCGGAGACATCACCGTGATGAGTACTCAATGAACCCGTTACCTCCCTCCGGCAACATCGAGGACGTCCTCGAAGACGGCGAGCGCGCGCTCGCTCACGAGGTATCCATCGTCATCCCGGCATTCAATGAAGCAGCCCACGTTGCCGACCAGATTCGGAGCGTCGATGCTGTCATGCGAGCATCGGGATGGACCTACGAGATCCTCGTCGTGGACGACGGCTCCTCCGACGGGACCGCCGACGCCGCGGCCTCGGCTGGCATCCGGGTTCTCCGGCGGCGGAAGAATCGGGGATACGGGGCTGCCCTCAAGCTCGGCATTCGTTCGGCACAGTACGGTTGGATTCTGATCACCGATGCGGACGGGACGTATCCGACGGAGTCAATCCCCGCGTTGCTCGCGAAAGGTGACGTGAATGCGATGGTCGTCGGGGCCCGCACGGGCGAGACGGTGCAGGTCCCGTTGGTCCGGCGGCCGGCAAAATGGTTCCTCCGGGTCCTCGCGAGTTATCTGGCGGGCCAGCGTCTCCCCGACATCAACTCAGGATTGCGGCTGATGCGGAAAGACCTGGTTCGACGCTACGAGCATTTGCTGCCCGATGGATTCTCTTTCACGACCACCATCACCCTCGCCGCGGCCTGCAACGCTCATTCGGTGGAGTACGTGGCCATCAACTATCTTGCGCGACTCGGACAGTCGAAAATCCGGCCCCGCCACGCATACGACTTCACCCTTCTGATTCTCCGCACCATTGTTTTCTTTAACCCGCTCAAGGTCTTCATTCCGCTCGGGGCGATCATGGCCGTGGCGGGTATTGGGAAACTGGTGTACGACGTCACGGTTCGGCATCTCACGGAAAGCGCGATCCTCGCGATTGTCGGCCCGCTGATCATCTGGTCGGTTGGGCTGCTTGCCGACCAGAACTCGCGCCTGGGGATGCGCCGGTGAAGCCTTGGGTCAAAGTAGCAGTCAGCATCGGATTGCTCGCACTGCTCTTTGTGCTGCTCCCCTGGCAACAGGTCCGGGGCGCGGTTATGCGCCTTCCAGCCCCCGTCTGGACGGGCGTCTTAGCGGGCTTCGTCGTCGGCCACGGTTTCGGGGTCGTTAAATGGCGGCTGTTTGTGAACGCCGGGCGCGCGCGCCTCGCGGCGGTTGACGCGGCCCTCTGCTACTCAGCCGGCCTGTTTGCCAACCTCTGTTTGCCGAGCATAGTCGGCGGAGACCTGCTCCGGCTCGGGTTGGCGGGGAAGTTCACCCGACGCCCTGAAGCGGCGCTCTGGGGCGGAGTGATGGATCGAGTCACCGACATCACAGCCCTGGCTCTTCTCGTCACTGCGGGCGGGCTCACCGCTCGGAACTCACTCCCCGGATGGGGCGCACGCGTCCTCAGCGTATCGCTGGTGGTGGGAG
The DNA here is from genome assembly GCA_025358055.1 of Gemmatimonadota bacterium. Classification (GTDB taxonomy): domain Bacteria; phylum Gemmatimonadota; class Gemmatimonadetes; order Gemmatimonadales; family GWC2-71-9; genus JANYKV01. The sequence continues at coordinate 25,975 of JANYKV010000056.1, forward strand.
TGGGGATGCTCGTTGCGTTCCTGCCCATGATCCTTCGGCGACCCATCGCGTCGTGGCCGCGCCGTCTGCGACGCCCGGTTGGAAGAAGCCTCGTGGCGCTTCGCAGGCTCCGCCGGGACCCGTCCACCGCGCTTTGGGGCCTGCTTCTCTCCCTCGCCATTCAGAGCTGTTTCGTCCTCCTTAACGCCTGGTTGGGCCGCTCGATCGGCATCACGGTGAGTCTGGGAGTCTGGTTTCTCGTCTGGCCGCTCGCCAAGGTGGCGAGCCTCATGCCGATTAGTCTCGGCGGACTCGCGGTACGCGAAGCCAGCCTCGCTGCGTTGCTGCTCCCGTTTGGCGTCCCGGCCGCGGTCGGGGTCGTGTGCTCTCTGCTGTGGCAGACGGTACTGATCGCGGGTGGCTTGATCGGCGGCGGGGTCTGGTTCGTCCTGGGTCGGCGGCGGCAACGGGCGCGCGCCTCTTCGGGAGTAACCGCGACGCCGGTGACGCATGGCTGAACCACACGTCGTCATCCTCGGTGCCGGACCGGCCGGCGTGGGCGCCGCGTTCCAGCTCCGCCGACTCGATCGTGCCCGAGTGACGGTCATCGAACAGGGCCAGGTGCCGGGGGGAAACGCCGGCAGCTTCGAAGTGCATGGCCAGCGGTTGGACTATGGAAGCCACCGACTCCATCCCGCCTGCGATCCGGCCCTGCTGGCCGATATCCGCACGCTCCTTGGCGACGACTTGCTCGATCGGCCCCGACATGGACGGATTCACCTTCGGGGCAGATGGATTCACTTCCCGCTCAAGCCGGCGGATCTTTTCCTTCGGTTGGACCGCGGATTTGCGGTCGGCACTATCCGCGACATGGTGGCCAAAGCGATCGGCCGCCGACGGGAGGACGGGGAGAGTTTCGCTTCGGTCCTGCTCGCCAATCTCGGGCCCACTATCTGTCATGAGTTCTATTTCCCCTACGGTCGAAAGATCTGGGGCGAAGCTCCGGAACGGCTCTCGGCGATTCAGGCTCGACGGCGGGTCTCGGCGGGCTCCTTTGGAAAGCTGCTCCGCAAAGTGTTGAACCAGGTACCCGGGTTCAAACCACCCGGCGTGGGGCGCTTTTTCTATCCCCGTCAAGGGTTCGGCCAGATCAGTGAAGCATTTGCCCACGCCGCTCTGGAGCGCGGGGCCCAGTTCCGCATGGGGTGGCGCATGGCGCAGCTTCATCCGCCGTTGCACAACGAGGACCCGTGGCGGGTGGTCGTGGAGCGAGAGGGACAGCGCGACGAACTCCTCGCCGACGAAGTCTGGTCAACTCTGCCGATCAGCATCCTCGCCCGAGCCGTATCTACCGGCGTGCCGCCGGCCGTCACAGAGGCGGCAGCGAAGATCCAGTATCGATCGATGCTCCTCGTGTATCTCGAACTCGACGTTGACCAATTCACCGAGTTCGATGCCCACTATTTCCCCGGGGCGGACATTCACATCACGCGCCTCTCCGAGCCGAAAAACTACGCGGCGAGGACGGAACCCCGGGGGAGCACTACGCTCTGTGCCGAGCTGCCTTGCTCTCCATCAGACCCGTGGTGGAAGATGAGCGACCGGGAATTGGGACAATTGGTGGCGGACGACCTCGCGCAAGCTGGGATTCCCTTGCCGCGCGCCCCGGTCATGGTGCACACCAAGCGGCTCCCGCATGCGTACCCGATCTATCACCAAGGCTATGAGGTTCCCTTTGGGACCCTCGATGCCTGGGCGGACTCCATGCCTCGACTCCTGACCTTCGGGCGACAAGGCCTGTTCGCCCATGACAACACCCACCATGCCCTCGCCATGGCATACGGTGCGGTCGACTGCCTGGGGCCCAATGGGTTTGATCGAGGCAAATGGTTGGAATACCGGACCGTCTTCGCGACGCACGTCGTCGAGGACTAAAACGATGAGTTGCGACTCGAAAGGACTGACGTCTTGGCAACGCGTTTCGGAGTAATCGGCGCCGGAGTAATTGGAAAGCTGCGGGCGGAAAGTATTCGGAGCACTCGGGGCATTGAGCTGGTCGCGGTTGCGGACCCGGTGATCGCGGCGGCCGAGCAGGCCGTTCGAGGGAGCGGAGCGAAACCCCTGGCCGAGTGGCGTGAGTTGGTCGCGCTCACAGGCCTGGACGCCGTGGTCATCAGCTCTCCCGTTCATCTCCATGAGGAACAGGCTCTCGCATGCTTTCAGGCGGGTGCTCACGTCCTCTGCGAGAAACCGCTTTCCAACAGCTTGGACTCCTGCCGGCGCATCCTCGCCGCGGCTGAAAAGGCTGGAAAGACCCTGGCTGTTGGGTTTAATCACCGCTACTTCCCTGCGGTGGCGCTGCTCAAAAAGACGATCGACGACGGCACCATTGGAGTTGTGGACCATCTGCGGATCTTCGGCGGCCATGACGGCCTCCACAACTTTCGAGCGGATTGGATGTACAAGTCTCCGCTATCGGGAGGCGGAGCCATGATGGACGTCGGCATTCATCTCACCGACCTTGCCCGATACGCTGCCGGGGAGATCGCTGAGGTCTACGGGGTCGCCACGAATAACATCTGGCATGTGGACGGCTCCGAGGACAACGCGGTTGCCGTGTTCAAGACCGTGACGGGAATCCCGATCACCTATCAGGTAACGTGGGCCGAATGGCGCGGCTATGGGTTTTTCATCGATGCGTATGGTGACCGTGGAATGATTCGGGCATCGTATGCACCGATGTCGAACATTCTGGTGACCCAAGACAAACCGGGCGCCCCTCGGCGCCGCCGCCGGTGGTGGTATCCGGAAATCATGGTTCGGGAGAAAATGAAAGGCTGGACATCGACGACGCTCCTCACATTTCAGGCCGAACTCGGGGACTTTCGCAAAATGATCCGAGGTGAGTCGGGCAGCCTCGCCGATGGATTCTCGGGCCTGCGCGCGATTGAAATCGCCGACGCTGTGTATCGGAGCACCAAAACGGGTGCGGCGATCAAGCTCGATCCCCCCGGCCGTCCCACCCGCTAAGACAGTATCGGCCGAGGCACACCATGCCATCACGATCCCTTCAGATTCGACTATTTCTGACCTGCTGGGTCGTTTTCGTCATGCACTACGCGACGGATTTCCTCCGCGAGCACTACCTGGTGCTGACGATCGTGGAACAACACACTTTCAATTTGGACAGCTACGAGGGCCTTCACGAGGACATCTTTCGGACCAAGGATCACGGCGTCCATCACGGTGCCAATCCGGGCATTTCGATGATCGCGGCGATTCCCTATTTCTTTTTGCGCCCGGCCGTCGATTTCGTGGTCACCCGGGAACTGGCCAAGCGCAAAGCCGCCGGCGACACGAGCGCGGTATATCGCGATGACCGCCAAGCGCGGGTCTGGTTCTATCGCGAAGCGCGACGGCGAGGCCTCGATATTCGTTTCGGCCTCGTGGGCTTTATTACGACCGTGTTCTGCATGGCCCCCTTGTCGGCGTGGGCGTCCGTCCTTATGCTCCGGATTCTGACCCGCCGTGGCGTGGGCCATCCGCTGGCGCTCGGCTCCGCGTTGCTCTTTGCGTTCGGCACACCCGTGTTCCTCCGAACCGGCTACCTCAACCACAACCTCGTCCTCGGCTTCTTCTGCCTGGCGGCATTTTGGCTCCTCTGGAACCCCGACGATCGCAGCCAACTCTCGGGCGCCGCCCGGTACTTCCTCGCGGGGCTGTTGGCAGGAACTGCATTCCTCTGCGACTATAGTGGCGCAATTCTGATGGGCCTACTCGGCCTCTATGGTTTGATGCGGCTGCGCGATTCGCGATCCTGGCCCCTAGCCATCAAAGGCTCACTTTGGTATGCCGCGGGCACAATCGCGCCCATTTGCCTGCTGTGGTATTACCAGTGGGCCGCGTTCGGCAATCCGTTTCTCCCGCCGCAACACTGGATGCCACCGGCCATCGGCAGCAATGTTGGGTACCAAGGAGTCGGCGGGTTGAATCCGGAGCTCTTGGGATTACTCCTGTTTGATCCCCGGTATGGGCTGTTCATAACAACTCCTTTGGCCCTCCTCAGCCTGGCGGCGCCGTTCCTCGCCGGTCGGGACCGATTGCTCCCCCGGCGGGAAACCTGGACGCTACTCATTATGTGCCTCGCCCTCATTCTTTTCTTCGGCCAGGTCGAGTATTCTCGCATTCAATGGATCAGCGGCATCCGCTATCTCGCGCCTATCATTCCATTCCTCTTCCTGCTGAGCTTGCCCGCCCTTTTCCGGCTCCCTCGCTGGATTGCTTTCGCGATCGTGTTTGTGGAAGTCCTGGTCAATTGGTCGATGGCAATGGTGCGAAGCCAAAAAGGCGTGCTGACTTCCGTGCAGCATGTGATGCTCGAGGGACCCCAGCTTCCGTGGCTGACGACCCTGTCGAAAATGTCGAATCAGTATGCGCCTTGGATGGAACATGGTGCTTCTCCAACGGGTTTCTTTCTGTGCGGGGCGGTGGTGATTTATGCGATCTGGAAGGTCCAGAGTCCGGGTCGCGCCTTGGTTCGCTTGTTCACACCACCCGCCTGAGGCGTGGTACTGAACTTGCACCTTTTACTGACATTGACAACGCTTATATTGTTGATCTATAATCACTTACGGTTGAGTACGGGAGCCAGGACCCACGTCGTCCTCCGGATCGGCTCTCCGGAGTTGTGGGCCGGGCACAACACTAGGCACGGGTAACTGTGAGCTTTTTCACCCATTCCAGCCAGACTCAGGGAAGCACGCCTGCGGGCCGACCCCGCCTGGACCTCGTCATTCCGGTGCTGAACGAGGCGCACGTTCTCGAAAAGAGCGTGGCGACCGTGCGTGACTTCCTGAAGCGCGAGATGCCATTGGACTGGCGAGTCGTCATCGTGGACAACGGGTCCGCGGACGGCACGGACCTGATCGGCCGCCGCCTGGCCGAACGCTACGCTGACATCGTGTTCCTGCACTTGGATCAGCGCGGACGTGGTCGCGCATTGCGCCACGCCTGGACCTCGAGCGATGCGGACGTAGTATCCTACACCGACGTGGACCTGTCCACCGAACTCGCTGCGCTTCCCAAATTGGTCAAGGCGATTCTCGAGGACGGCTATGACGTTGCCACCGGCTCTCGACTCATGGCGGGCTCAGAGACCACTCGGTCGCTCAAACGCGATTTCATTTCGCGATGCTACAACCTGTTCGTCAAAGCAGTCTTGTGGACCTCGTTCAGTGATGCGCAATGCGGATTCAAGGCGGTGAGCCGCCGGGCGGTGCGAGAGATCGTGCCCGCGGTCAAGGATCAGTCGTGGTTCTTCGATACCGAATTGCTCACGTTGGCGGAGAAACACGGCTACCGGGTAAAAGACATCCCCGTGCGGTGGATCGAAGATGACGACAGCCGGGTGAAAATCGTCAAAACGGCATGGGAGGACATCAAGGGAGTATTCCGGGTCCGATGGACCCTCTGGCAGGAGCCTCTGGCAAGAAAACAGCCCGAGGCGAGAACCGTTTCAAAGCGCGCCAGTTTCTAGCCGCCCCCAGAGCAACATGGAGTCCACTTTCCTCACCGGCGGCACGGGCTTCGTCGGAAGCCGCCTCATTCCTGTCCTCGCCGGATCGACCAGACTCCGCTGCCTCGTCCGCGATGCCACTCACGCTCCCGAGATGGCGCGCTCCTTAGTTCAGATTGTCCCGGGCACCCTGGGAGATTCGGCCACTTATCTTTCGAGCCTGGACGACCAAACGACAATCGTTCATCTCGCCGCAGTGACCGGAAAGGCCCGCGCGAGTGTGTATCGAGAAGTGAACGTGGAAGGGACGCACCGGCTTCTCGACGCAGCGGTCCGGCAGCGAGTTCGGCATTTCATTTTTGTCAGCTCGATTGCCGCGGGATTTCCAGACCAGCGGTACTATCCTTACGGCCAATCCAAGCGTATCGCGGAGGATTTGGTGCGGAGTTCCGGTGTCCCCTACACCATCCTTCGGCCCACAATGGTATTTGGGGCGGCCAGCCCAGTGTTGGTGGGTTTAGCTCGACTGAGCGGAGGCCCGGTTCCCTTCTCGTTTGGGCCGGCACGAATACCGGTTCAGCCAATTGCGGTCCAGGACATCATTCGAGTCATAGCGCTCGTCGTACAAACTGGAGACCCGACCAACGATACGATTGAGGTGGGAGGCCCAGATGTGCTGCCGCTCCGAGAGCTTCTCCTCCGAATCCGGGCGGTCGTCCGACCGGGCGGAGCCACCGCAAGACTGTTGACACTCCCTCTCGCGCCGCTTCGTTTCCTGCTCGGCATTCTCGAGCCCGTATTCGGCCCCCTTCTGCCCCTCACCGCGGGGCAGCTCGCGACCTTCGCCAACGCTGGAACAGCCGCTCCCCACGGGCTCACCGACCCGTTCAGATCGAGCATGCAGTCGCTCGACTCGATGCTCGCCGAAGGTGTCCCTCGTGACTGAACCCATCGCAACGGAGCTGCTCGATCGCGAAGTCGCGGTCTTCACTCGGTACCTGATCGGCACCACGGCGAGCGCCTACATCTGCGCCTGTTACCGCGACGGACATTCGACAATTCCGTATCGAGGGCTCGGAACGACGACGAAATTCGATCCGATGCTATTGACCATTGCGCGCACCGGCCAAGCAGGGGTCCGGCTGGCCGATGCATACGCACGGTGGTTCCTTCCTTCCGGCGTCCTCCGCCAAAAGTTGGTATTGCTCCTCGCTATCCTTGAGAATGCCCCCACGAGCTCCGCCGCGACCACTCGTGCGACACTCGGCTCGCGCACTGCCGTCCTTGCCAAGATCTGCGGGGCTACTGCATCGGGCGTTGCCGCTATCGTTGCTGGGCTGCTCATTCTCGGACCGCTGCACCTGGTCACGACGCTGGTCATGCCGAAGCACCCCTCATTAGATACCCATGACTAGGATCGCGGTGGTGGGTTCCGGCGCGTCCGGAGTGCACTTTGCCCTGACGGCCCTGCAACGGGGGCATCAAGTCCTTTTGCTCGATGTTGGATACGAGCGACCCAAGGTGCCATTGCCCGATGCAACCTTCGACGGGCTGAAATCGGGACTCGACGATCCAGTTCGCTACTTTCTCGGCACGCAATGGGACGGCGTGACGTACCCGAAAGGTGGCGAGGGATCGTTCTACCAGCATCCTCCCAGCAAATCGTATGTATTTCACCGGCCCGCCACGTTTCCGGTCTCCTCCGATGCTATCAATCCTCATTTCACGTTCGCGCGGGGAGGGTTTGCCGAGGCGTGGACGGCCGGCGTCTATCCCTTCACGGACGACGACCTGGCCGCGTTCCCTTTTGGGTACGAGGAGCTACGCCCACACTACCTCGAGGTTGCTCGCCGGATCGGCATCGCGGCCGAACATGACGATCTCGCTCAGTTCATGCCTTTCGACGCGGAGTATCTTCCGCCCCTCGACCTCGATTCTCACTCGCGCCACCTCCTTGGCGTCTACGCGCGGAAGCGGATGCAGCTGCACCAACGGCTCGGTTTTTTCCTGGGCCGCTCCCGGGTGGCAACCCTGAGCGTTGCCTATGGCGGAAGGAAAGAGTGTTCCTCGTTGGGCCGCTGTCTCTGGGGATGCCCGCATGACGCCATTTATCGGCCGTCCGTGACGCTCGCGGAGTGCGCGACCTATCCTGGGTTCACTTATCGCCCGGGAGTCATGGTCAAACGGTTCGACTACGATGTTGGAGGCAATGTCACTGGATTCGAGGCCGCATCAATTGATGGCAAAGGCACGGAGCGCCACGAGGCGGACGTATTCGTACTCGCCGCGGGCGGGCTTCCCACCTCAAAGATCTACCTCGAATCGCTGCGTGCAAAAACCGGACACGTGGGATCGTTGCCGGGACTTATGGATAACCGCCAAATCCATATCCCATTCCTGACCCCGGCGATGATCGGCCGGGACGCTCCCTCGTCCAGCTACCAGTTCCACCACCTTGCCTTCGGTATGCCGCAAGCCAATCCGGCCCACTATGTTCACGGCCAGATCACGACGCTCAAGGCAGCGGGGATTCATCCGATTGTTCAGAGTATCCCGCTGGATCTCCGTACGTCGCTTCGGCTGTTCCAGGCGTTTCGCGCCGGCCTAGGAGTGGCCAACATCAACCTCCATGACTCTCGGCGTTCGGATAGCCACGTCACCCTCCAACCCGATTCCACGTCCGGCCTATCTCGGCTCATTCTGAGATATGCGTCCGATCCGGCGGAGGCTCACCTGATCGACTCCTCCATTGCGACCGTCAAGCGGGCATTGCGATCGATGGGCAGCTTCGTACCGCCGGGCATGACTCGGATTCTTCCCAAGGGATGGAGTGTTCACTACACGGGCACCCTCCCTATGCAAGAGGCCGAGGCGGAGCACACCTGCCGGCCGAACGGTCGGGTCAATGGATTCCTGAACCTCTATGTGGCCGACGGGGCCGCGTTTCCATTCTTGCCGGCGAAGAACCTTACGTTCACGCTGATGGCAAACGCCGTACGCATCGCCGAGGCAATTCCATGATGGAAGCGACTTTCGCCCCCGATCTGTCCGTCCTCGTAACGGTGGTCGATGCCGGGGCGTCACTTACTGAGTGCCTCGAATCGCTCCATTCCCAAGTCGATGCCCCGGCCCTGGAAATTCTCGTACCCTATGATGCAAGCGTCATGGGCATCGATCTTCTTCGACGCCAGTTCCCGAGCTGCCGGTTTCTCGACATTGGATCCATTGCGACCCAGCGGCCGGTCCGGAGTGCGGCCGGTCAGCACGAGCTCTTTGACCGCCGGAGGTCCGCCGGATTGCGCGCCGCGACGGCCCCACTCGTCGCCATAGTCGAGGATCGCGGCATTCCCCGTCCAGATTGGGCGCGTCGGGTCGTCGAACTCCACCGCGCCTTACCCAACGCGGTGATCGGCGGGGCTATTGAAAATGGAATCGATCGGCCGCTCAACTGGGCGGTGTATTTCTGCGACTTCGGCCGGTATCAACTGCCTTTTGCGGCCGGGCCCCGGGCCTATGTTTCGGACGTGAATATTTGTTACAAGCGAAACGCGTTGGAACAGACCCGAGAGCTCTGGACCGAACGGTACCATGAAACTACGGTGCACTGGGCGCTTCAGCGATCCGGCGAGGCTCTCTATCTCGCGTCGACCTGCATTGTGGAGCAACGCCGGCGCGACCTCACCCTGCGCCGTTGTCTATCGGAACGGATTGGTTGGGGCCGGCTCTTCGCTTACACACGCGGGCGGGAGACAACGACGGCAAAACGTTTGGCCTTTGCGGCCCTCGCCCCGGCACTTCCATTTCTTCTGATCGGGCGCATCATCAGAACTCAGATCGCGAAGCGGCAGCCGGTTGGGAGGCTCCTCACTGCGCTTCCCGCGGCCTTTGCGCTTCTCCTCTCATGGAGCCTTGGCGAGCTGATCGGCTACCTAACCGGCACGCCGTGACCACATCGAGTCCCGTCCAGCTGCGCGCGTCGCTTTTCTGTCATATTGAGGATGCCCGAAGGGCTGAACTTCCGTCATTGCGAAGAGGCCTGAAAGGCCGATGTTCAATCTATGCCCTCGTCCCAGACAGATTGCCCCGGGTCCTGCCTACCCTCGCAATGACAGAAGTTGGAACTCTTCTGGGTCTCGCAATGACCGAAGTCGGGTCCGGCTACGAAGGCTGGCCGGATTCCTTTAGTGCGCCCTGCAAGCGGCTGGGCTCTGCTGTAAGCAGGGAGAGCACATAGAGCCCCGCCGCGACGATCACCAGCCCCCGAATTCCGGTGGCATACGACAGCGACTCGAGCAGCCCCCCGACGAGCGACCCCAACAGATTGGCGCCAAAGGCTTCCGCCCGGAACCCGATCTTGCGGAAGCTCGAGATGAACACCAGACCGGCGAAGAACACGGGTGAGCAGTACAGCGCCGACGCTACCAAGCCGCGCAGAAGCACGGATTCGTAGAACAGAGCGTTCGCGGGGATGAGGAATCCAAGCGCGAGAGTGACGAACAGCCCGACGTAGGGCACGAGACGGGGAATTGGCGGAAGAGCCCCGACCACTACGTTTGAAAGCAGAATGAACGCCAGAAGCGTTGTGATCACAATGGAGTTCACCACCCATGTGGTCCCGAAAAGCAAGGCAATCTTGCTGATGATTTGAACCTCGAGGAGCATGAAGGCGGCGCCGAGGAAGAAGAAGTGCCAATGGAACGGCTCTCCGGATCGCTTCAATTTGCGGAACGTGCCCCAGCACACGGCGAGGAGGCCGAGCGAGAGAACCCACACGATCGTCGGAATACCCCGATTTTGCTGATAGAGATAGGGCCAGTCGTCCGTCGTGGGCGCGGCCGACTCGGTGACGACATTGGAGTGCGAGGCGACGAACGCGCGAAGCGTGGAATCACCCGCCAGGGTCCGCTCGACCCGATCGCCTAGTCCAACCACGAAGAAGTAACTCGAACTCTGAATCATGACGGGCTCTTTGTCGAACGCCTTGGCCACGACGTCATGAAGTCGGCCGGCAAACCACGGTCGCGCCCCGCTGAACGACATCACGAAAATACCGTCCGGCTTGAGCAGCTTTCGCACCGCCTGAAGCGACTCGATCGTATACACATAGTTGTCGAGTCGGATGTTCGTGTAGTATGATGAGGTCGTGTGCGAGTCCAAGATTGAAAACACGATCAAGTCGTACTGATGGTGATCGCCCTGGATGAAGGCACGGGCGTCATCCACCACCACGTCCACTTTGTTGGATCGATATGGCGCCTCAAAATGGTAGCGCTCCCCGTAGGCCCGAATCAGGGGGTCGATCTCGACCGCCGTCACATGGCCGGCGCCGTTTCGAATGGCTGCGGCCGCATCGTTGCCGCCGCCGGCACCAGCGATGAGTACGCTGGGCGGATTCTGATAAAACCGGTACGGAAGGTTGTATTGGTGATATTGCACCGGCAGGTCGGCGGTCAGTTCGGGGTGCTTGGCCACGGACTCCGGCCGGAGATCCACCCACTGCTGGTACCAACTATCGTTCGTGTTCACCAGGTAGCGGACGGTGTCGTCCCCGAGCATCAGGGGGATGAGTGAGAGCTTCTGGTAGGGCGACCAGAGCTTGATCGGAGCGCCGGCCCGCATATTCGGCAAGGGCATGGTCACCGACCCCTTGAAGTCCCGTGCCCACCACTGATGTTTCGTGGTACCCCAGCTCAAGAGACCCAGAAGCACGACCATCGAGCCGACCGCCACCCGTCGAAGGTTCGCCTGCGGCCACAAATAAATCACGAAACCAACCGCGAAAATGCTGAACCAAACCAGCGGAGGGCTCCACAAGAAGCACAATATGGTATAAAGCCAGATGCCGAGGATGCTGGCGATCACGTTGAACGAATAGGCCCGCACGCCATTCTTGGCATTCTCCAAATACCAGCCCACCAGCTGACCGAGCGGAACGAACGTCATCGCGACCAACCCGAACAAGGTGATCACCATTACCACCGCCAGCCCGGCGGCCGCCGCCCGAACGAGCGTGCTCCCGACGAAATGGCTGCTGTACCAGACGTGGACGTCGGACAACAACCCGATCAGGTCCGAAAGGGCGGCGATCAGTTGACGTAGCGCATCCCAGGGCAGCTCGATGATCAGGACTAGGGCCAACAGAGGGACCAACGTGTAGGCCAGGCGAATCCGCGATCGCGTGAGATAACACCCCAGGCCGAAACCAAGGAAGCAGGCGATCAGGACCAGCGATTTGAAGTAGGCAAAGATACGAATTTCAGAGGAGACCCACCGAATCAACAAGAGCTCTAGATAGAGGCTCACCAGACTGACCAGGGCGAGTCCTCCCAAACGGAACCCCCCGAGACTCGCCAGGTCCACGGTCCCCAAGCGATCGAGGAGTGACTCTCGCCACGACAGGTTCGGCCACTTGGCAAAGCCGAGGACCCAATAGGCGGCATAGATGGTGAACACGACCATGACAACGGCCGGTAAGTAGTGGGCTGCCGTGGAAATGGTGGTGTTGTCAACCATGAGGAGCTCCGTGAAGGGGTCGCGATAGATCGTTTCGCACCGGCACCAAAATCGATTGGATCGGCACCGGTTTACATGTACCCATCTTTGCGCAACGTCTCCAAACCGCCGCCATCATCCTTGTCCTGGGCCCGGCCGGCGCGTTCCGCGACGTTCGCGAACTTGCCGGTGGACAGCTCGACGATGATTTCGCTGACGCTTCGCGCCTCGGAGTCGACCCGAGTGGTGCAGGGCCCACACCCGAGCGACCGATACCGGGTCCCCTCCCCTTGGTTGTAATAGAGGGAGACCGTCGGAATCGATTCTCGCTGGATGTATTCCCAAATGTTCAGTTCGGTCCAGTCCAACAACGGGTGGATCCGGACGTGCGTTCCGGGGGCAAACTCGGTCTTGTATTGGTTCCAAAACTCGGGAGGCTGATCCCCGACGTCCCACTGGCTTTGAACCGAACGGGGGGAGAAATACCGCTCCTTTGACCGGCTGCCTTCCTCGTCGGCGCGAGCCCCGACAATCACTCCGGTGTAGGCCTCCGTATTCCGATCGATCTCGTATTCCCGCGTGCCGTGATTCAAGCGGTACCTCGGCCATTCACCACTCAGGGTGTGCTTCAAGGCTTCAGTTTTCAGCAAGCGGCAGCAGGTGATCCGATCGACGGCACCATCGGGGAAGGTACGCTTCTGCTCCAAGGCTTCACGATTTTCTCCGTAGATCATCGTCAGATTCCACTCGAGAGCCAATCGGTCGCGGTAGGTGATCATCTCGGGAATCTTGAAGGACGTGTCGACATGGACCAGCGGAAAGGGGACATGCCCGAAAAATGCTTTTCGGGAAAGCCACAACAGCACCGTGGAGTCCTTTCCGATGGACCACAGCATGCACAAGCTCTTAAAGTTACTGTAAGCTTCCCGCAGGATATGTACGCTGCGGGCTTCGAGTCGATCGAGATGGTCCATCAGGTTGCTCCCTCGAGCCGGTTCTGCAATAGAGCGAGAATCGCGTTCCCCGCGTCTTCGACGTTCGTCTTCGTGGTGTCCAAGGTGAGTTCAGGATTCACCGGCGGCTCATACGGGTCATCGATTCCCGTGAAATGTTGGATCTCGCCCCGCCGAGCCTTGGCATAGAGACCTTTCACATCACGCCGCTCGCACTCTTCGAGCGGCGTCGCGACGTAGATCTCGATGAAATTACTGCACAGGCGGCGCACAAACTGACGTGACGCCTCGTACGGCGAGACGAGCGAGGCCACAACGAACACGCCGTTGCGCTCGAGCCGGCTCGCCAAGAACCCCACGCGCTGGATGTGCGCCTCGCGCTCACTCCGGGTGAAACCGGTATTGGGGAAGATGTCTCGAATACTGTCGCCATCCAGCGACTCGACCCGAAACCCACCCTTCGCCAAGTACCCAAAAACATATTGGGCGATCGTGCTCTTCCCGGAACCCGACAGTCCAGTGAACCACAGCACAGCCGACGGGGTCTCCTTCCCCCAAGATTCCGCCTTGGCGATCGAACGAGAGTGTGTATCCCGCGTTACCGGATTCTTCATAACACCATGCTGTAAAATGATTTACGATAATCCGCTGTCCATGCAAGTCCCAGGCAAAAATCTCCCAACTCAGCCGGGTCCCAGAACAAAGCTCCCGTTTCGGAAGCCGGGTTTGTTATAGCGCAGGGGAGACGACCTGGTCCCATCGGTGCCGGAGTGGCGATAGATGCAATCGCCCGCCGCCACATCCCATTCCATCGTGGGACCGAAGCGGGGGTAGACATCCGCCTTACCCTCCGCCAGCCAGCAGAACTTGAGTGAACTTCCGGCCTGAACCCGCCGCGCCACGTTAATCGTGGTGAGGTAAGTCTCGAGATCCTCCGACGGGTGCGAACGGCTCTCCGCCACGACCAACGGCGATGCGCCGTCGGTGGTGCGGGAGTAGATGCGCACCGGGTCTTGGCTTCCTTCCCGTTTCCACGCGCCTATTCCTGGCCCTCCGCTGTACAACAAGCCGAGCGCGGGGGCATCGATCACACCCAATACCGGCTCGCCCCGGCGAATCAGTGCGATGTTGACGGTGAACTCCCCGTTCGCGCTGAGAAATTCCTTGGTTCCATCCAACGGATCCACCAACCAAAAGTGCGTCCATGCCTCCCGCTCCGCCTCGGTTGGAAGGGTTCCTTCCTCGGAGACGATCGGAATCCGCGGGTCCCAATCCCTGAGGTCGTCGAGGATGACGCGATGGGCCGCGTGGTCTGCCGCGGTTACGGGACTCCGATCGGCCTTGTACTCCACCGGAACCTCGGTGCGATAGTGAACCATCGCCGCGCGGCCCGCCGCCCGCGCGATGGCCGAGAGTCGCACGAGGGAAGACCAGGTCAGAGGAATCGGTTCCCGCTCCACAGGGTTTACCATGGCCGGAACAGGATCCCCTTGTCTCGCATGAGAGACTTGATCCGATCCACGCCCTCCGACCCGAGGTCCTGATCAGAGAGGTGGAGATCTACGCTGATATCAGTGGTGATCTGATCTCCCGCCCACACCGTTTCGATCCGGTCGGGATCGACGCTGGTTTTGATCAGCTCGAGGTCCTCCTGCGTGAGCTGAGCGGCCGTTACGATAAGTATGGCGCCCGCGTCCAGCATGAGGTTTGCCACCTCGGCGAGACGCCGGATGTGTTCTTGGCGGTTTTCCCCTTTGCGCTCGATATCAGCGTCGACGCCATACAACACGTTCCCAATGCCAAGGAAGTAGACCACCTTGCCGTCGTCGAACAGACGGGACTCCAACTCGCGAGCGAGACTTTTCCGGTCGGAGTCCTGGTCTCCCGTGATCAACAGCAGCGTGGGTCGCTGGCTATAGCGCTCGGCCCGGCGCTCCAATGGAATGGCGCTCGGTTCCCACTTGGAATTGCGGAGCAACACCCGATCTCGCACCCAGGTCTGCTTATCGGGCAGCGCCTCGCGGATGATCCCACCTCCCCGAATTTCGTAGTCGTCCACGATCACGAATCGGCTGGAAACGGGGAGATCGGTTGCGATGTCGAACGCGATGGCTTGATTGAGTTTGAAGGTACATTCCGCCACTTCATGGCGGTCGATGTTGGCCTTGTGGTCATCGGTTCGAAGGTCCGAGGCATCGATAACGCGGTGGATCTCTTCCAAACGCATCGTCACTCGCGCGGTCCCTAACTTCAAGACATAGTCCTTTTTCTTGACCAAAGGATCTTTGCCCAACCAGAACACGCTCGCCCGGAGCCGAGTCGTGACCTTAGGCCGCAGCTCGGTGGCGATTGCGGCCATTTCGCCGCGCATGACATAAATCTGTTCCTCCAGTGTGAAGCCGGCCGCTTCACCGGCGGCGGCTTGGGTCACCATCGCGCGATTGAATCCCTCGATTGTTTTGACTCTGGTACGCTTTCCGGAGGGGTAGAACACCACCTCGTCGCCGACGCGCACAGTCCCAGTCTCGATCGTCCCGGCCACGATCCGCCGGTCATCGCCTTGCTTGGTGAACTTGTACACGTCCTGCACCGGCATTCGAAACGGACGGTCCACCGGAGGCGGCTCCGCAGGGAAGGCATCCAGGGTGTCCAGCACCGTCGGACCGTGATACCATGGCATGGCACCGGTCGAGTGGGCGATGTTGTCCCCTTCCCGACCGGAAACCGGCACGAAACACGAGGGTTGGATCTCGAGGTTCTTTAGAAAACCGCGATATTCCGATTCGATGCGATTGAACACGGCTTGATCGTACCCAACCAAGTCCATCTTGTTGACCAACACCGCGACGCGAGGAATGCCCAGCATCGACATCATGTACCCGTGACGACGTGAGTTTTCCTGCACTCCTTCTTTTGCGTCGATGACCAAAAGCGCGGCTTCCGCGCGCGAGGCGCCGGTGATCATGTTGCGCAAGAACTCGATGTGTCCGGGAGCGTCGATGATGATATAGTCGCGTTTCGCTGTCTTGAAGAACACCCGGGCAGCGTCAATGGTGATCCCCTGCGCTTGCTCGTCCTTCAACGCATCGAGAAGGAACGCATACTCGAACGGCTTGGCAGTGCGCTCGCACGTGGCCCGTACCTGCTCGAGTTTCCCTTCCGGCAGCGAATTGGTGTCGGCTAAGAGGCGTCCGATGATCGTGCTCTTGCCATGGTCGACGTGCCCACCGATCACAATGTGCAATCGCTGATGCCCAACTCGCGACAACGAGCCCACTTCCATCACTCCGAATGCCATGCGTTCCCCGTTCGTTCAGTTGACTCGGTCGTACCAGACGACTCACCGGTTCTACTCCTTCGGAGGATTCTGGCGAATCCGGGCCACCGGCCGGCCCACGATCGAGTCGAGCAGCGCCCGAAAGCGCGGTAACTCCGCGGCGGCCTGCCCGGCGGCAAGATTTCTCACCTCGGTGGGATCCGCGTTCATGTCGTAGAGCTCTTCCTGACCTTGAAACCATCGAACATAGTGTCGCCCATCCGCGATGACCGAGAATGGTCCATCGGATCCCCCTGTCAGGATCTCCGAAGCGATGATCGGCGTGTCGACGGCTCCGCCGGTCGGCCGCCAGAACCGCGCAAGCGAGGCTCCAGGCAGCCGGCTCTTCCCACCGAGCCCAGCCAGGTCCAAAATAGTGGCAGGTATATCCCTGAGACTCACTAGATCGTTTACAACCACACTGTGAGGAATCCGCCCAGGGTAACAAATGATGAGGGGGACCTGAAGTAGCTGTCGGTAAAGGCTATTACCATGGGATATCAGTTGGTGTTCGCCGAATTGATCCCCGTGATCCGCTGTGACAACGACAATGGTGTTCCCTAGGATCCCGAGCCGTTCCAACTCCTGCAGCAGACGATTGATCTCGTCATCTAAGTACGAGAGGGTGGCGTCATACTGCTGCAGGTCCCACTGAATCTCCCCAGATGACACATCGCTAAAAGTGTGGTCCAGCCACCTTGGATGGTACTGGAGGTTTGGTCCCTGAGCGAACCGCTGCTCATATCCCTCGGGTGGGATGTACGGAGCATGGGCATCCAAGTAATTGAGAAACGCAAAAAATGGCCGCTTCCGTTGCGCCATCTTCTCCGCCCACCGGAGAAAGCCGGCGTCAACCTCAGTTGCATTCCGACGATTCGGATCGCTGTAGTACCGGAGCACAGCACGGAGCGAGCTCCGATCGAGCAGCAAGCGGCCCATCGACGAACTCATCACGACTTCACCGGGGGAGACAACATGGTCTTCGTAGTGCATGAAGCCGCGGGCCAACCCCATCTCGTACGAGGCAAACGCAAGGTTCGCGACGAACCCTCCAGTCGCATACCCTCGGGCGGAGAGTTCCTCAGCCAGGGTTGGAAAAGTTTCGTCGAGGGGCTTGATGTTGCTGGTGCCTAGTTCGTGGGCAAACCGACCCGTCATCATGCTGCCATGGGATGGCAGGGTCCACGGCGCGGTGGAGATCGCACGGTCGAACCGCACCCCCGTTTTGGCATAACGGGTGAGAAACGGTGACGTCTCTCGCGGGTAGCCATAGAGACTGAGATTGAACCCTCGCACGGTGTCGAGCACCAGGAGCAGGACATTGGGCGTTCCGACGGCAGCGCTAGGTAGGCCGCTCTGGGATAGCAAGCGGGCTTCCCTCAGTGGTGACCAGGCGGCCGCACCACATCCAAGCACCGTGATCAGGAGAACCACCCAACGTAAGCTGCGGTTGACCAGGCCAGCCATCGCCTCCGCACGGTCTGCAATGATCGAGGAAGTTCGCACCGCCAATCCGATGGCCAAAATGACATTCGCCTTGAACCCCATGCTCGGATAGAGGTTGACCAGGGCTGCAAAAGCGATGAATGTCAGGGAGAATACGATGACCCTCGTCGTCACCACCCGGGGCCACCAACGATTGCCAACCCAGAGGGCCAAGCCAGGAACCCCGATCCACATGAGGTTGGCCAGCGGAGCCATCCATACGACATGCAAACTGGTGTGAATAGTCCGGTGCAAGACCACTTTCTCAAATGCTCGAACGGTTGCCTCGACAAGACCTGTGACGAGCGCAAGCCAACCAGCAAAGCGCAAGCTTGGCAGCGGAAATGCCTTGGACTCTGAAGGCGCATTCACCATGGGAATGGTCACTCGCCGGTCTTCTCCTGAGAGCGAATTACCCTGTTTCTTCCGCTTAATTGCCGGCCGCGAAGGTACCACTGACCCTGAACAGGCGGCCAAGGAGGATCAATTATTACGCCAGTCGAGACGTTTGATGGCATTGGCACGTTCATTTGTCCACCCCTCCAAACCTTACCAAAACGCTGCAATCACGCAACACCGTTGCAACAAAACAACAATACAGTGATCCACCGTACGTCAGGCACGACAGATCCAGGACTTCCGCTCGCCCTTGTGGCGTGTTGGGAGGGTCCTCGACGACCCAAATGCCATCGGACTCGGCACCGGTCGCGGGGGTCCGCTATGCGATTCGAGGTGGGTTCAATTGCGCGGGAAACACCCGGGGGGCGACGGGGAAGTGTGGCTTTGATTGAACCCCGCGTGCGAGGCGGGGCACCGAGAAGCGGAATCAGGCGCCCGCTTTACGTCGAAAAAAGCCAACCACTTTTCGAGAAAACGCTACGACCTGGCGCCAAAAAATCATGATCGCGCCACCGATCGCCCCAAAAATCGAGGCCAAGGGCAACAGCTGATCGGGCCCGACATAGAGCAGCGCGGCAAGAGAAAAGAGGTGCATTGGGTTGCTTCCTTTCAACTACAATATCCATTGATTACGGCTGATTACGGCACCAGAGCGACGAAGACAAAACAGGCATGTGTCGAGGATTCAATCCGAGCTCAAATGGCAACAATCACGCCAGAAGAGCCCCTCGCTCATCTGATTCTGCCGTCTGGAAGCCGACAACCTGTTGCAAACTTGCATCATGTTGAGGCACAACCCACGTGGCTCAGCACTTGAATTCGGGCAACCCTCGTCGGGACCACACAACTCCACCAAAGGCCGTAAGCGCTGCCAGAAACGTGAGACCCCCCGCCGCGATCTCCACAACCAGAGGAAGGTCGGCTGCAAGCCGCAGAACTACGAACATACACGCAGCGGACCCAAGAGGGCGAAGCGCCCGGGATAGGGCTGGCAATCGAAAACCGGCGAACGAGGCGTACTGAAAGGTGATAACGGTGCGAATCGCCTCCGTGGTGATCGTGGAAATCGCTGCGCCCGCCATACCAAACGGAGGGATCAACACCAGATTGAGCACGGTGTTGGTCACCGCGGAGATCAATGTTGCCCGAAGTACCCGTGGACTTTCGCCGACCGCCACCAACGCGGACTGGGCCACATTCCGAAAGAAGGCCGGCACCAACGACCAGATGAGCAAGGCGAGGGCGAGTCCGGCGGGCCGGTAGCTCCGTCCGAATACGAGATCCATGATACCCGGGGCCAACAACGTGCCGCCGATTGCGAGCGGAAGCGCCGCCGCGAATGCGAACACAAGGGCCGACTGATACAAGGGGTTTTGGGCGGCGCGATCGGCGAGGCGGGTGAGCGTCGGCAGCAGGCTCAGCCCGTAGGTGACGCCAAGATTCAGTAGAAAACTCACCAGCGTGTACGCCG